>DBUL01000249.1:5824-7787 GCA_002307905.1 Rhizobiaceae bacterium UBA1291
CCTGCTCGACGGCAAGCCGGCGGTCGCCATTGCCGTGCTGCAGGCGCCCGGTTCGAACGCCATCGAGATCGCCGACAATGTGCGCGCCACCATGGACCAGCTTCAGCTCGCCATGCCCGACGGGGTGAAATATGAGATCGTCTACGACACCACGGAGTTCGTGCGGGCCTCGATCGAAAAGGTCGTCGATACGCTTCTGGAGGCGGTCGCCCTCGTGGTCCTCGTCGTCATCCTCTTCCTGCAAACCTGGCGCGCGTCGATCATCCCGCTGATCGCGGTCCCGGTTTCGATCATCGGCACCTTTGCCGTGATGTATGCCTTCGGCTTCTCGATCAATGCGCTCACGCTCTTCGGTTTGGTGCTCGCCATCGGCATCGTGGTGGACGACGCGATCGTCGTCGTCGAAAACGTCGAGCGCAATATCGAAAACGGGCTGACGCCACGCGAGGCGACCTATCAGGCTATGCGCGAAGTCTCCGGCCCGATCATCGCGATTGCGCTGGTGCTGGTCGCCGTCTTCGTGCCCCTGGCGTTCATCAGCGGCCTTTCCGGCCAGTTCTATCGCCAGTTCGCGCTGACCATCGCCATTTCGACCGTGATCTCGGCCATCAACTCGCTCACCCTGTCGCCAGCCCTGGCTGCCCTTCTGCTGAAGGACCATCATGCGCCCAAGGATTGGCTGACGCGGGCCATGGATCGGGTCTTCGGCTGGTTCTTCCGCGGCTTCAACCGGGCCTTTGGCGCGGCATCGAACGGTTACGGCCGCGGTGTCGGTGGTCTTCTGTCGCGCAAGTCGCTGGTCATGGTCGTCTACCTCGCGCTGATCGGCGCCACCTATGTCGTCTTCAACGCTGTTCCTGGCGGCTTCGTCCCAGCACAGGACAAGCAATACCTGATCGGTTTCGCGCAATTGCCGGACGGCGCGACGCTGGACCGGACGGAAGAGGTGATCAAGCGGATGAGCGACATCGCGCTGGAACAGCCGGGCGTGGCCCATGCCATCGCCTTTCCGGGCCTGTCGATCAATGGTTTCACCATCGGTTCGAACTCGGGTATTGTGTTCGCGGTGCTTGATGACTTTGCCGAGCGAAAGACGCCGGAACTTTCCGGTGGTGCCATCGCCATGCAGCTGAACCAGAAGTTCGCCGGCATCCAGGACGCCTTCATCGCGATGTTCCCGCCGCCGCCGGTTAATGGCCTTGGCTCGACGGGTGGTTTCAAGCTACAGATCGAGGATCGTGCCGGCCTCGGGTACCAGGCGCTGGACGAGGCGACCAAGGCGTTCCTCGGCAAGGCATACCAGACGCCGGAGCTTGCGGGCCTGTTCTCCAGCTTCCAGATCAACGTGCCGCAGCTCTATGCCGATCTCGACCGCTCGAAGGCGGAGCAGCTTGGCGTGTCGGTCACTGACGTGTTCGAGACCCTGCAGATCTATCTCGGCTCGCTCTACGTCAACGACTTCAATGCGTTTGGCCGCACCTACAGTGTCCGGGTCCAGGCCGATGCCGCCTTTCGCGCCCGGCCCGAGGATATCGGCCAGCTCCAGGTCCGCTCGCGCACCGGGCAGATGATCCCGCTTTCGGCCCTGTTGAAGGTCGACAGCACCACGGGGCCGGAGCGCACCACGCGCTATAACGGCTTCCTCGCCGCCGACATCAATGGCGGCCCGGCGCCGGGCTTCTCGTCGGGTCAGGCGCAGGCGGCGATCGAGCGTATCGCCGACGAGACATTGCCGAACGGCATCACCTTTGAATGGACGGACCTGACCTATCAGCAGATTCTGGCCGGCAATTCGAGCATCGTCGTCTTTCCGCTCGCCCTGCTGCTCGTCTATCTGGTGCTGGCGGCCCAATACGAGAGCCTGACGCTGCCGATCGCGATCATCATGATCGTGCCGATGGGTGTGCTGGCCGCCCTGGCGGGGGTCTGGTACACGGGCGGGGACAACAACATCTTCACCCAG
>DBUL01000249.1:7911-11596 GCA_002307905.1 Rhizobiaceae bacterium UBA1291
TCGTCCGCTGGTGCACCACAATGACGATGTGCGGGAAGAGCATGGAGAGGAAACTCGTCGCATCGCCGCAGAATAGGGGCGTGAGATAATAATAATCGATGTGGAGGCCTTCTCAAGGGGCCTCCATTTACAGGTTTCCGCGTAACCGGCCGACAATCTCCGCGAAACCCTTGTGCCATTGCGCGCAAGGGTTTCTTTGAGTGGGTTGCTAGCTTAAGCCGCTGACGGAAAACCGCTTCTCGCGCGAAACTGGACGGAATGTGAGTCTCAGGTCAGAAATCCCGGGACAGAGGAACGCGCCCCGTTGCACCTTCAGGCGCCGACCGGCGCCCCTTCCGACGCGAAGTAGCCGGTGCCGGTGATTGCCGCCTTCTCATGGCCAATGAACAGAACCGAAAGGCCGACGGAGTGNNCGAGCCGTCCGGCTGCGTGCCGATGGCGCGCAGTTCCCCGTCGATGGCCAGAAGGGCACCCTCGATACCGAAGGCCTTTGCCGTCTGGGCGAGCCGGTCGACGCCATAGCCCTTGGCGATGCCGCTCAGATCGAAAACCATCGCTTCGCTCTTGCGGGCGCGGCCTTGAGCGCGGTCAAGCTCGAGAACCTCATGGGCCGGTCGGCGTGGTTTGACGCGGGCTGCGCGGATGCGTGCCTCTTCGGCCGGATCCGTGCCAAAACCCCAGGCGGTCACGGCATCGCCCATGCCGATGTCGAAGGCGCCGCCGGTTGCGCGTCCGACCTCCAGTCCGGCGGCCAGGACCTCCATCAACTGGGGAGGCAGCAAGATCCATTCGCCCGGGTTGGCAGCGCTCAGGCGGTTGAGGTCGCTGTCCGGCTTCCACGTCGACATCTGCGCGTCCACCTCCGCCACGGCAGCCGCCATAGCCGTCTCTACGGGGACCGGATCGAAATCCGATGCGGCATGGAAGAGGGCGGACCAGCGGGTGCCCATGGTCGGACCGTTCAGGGTGTGGCGGGTCAGGTCAGTAAACGTCTTCGGCATAACGTCCCTCCGCCTTGAGTGCAGCGAGGGTCGGGCCTCCGCCTGCCAGGATTTCGCTCAGTGCGGCGGCAACGCCTGCTGCCATGTCGCGTCCGCCGCAGACCATGATCTGGGCGCCTTCGGAAACGAGGCGCGCCACGCGGGCGGCATCCCGGCGAAGGGCGTCCTGCACGTAGATGGGCGCCGGGCCACGGGAATAGGCGGTGGTCACTGATGTGAGCCGTCCCTCGTTCTGCCACTCGGCCAGTTCCTCGGCATAGAGCGCGTCGCTCGATGGGTGACGGGCGCCGAAGAACAGGTGCATAGGCTGAACGGCATGGTTGTTTCGGGCAAAGCCGGCGAGCGGCCCGATCCCGGTTCCGGCGCCGATCAACAGGACCGGGTTCTTGCCGCGCTTCGGCCGGAAGCCAAGGTTAGGGCGCAGGAATGCGTGGATGCTTTCCCCGGGCTCCAGCATGGTGAGCTGGGTGGAGCACAGCCCGCCCGGCTGCTTACGCACGCAGATCTCGACGAAGCCGTCGCGACTGCCGGATGAAAGCGAGTAGAAGCGTGGCACGACCGAGCCTTCCGGCACGATGCCCAGCAGGTCCCCGGGCTCAAAGGCCGCGAAGGTCCGTCGCGTCAGCCGCTGCCAGAACGAGGCTTGCGGCAGGGCAAAGCGCAGGATGGCAGTTGGCGCCTGGACTTCCGCGCCATAGTCGCGGCGGGAAACGAGACGGAGTTCACGCGTCAGGGGCGCCTTCGGCTGGTGATTGAGCTCGAAAGCCGATCCGAGCGCTTGCGAAAGCGAGCGGCCCCAGCGGGCGAAATCCTGCGGTGACTGGCGATCGACGGTGTCCATTGGCAGGAACTGGTGCCAGCCCTTGGATTCTACCGCCCGCGCGACTTCCGCGGCAAAACCACAGAAGGCGGGGAAGCTGCGATCGCCGAAGCCGAGGATCGCAACCTGGGCCGTTGGGGCCTTGGGCAAGGCGGCCAAGCGTTCGAGGAAGCCACGCGCCGAAGCCGGCGCTTCTCCTTCGCCATAGGTGGCGGCCAGCAGAATGATGCGGCGGGCCTTGGGCCATTGGTCCGGTGCAAGGGCGGACATCGCCGCGGTATGAACCTGGGCGCCCGTGGCGGTCAGGGTTTCCCGAAGCGTGTCGGCAAACGCCCAGGTGCTGCCGCCTTCGCTGCCAACCAGGATAATCGTGTCGGCCTGATCGGCGGGTGCGGAACTATCCTTTCGCTTGCGCAGGCCGGAGAACCAGAGCCTGATGCCGGACCAGGCCATGACCGGAACGCCAAGGGCCGAGAGCCCGAGAAGAAGCCCGAGGACCGATGCGCCCTGGCCGGTATGAAGCAGGGCGATCACGTCACTGACGCGCTGCCATGCGCTGGCGTCGTTCCAGGCGAGAAGTACACCCGTTCCCTGATCGATATAGCCCTCGCCGGAGGTGGTCTTCAGCGTGAATACGTCGGTCTTGTCGCCGGCCACGGGAAAGGTGAGCGAACGCAGCTCATCAATGGGAGTCTGCTGCAGGACTTGAATGGTCGCCGGCAGCAGGCCGGTTTCACCGCTCACGTTGGCTGGAAAGGCGGGAGCGCCGGAGCCCTCCGGAATGAGCCCGAAGGTTGCGGCCGTCATCCAAAGGGCCGTTACCGAGGAGAGGGTCAGTCCCCAGACCGCAAGGCGGGCAATCGAGGCGTGGCGACGGCCCTGGCCTGACCCGCGAAGGGGGGAAAACAGCCGTCTCCAACCACCGGCACGGCGCGCCAAGAGCGAAAGGCCGGAGATGCAAAGCAAGAGCATCGCCGCGGCACCGGACGCCACCACGATGCGCCCGCTGTCGCCGAGGAACAGCGAACGGTGCAGGTTGGTCAGCCAGCGTTGCAGCGCGGGGGTATCCGCGCTGCCAATTGTCGCGCCGGTCTTGGGGTCGATGGTCGCGGCGGTGGGCTGGTCGCCCTCGTAGAAATAGGCGGTAACCTTGCCGGAGGGTGCCTGCCGGATCTGCTCCACCGTCGGCTTTTGCGCCTGCACGCGGCTGGCGAGTTCGGCCACGCTCATGCCGGCCGAGCCCGGTGCGTTCATGGCCTCATAGGCGGGATAGACCGACAGGACCGCTCCGCTCAAAGCAACGATGCCAAGAAGGATTGCGGCGAACAGGCCTGGCCAACGATGAAGCGACCGGAACATGACAGGTATCCTTTCTGCTTAAAGGCCGTAGGTGAAGTCGGCGATATAGCGACTGCCCCCGACGGGCTTGCCGGCGCCGTCTGTGGTCAGTGGAACCACGATTTCCGCGGGGCTGTCGCGCATGTCCTCGACCGCGGCGTCGATGTGCAGTTTGTAGCCCGCGTCGAACAGCGGCCCGGTGTCGAAAAATCCCGCCAGGTCCACGACGCGCGACGCCAGACGATAGACTTCGGCGCCGGGCGCCTGTGGTCGCGCCGCGCACAGGCTTTCCAGCTCCCCGACGGCGGCTTCGATCTCGGCCATGACCTCGGCCCTGTGGCGGCCCAGTCGCTCGTCAGCGCGGNNCGACCGGCCCCCACGCTGGCACCGGTTATGCCGCTGATGTCACCGGTATTGCCCCCGGAGGCGCGGTACCAACCGCTCAGGTGCTCGTAGTATTTGGCCTTGCCGCCCGCCATCCACAGGCTGCCGACATAGGTTCCATCGGCAGCTGTGACGTAATAGG
>DBUL01000011.1:0-27272 GCA_002307905.1 Rhizobiaceae bacterium UBA1291
GTTCGGCGCTCATGTTGAAGACGCACAGAACCGTCTCGTTCGCGAGCGAACGGCTGTAGACCAGCGCGGTCTCGCCAACCTCGTGAAACTCCATACCACCCTTGACCAA
Source organism: Rhizobiaceae bacterium UBA1291 (assembly GCA_002307905.1). Lineage (GTDB taxonomy): Bacteria > Pseudomonadota > Alphaproteobacteria > Rhizobiales > Rhizobiaceae > Allorhizobium. The sequence continues at coordinate 110 of DBUL01000011.1, forward strand.
CGCCGGATGGGCACGACGGAAAGCGAGGAAGCGGCGATAGTGCTCGAGCACAGAGTGTGCCTTGCCCTCCTGAACGCTCACCGCATTGATCGTGTGCTCGACCGGGATCGGCAGCCATGTCTTCGGCGCGGTCGAGAAGCCAGCCTGCTGGGCGACATTGTCCCAGACCATCGGCGTGCGGCACCCGTCGCGCCCCTTGAACTCGGGCCAGAACTCTATGCCGTAGGGATCCTGAAGGTCCTCATAGGCAATGTCGGCTTCGGTCAGGCCCAGTTCCTCGCCCTGGTAGATGCAGACCGAGCCGCGCTGGGTCATGAGGATGGCCGCCATCTGCTTGGCAAAGGCGTTGCGGTCGCCGACATCGGCGCCCCAGCGGGTGACGTGGCGGACAACGTCGTGATTGGAGAAGGCCCAGCAGGCCCAGCCCTCGGGGGCGGCCGCAGCAAAGGCCTTCTGGGTCTCGGCCACGATCTTCGGTGTCAGCGGTTCGGGCGCCAGAAATTCAAAGGCATAGCACATCTGCATCTTGTCGTCGCCGGAGGTATATTGCCCGACGATTTCAAGACCGTACTGGCTGTCGCCCACTTCGCCGACGGCAGCGATCGCCGGATATTCCTCCAGCACGGCGCGGAAGCGCTTCAGGAATTCCAGGTTCTCCGGCCGGTTCTTGTCAAAGAGGTGTTCCTGGAAATTGTAGGGGTTCACGGCCGGTGCGGTCGATGCATTGCGCCGCTCGGGCGCAAGCGCCGGATTGTCGCGCAACAGCCTGTCGTGGAAATAGAAGTTGATCGTGTCGAGCCGGAAGCCGTCGACACCGCGATCGAGCCAGAAGCGGGTTGCGTCAAGCACGGCATTCTGGACCTGCGGATTGTGCATGTTGAGGTCCGGCTGCGACGTCAGGAAATTGTGCATGTAATACTGCATGCGGGTCGGGTCCCAGTGCCAGGCGGACCCGCCGAAGATCGACAGCCAGTTGTTGGGCGGCGTGCCGTCCGGCTTCGGGTCCGACCAGACATACCAGTCCGATCTGGGATTGATCCGGCTCGACCGGCTCTCGACGAACCAGGAGTGCTGGTCGGAGGTGTGCGAAATGACCAGGTCGATCATCACCTTGAGGCCGAGGCGATGGGCGTCGGCGATCAAGGCATCGAAGTCGGCCACCGTGCCAAACATCGGATCGACGTCCGTATAGTTGGACACGTCATAGCCGAAATCCTTCATCGGCGAAGTGAAGAAGGGCGAGATCCAGATCGCGTCTGCGCCAAGGGCGGCGATATGCGGCAGGCGGGCGGTGATGCCCTTGAGGTCACCGATGCCGTCGCCGTTGGAGTCCTGATAGGAGCGGGGGTAGATCTGATAGATCACCGCGCCGCGCCACCAGTCCTTGTCCGGCGCAGAGGTCGATTGGGTCATTGCAGTCATTGTCAGTCCTTGTCGAATGCATTCAGGCGATGCCAGGCCATCTCAACCGCCCTTGACCGAGCCGGCGAGCAGGCCGCGGACCAGGTAGCGTTGCAGGGTGAAGAAGACGAGCAGCGGAACGATGATGGTGATGAACGCCGAGGCGGTGAGGATTTCCCAATTGCCGCCGCGCGATCCAAGCAATTCGCGCAGGCGCCCGGTCAGGACGATCGTCTCCTCGCTGTTGCCGAGGAAGACGGTAGCGACGAGCAGGTCGTTCCAGGTCCAGAGGAACTGGAAAATCGCAAAGGAGGCGAGCGCCGGATAAGAAAGCGGGAGCACGATACGGATGAAGATGGTGAAATCGTTGGCGCCATCAACGCGCGCCGATTCCATGATCTCACGCGGCAGGCCGGCGATGTAGTTGCGCAGCAGATAAATGGCGAGCGGCAGGCCGAAGCCCATATGGGCGAGCCAGATGCCCAGATAGGTCTTGGCCGGAACGCCGAAGAAGGCGCCGATCTTGTTGTACATCTGCAGGAGCGGGATGAGCGACATCTGCAGCGGCACGACAAGCAGGCCAACGATCAGGGCGAGAAGGAGCGCACGACCGGGGAATTTCATCCAGGCGAGCGCATAGGCGGCGAAGGCCGCGACCAGGATCGGAATGATCGTCGAGGGAATGGCTACCGTCAGCGAGTTGAGGAAGGACTGGCCGATCCCCTCGGCCGTCAACACCGTGCGATAGTTGTCCAGGGTGAACCGCGGCGGGATCTCTGCCGTGTAGAAGATACGCATGCCGCGCGTGTTCTCAAAACGAACCGCCGATTCGATGCGAAAGTCGCCGTTCTCCTCGACGGTCAGTTTGGCACCATCGCCCGCATCCACCGCCTGGCCAGGCTCATAGGCTGCCGGGTCACGGCTCGACGTGCCGAAGGCGCTGACAAAGCCCTTGCCGCCCTCAAGGACGCTGCCGGAAATGACGAAGGCACCATCCTGCTCGACCTGCCCCTCGGCGGCCGGTGCGCGATAGATAACGTTCTGGGTCGAGGTCGAAAGGGCCGTCCACCAGCCGGAGGCGACAATCTGATCCTTGTCGCGGATCGCGGTAATGAACAGACCGGCCGTCGGGAGGGTCCACAGGATGACCAGAAGGGCGACCGTGATATGGACAAACCAGGTGAGTGGTGAGCGCGCGCTGCTCTTGTACATGTCAGCGTCCCTCCATTTCACGGCTGGCGTTGCGGATGTTCCAGATCATGATCGGGACGACGAGCACCATGATGACGATAGCGATCGCGGCGCCACGGCCGAAGTCGCCACCGCCGCGGAACATCCAGTCGAACATCATGTTGGCCAGCACCTGGGTGTTCCATTGGCCATTGGTCATGGCCAGCACGATGTCGAACACCTTGAGCACAAGAATGGTGATCGTGGTCCAGACCACCGCGATCGTGCCCCAGATCTGCGGCACCTTGATCTTCATGAAGATCTGCCAGGGATTTGCCCCGTCGATGACGGCCGCCTCGATCGTTTCCTCGGGAATGCCACGAAGTGCTGCAGAAAGCAGCACCATGGCAAAGCCCGTCTGGATCCAGATGAGGATCACCATCAGGAATAGATTGTTCCAGAACGGCAGCGCGATCCAGATCTGCGGCTGGCCGCCAAGGGCCACGACGACTGCATTCAGCAAGCCGATCTGTTCGCTTGCGGCATCGCGATAGTCGTAGACAAATTTCCAGATGACCGAGGCGCCAACAAACGAGATCGCCATCGGCATGAAGATTAGCGATTTGGCGATATTGCCCCACCAGATGCGGTCTGTGAGGGCGGCGATGATCAGCCCGAAGAGCGTCGAGGCCGCCGGCACTACGATCAGCCAGAGCATGTTGTTGAAGATCGACTCGCGGAATTCGCGGTCGAAGAACATCCAGCGGTAGTTCGAAAGACCGACAAAACGGGTGCCGGAGCGGTCGAAGAGCGAATAGGCGACGGAAGAAAAGACCGGATAGACCAGATATATGCCGAGCGACAGCAGCGCCGGGGCAAGGAACAGCCAGGGACGGATCAAAGCGGAGCGCCGCAGGTTCTGCGATGCCCTTGCCTGGTCGGAAATATTGGCGGGAAAGAGCCGGTCGAGCAGGAGATTGCTGCCGTAGAAATATCCGATTGCGCCGACCACGCCGAGAACGATCGTCAGCAGGGCATACAAGAGTTGTTCCACCTTAAACCCTCCCCGTCACGCGCGCTTGTCCCCGTCACCACATTGCCGGTGCGCGTCTCTTGATCACACCACGCGAGGCCTTGCGGCCCCGCGTGGATCCTTGTCAGTGATCCTACTTCAGGGCATCCCAGGACTTCTGGATCTCGGCCGTGACAGCGGCTGCGGGCTTGCCGCCGACATAGTCGACCATGCCGGTCCAGAACGCACCCGCGCCGATCTTGCCCGGCATCAGGTCGGAACCGTCGAAGCGGAAGGTGGTGGCGCTTGTCAGGATGGCGCCCTGCTTCTTCAGGGATTCATTGGCGTAGGCCTCGGGGTTTGCACCCTTGAACGGAGTGAGGAACCCGGATTGAGCCATCCAGATCTCGTGGGCAATCGGGGTCTGAAGGAACTCGATGAAGGCCTGGGCGGCGGGGCTATCCTTGGTGATGCCGAAAAGCGTGCCGGCGCCGAGGACGGGCTTGCCGAGATCCTTGCCTTCATAGGCCGGGAAATAGAAGAAGTCCGCGTCGGCACCCAGTTCCGTGCCTTCCGGGAAGAAGGACGGAATGAAGGAGGCCATTTTGTGCATGTAGCACTTGGGCGGCGAGGTGAAGAGACCCTTCGGGCTGTCGCGGAAATCGGTGGAGGCAACACCGGCCTTTCCGCCGTCGGCGAACTTGTCAGTCGTGGCGAACCAGCCGAATTCCTCGATCGCGCCGATGACCGCCGGGTCATTGAAGGGGATCTCGTTGGAGATCCACTTGTCGTAGGTCTCCGGATCGGCCGTGCGCAGCATCATGTCCTCGACCCAGTCGGTCGCCGGCCAGCCGGTCGCAGCGCCGGAACCAAGCCCGATGCACCAGGGGGTCTCTCCCTCGGCGACGATCTGCTCGGTCAGGGCCTTCAGATCTTCCAGGGTCTCCGGCACTTCATAGCCGGCGTCCTCGAAGTTTTCGGGAACGTACCAGACGAGCGATTTCAGGTCGGCCTTGTAGGGGAAGGCAAAAAAGGCCGTGTTGCCGTCCTTGCCCTTGTAGGATCCGAGATCCACCCAGGAGTCGCCGGCTGCGTAGTTTTCCCTCAGCCATTCCGCCGTCTCCGCTTTCATTGGGGCGAGGAACCCCTTGGCCGCGAGGTCGGCGGCAAGACCGGGCTGCGGGAAAACGGCGATATTGGCCGCGCTGCCGGCCTGGGTGTCAATGACGATCTGCTGTTCGAAACTGTCGGAGCCGGCATATTCGACCCTGGCGCCGGTGGCATCCTCGAAATAGGCCAGAACACTCAAGACCAGGTCGCGGTCGGGACCCAGCCAGGGACCGAAGACCGACAACGTCTGGCCCTTCAGGTCATGGGTATTCTTGAATTCCTCGAAGCTCGCCCAATTGAACTTGGCGTCCTCGCCCGGCTTGAACTTCAATTCGGCCGCACCCGCGGCACCGGCAAGAAGGGCGGCCGCTGCGACCGTCATCAGGAAAATTCTCTTCATGTGATTTACCTCCCATCACATATCGGACGAGCAAGCCCCGTCTCGCAGTTTGAAAGCCAGATATTCAAAGCGCTTTGACACAAAGTCATCACATCGAGTGGGAAAGCGAGTCAAGCATAATTCAGGAATTGCCGCAAATCGTTGCAACACTGCGGTGAAGAAATCGGCACATGCAATTCATTCGACCAATTTCCTGTTTGTCGCAGCCCCCGCGGCTGCTAGACCAATCCAAGCGCTTTGAACGCCGACGAGGCGGCATCCTTGCCAGGCAGTCCCAAGCGGCATGGGAGGAGTGACGCCGTGAACCTGAAGCATTTGTCGGAATTGCTGGGTCTGTCCCAGACGACGATCAGCCGGGCGATCAACGGCTATCCGGAAGTCAGCGAGACGACACGCCAGCGCGTGCTGAAGGCTGCCAAGGAAACCGGCTATCGCCCCAACCGTGCGGCACAGCGGCTGGCGACCGGCAAGGCCGGTTCGATCGGCCTCGTCATGCCGATCGAACCGAACGACAGTTCCGACCTGCATTTCGCCGAATTCCAGCGCGGCCTTGCCGAAGAGGCCCTCAGGCACGACTTCCATCTGGTCATCATGCCGGCCTCGCCGCGCGACGAGGAGCAGGCGATCCGCTGGCTGGTGGCGAGCGGCAGCGTCGACGGCTATTATCTCGCCTATATGCGGGAGAACGACCCGCGCATCGCCATGGCGAAGTCCCTGCCCGTACCTTTCATCGTGCACGGCCGGTCCTACGGCACGGACAATGACTTTCCCTATCTGGACGTCGACAACGAGGGCGCCTTTCGCGATGCGGCGCGGCTCCTGCTGCAACTCGGCCACCGGCGCTTCGCGCTGTTGAACGGTCCGGAGGAGTTCGACTTCGCCATCCGCCGCAGGATCGGCACCATGGCGGCGCTCCAGGAAAAGGGCATCGACCTCGACGCAGGCTCGATGCGCCATACGGCGATGACCGACGAAGAGGGGTTTCGCGGCATGGCGGCGCTGCTGGAGCGGCCTGATCGGCCGACAGCGGTGCTCTGCGCTTCGACCGTTCTGGCGCTTGGCGCGGTCAGGGCGATCAACAGGGCGGGACTGAAGCTCGGCGAGGACATATCGCTGATCGCCCATGACGACGTGCTGCCGCTGCTGAAACCCGAAAATTTCACCGTGCCGTTGACGACGACCCGCTCGTCGCTGCGCGCGGCCGGTATTCGCATCGCCCAGAGGCTGATCGCGGCGATCAAGCGGACAGAGCCGCAACCGCCGGCTCACGAACTCTGGACCGCCGACCTGGTGATCCGCGCCTCGACGGGCCCTGCGCCGAAATAGGTACGGGCGCCCCCGCCCCATCGCAATCGGATGCGGAGCCGTCAGAACTTCGGTGCGGGTTTGCCGTTCGCGCGGTAGGCGGCAATCACCGTATTGGCCATGAGCATGGCGATGGTCATCGGCCCGACGCCGCCCGGTACCGGGCTGATCGCACCGGCGACGGGCGCGCATTCGGAAAAGGCCACGTCACCGACCAGCCGTGTCTTGCCCTCGCCCTTCTCCGGAGCCGGAACCCGGTTGATGCCTACGTCGATCACGGTCGCGCCGGGCTTGACCCAGTCGGCCTTGACCATTTCGGCGCGGCCGACGGCAGCCACGAGGATGTCGGCATTGCGGGCGAGTGCGGCCAAGTCGCGGCTCTTCGAATGGCCGATCGTCACCGTGGCATTGGCGGCGAGCAGGAGCTGCGCCATCGGCTTGCCGAACAGGTTGGAGCGGCCGATCACCAAAGCGTTGAGACCGGAGAGATCGCGGCCGCGGATCTGGCGCACCAGGATCATGGCGCCCGCCGGCGTGCAGGAGACGAGACCCGTCTCGGCGTCGCCAGTGGCGAGCTTGCCGGCATTGACGACATGCAGGCCGTCGACGTCCTTTTCCGGCAGGATCGACTGGATGATCGGCTCGGAGTTCAGATGTTTCGGCAGGGGAAGCTGGACAAGCACGCCGTCGACTTCCGGATCCGCGTTCAGTTCGGCGACGAGCGCCATCAGCGTTTCCTGGCTGGTTTCCTCGGGAAGCGTGTGCTGCACGGACTTGAAGCCGCACTGCTTGGCCATCCGGCTTTTCGAGGAGACATAAGCATGGCTTGCCGGATCGTCTCCAACGATCACCACCGCAAGGCCGGGCCGGCGCCCGGTCTCTCCTTCCAGCGTCGCTGCTGCTGTTGTCACCGCCTCGATTACGGAGGCGGCTGCCTGCTTGCCATCAATCACCGTTGTCACGATAGCATCCCTCGCTTGCGTTTCCCGGCAATATAGCCGCCGCGTCGGGCCAGCATTTTGCCTCTCACCGCCGTATGGTGTCAAAAGCATGGTATTTGCAAGGGGAAACCGCAGCTTCCTGTGGCCTCCCTTGGTCTAGCTTCATCTCCGCGGCGAAGCTGATGTTCAGGAACGGCGTCGGGCCAGTCCGCAGGCGGATCCTAGCCGCCAACATGACGGGGCAGACCCATGATCTTGAAGCGCGCGACATGGCCAAGGAAGACCGGAATGCCGACGACATAGCGGTACCAGAGCCGCTTCGGCTCCAGCCACAGCCGATAGACCCATTCGCAGCGGATGTGTCGCATCCACAGCGGCGCACGCGGAACCTGACCGGAAACGAAGTCGAAGAGTGCGCCGACGCCGATCACGAGGCGGGCATGCTCCGGGCGAATGTTGCGGTCGATCCAGATCTCCTGCAGCGGAGTGCCGAGGGCGACCAGAAGAATGTCGACGCGGGCGGTCTCGACATCATCCAACACACTTGCGCAATTCTGCTTGTCGAAGTAGCCGTCGACGATTTCCACGAACTCGTGCCAGGGTGCGTGCCTGCGGAAATTCTCCGCGGCGTTGGCGAGCACCTCCGGGCGCCCGCCGATCAGGCCGATCCGCCGGGGCACCTCCATGTAGCTCAGCATGGCCGGGATAAAATCCGTGCCGTTGAGGTTGGCGCGGAAGCGCTCGCCATTCAGGATTTGTGAAGCGAGATCGACGCCAATGCCGTCGGGCAGCAGGACTGTGCGTTTCAGCGCCTCGCGATACTGCGGATCGGACATCATCAGATTGGCATTATTGGCGTTGAGGAACGCCATGTGAATCTGGCCGAACGGCAAGGCCGCCAGTTGGTCGACATGGAACAGCGCGCTATCCCAGGTGAGGTCATAAAGGGGGATGCCGAAGAGCGGCAAGCGCGGTTCCGGCAAGGCTGAACTGGTCGACAGGCTCATGACCACCCCGGACGCATTGCCGCCGCGGAACGTGACGGGCCTTCCGGCCGCCGGACATTTTCGGGCGTGCCGGCAATGCCTGCCAACAAATCCGCGGAAGATGCCGGGCGCGAGAGGAAGGGGAATGGCAACAGCATGACACCACGCAACGCAAGGAATGATAGGTGACTTGTATCGGCAGGATATCAAATCGGAGTTAAGCGTAGGTCTCGCATTTATCCGCGCGGATACACAAGGGCTTAACCATGCCGTATCGAGGCGTTAGAAAGACGCTCACAGGGGCGGCAGGCAGACCCGCTGCCTGGTTTCGTTCCCCCCACCTGGAGCCGCGATGCGCCGAAGTGGACGCCGGCCCGATCTGGCCGTCTACTCGACCTTGTCGCCCTCGATCACCTTGACCGGCTTGCCGGGCGGTTTGGCATTCCCTGTGCTCGTGGCCCGGACATCCTCCTTCGACAGGTAATCGAGCTGCTCGATGAGCACCTCTTCGACGAATCCCTCGCCAAGATGGGCGTTGATGTCGGCCTTGATCCTCCCGCGGAAGGCGGCAACATCAAAGGCGGCCATGTTCGCAATGTCGACCATCTTGTTGCCGATCAGCAGGGTGAACAGCTCGTCGGTCATCAGCTCGGTCAACGGCAGTTCGACGCCCTTGATCTTTTCCTTGTCCATCATGAAGGAGATGCGACCAAGGAAATAGCCGCGCACGCTACCGTCGGCGATCATCGGGATAGTGATCGCCTCGCCGCGCACCAGTTCGAGCTTCGCCTTCCTGACGTCCTCTTCACTGACTTCAGCGGGGGCCGTCGCCATGTGTACGGAGAAATAGACCGCACCGAGCGTCACAAGGCAGACCCACAATCCGGCGGCCAGAATCTTGACCATCAGACCTCACTGTAGAGAAACTGTTCCTGGGAATAGGTGCCGTCACCGTCGGCCTCCTGCACGGCATTCTTCAGGAGATCGGCAACCGCACGCACCGCATTCATATGCGCCTCGACACGGCGGGCATTGATCGCCAGTTTCTTCTTAAGGCCCTGCATCTGCTCGACATAACCTACCGCCAGCTCGCGCGGATCGGTGTCGCGACACAGCATGGTCAGTTCATAGAGGCAACGGCTCTTGTGGGCATTCGAGACCTTGAGGTCGAATTCCGGGTCCTTGCCGATGCGCTGATTTTCATTGTCGATGATCATCTCGAGGCGCCCGAGCACCGTCTTGATCCGATAATCGCTATTGATGATTTCCATGGTATTGCCCCGGATGAGTGTTGTTATGCTGTCGTTTCATCGGTCTCGGAGACGCCGAGCGTACGACGCTCCAGGTCCGTCACCATGTTGAAGGCCATGCGCCGATCGGTTTCATCGGTGACAACGTTGACGAGTTTGTCGCCACGTTTGCGGGCCAGTTCCTCCGCATACATCTGATCGGCAATGCCGACGCCCCCGCTTTCGGCGATCACGCCGCCGATCTGCTCGGCCATCATGCTTTTCCAGATCTCGCCGGCATTGCCCTTGCCGTAAACGGCTTCGCTGTCGTCCGGCATCATCGATTTGACGAAATTCTGCAGGACGACCGCCTCGAAGTCGCGGTAAACCTTCGGGGTTGCGCCCGCGGCAGTCTTCTGCACATTACCGAGGCCGGCATCAAAGGCGGCGCTGTTCAGCACCTCGATCGCAGCACCGAAGCCGGCGCCCTTCTCGGCGAGACTGGTCGCGGCGAAGGCCGCACGATTGGTCTTCAGTTTCTCCTGGGCTGCCGCCAGGACCATTGGATCTGCGGCGCGGACGACGTCGAGCACGAGATCGCTCGGAGGTGATATAGCCACGGTTCCTGTCTCCGGTACTTTGGTTAGGTGATGATTATCACTCGTGAACCTTGCTGGAGGCTGTCGTGGCGAACTTCATGTCGACCAGATCATAGATGGCGTCGTCGTCCGCCGCGCGATCTTCGAACACGCGGGCGTCCTTCATGTTCTCTTCCAGCCGGTCGCCCTTGGCGCGTTCGCGCAGTACCATGATCTCCTGGCCATGCTGGAGGCTGGCGAGTTGCTTGTCGGCATTGGACAGCCGGTCGAAGCGATCGGCATAATTCTGGGCGAACAGCCGATGGACTGGTTCGAGCGAGCCGATCGCCTGCATGACGGAGGACATCGATGCGGCATTCTCCTCGCGGCGCTGCGCGGTGAACGCGAGGTCGCTCTCGGCCATGCGCTCCATGTGGCGCTGGACTGTCACGAGCCGCTTCAGCTTTTCTGATTTTTTCGTCGGACCCATGGGCGCTCCTTGAACATCGCATTCATTCAGGCGTCAGCCCAGGAAGATGCGGGGAAAGTTCTCGGCAAACTGCCGGACGATCACTGCGATGGAGAAATACACGAGAAACAGACCGCCCATCAGAAGGTAGGGCGTCGAGATGAAGTAGATCGGGATCTGTGGCGCGAGCTTGTTGATCAGACCGATCGAGAAGTTGAACATGATGCCGAAGATGATGAAGGGGCTGGCGAGCCGCAGCATCAGGAAGAAGGTCGCGCTCAGGGTATCGGTTAGCGTGATCAGCATCTTCTGCACGTCGGGAAATATCCCGAGCGGCATCAGCCCATAGGAATCGATCAAGGCCCGCAGGACGACGTGGTGGAAGTCCAGCATGAAAAGCAGAAGCAACCCGCCGAAGCTGATCATGTTGGTCAGCTGGTTCTCGGGCGTATCCTCAATCACGTCCGGGGCACCCGGCGAGTTAAACCCGATCGACATGGAAATGGCGGAGCCGGCAAATTGCAGGCCGAGCACATAGAACCGCGGGATGATCCCGTACATCGTGCCTACCAGCAATTCGCCGATGATCAGGTAGATATAGGCATAGTCGCTACCCGACACCTTAGGATAGATCGTATCCCACAACATCGGCAGGATGGCCATCGAGATCGCCGCCGCCATCAGGAGCCGGAACAAGACGGGGATACGCGCCGAGGAGAAGCCCGGAAGCACCATGAAGCAGGCGCCGATCCGGCAGAAGGCCACGAACATGGCCAGAACTGTCCCCTCGGGGTCGGTGATCATGAAATGGAGCCCAGGATCTTTATCTCGATGCCCTTGGCCAGTTCGACATGCGACAGGACCGGAAGCGTGGCGAACAGACGCTCGATAATCATGCGCACATAGGAGCGCGTTTCCGGCGAAGTGACAAGCACGAAAGGCAGGCCACGGTCCATGAATTCACGGATAACCTTGCTCGCTTGCTCGGAGAACTCCTCGAGGCTGCGGGGATCGATGTCGAACTCGACGATTTCGCCCTTGGCGTCGCGCTTCAGCGCCTGGTGGAAGACGAGGTCCCATTTCGAGCCGAGGCGCAGCACGCGCAGCACGCCGTTGTCGGTCAGGTCGCCGCATAGCTGCTGGGCCATGCGGACGCGCACATGCTCGACGATCTGCTCGGTCTTCCTGACATGGGGGGCGAGTTCGGCCACCGCTTCGAGAATCAGGTGCAGGTTGCGGATCGAGACGCGCTCGGCGAGCAGCAGTTTCAGAACCGCCTGCAGACCCGAATAGGACATGTGCGACGAGCAGATCTCGTCGGCGAGCTTCTTGTATTCCGGATCGAGCCGGTCGATCAGGATCTTGACGTCCTTGTAGGACAGGAGCTGCGGCAGGTTGTTGCGGATCACCTCGCTCACATGGGTGAGAACAACCGACACATTGTCGATCGGGTGGAATCCCTCACGTTTGAGTTCCTCGGTGAAAGCCTCGAGAACAGAGACCGCCGGCATGCCGAAGGCCGGTTCGCGGATCTCGTCGCCCGGAACCTTGGGCTTGCGACCCGAGCCGGTGACGACCAGCACTTCGCCGACGCGCAGCTGATTGGAGGCGACCGTGGTGCCATGGATGCGGATCTGGTAGGATTTCTCCTGGATGGCAATGTCATCGGTGACCTTGATCTCGGGCACGACGAAGCCGTACTGACTGGCGAACTTCTTGCGCATCTTGCCGACACGGAAGGCGAGTTCCTGGTGCGCGCCCAGCAGACGGGTCGACACCAGCTTGCCGAGCGCCAGTTCGATCTCGGCGGTCTTGAGCACGGACTTGACCGAATCCTTCTCGGCTTCCTTGGTTTGGATGACCTTCTTTTCCTCCTGCTCGCGCTTGACCTTGTTCTCAGCTTCGATCTGGCGCGGAATGAACCAGCTGCCGAAGGCCATGATGCCGCCGAGCGCCAGGAAAGGCACCATCGGCAGGCCGGGCACGATCGAGAGGAGGACCATCAGCGCAGCGGCAACCGACAGGGCGCGCGGATAGCCGCTCAGCTGATTGACGACGGCCTGGTCGGTCGAGCCGGGTGTGCCGCCGCGCGAGACCAGAAGACCGGCGGCGAGGGAAACGATCAGTGCCGGGATCTGGGAAACGATACCGTCGCCGACCGACAGCTTGACGAAAACATCGGCCGCCTCGCCGATTTCCATGCCGTGGCGGAAATAGCCGATGATGATGCCGCCGACGATGTTGATGGCGGTGATGAGGAGGCCGGCGATCGCATCGCCGCGAACAAACTTCGATGCACCGTCCATGGCGCCGAAAAAGGAACTTTCCTGCTCGAGCTCGCGCCGGCGGAACTGCGCCTCCTTGTCGTCGATCATGCCGGCGGACAGGTCGGCGTCAATCGACATCTGCTTGCCGGGGATGGCATCGAGAGTAAAGCGGGCGCCGACTTCCGCGATGCGTGTGGCGCCCTTGGTAATGACGATGAAGTTGACCGTCACCAGAATCAGGAAGACGATCAGGCCGATCACGAAGTCGCCGGACATGACCAGGCTTGAGAAGCCCGCGATGACGCCACCTGCAGCGTCATGCCCCTGATTGCCGTTGGAGAGGATGACGCGGGTTGTTGCGATGTTGAGCGACAGGCGGATCATCGTCGAGATCAGCAGAATGGTCGGGAAGGACGAGAAGTCGAGCGGTCGCTGGATCCACAGCGCAACCATCAGGATCAGCACCGAAAAGGCGATCGAGAAAGCCAGGCCCATGTCGATCAGGAAGGGCGGAATGGGCAGGAAAAGAATGCTGAGGATGACGACGATGCCGAGGGCAAAGCCGATGTCACGACCCTGCGGGCTGACCTTCGGAATAATGATTGCAGATGGTTGCGCCATTTATCGTTCCGTCTCTTCATGAGAGGTCGGCCGCACGACAAGGACATGCGGCCATGTTCACGTCAGCGATAACGGGCGAAGCTTGCGCGAGGGTGGCACTATCAACAGACGGCCTGGGATCGACCGGGACCGGTCAGAAACCGGTCTGGACGCGCGAAAAGACCAGATTGGCAAACAGCGCGATCTGACCTCCGACAAAGGGAGCGCTGATGCCGATGGTCACCAGGATGGCGACGATCTTCGGCACGAAGGTCAGGGTCATTTCCTGAACCTGGGTAAGCGCCTGGACGAGCGCGATGGAGACGCCGACAATCATGGCAGCAAGCACGGCTGGTCCGGAAGCGACGAGCACGGTCCACACGGCTGCCTGCATGATGTCGAGAGCGTCTGCCTCATTCATAACGAACGAATCCCCGTACCGGAGGGAGAATCACCCCTCCGGCGATTGGTATCACCGGTTCAGCTGCCCGTCGATGCCGGTGTCGGGGCGCCAACGCGAACACCCACAACAATCGGGATTTCCACGCCAGCGGCAGTCGTCGCAACCATGGTATCGCTATAGACGCGTACGGAGGCAATGACGCCTGTCTTCGTCCCGTCAGCGCTGGTGATCGTCTGGCCGATGTAGTTCGATGCATTCGTCAACGCGTTGCCGGTGATCAATGTCTCGAGATTGGCGTTGGTCTGGATCGTCTGCTCGACCTGGGAGAAGGTGGCCAGCTGGGCGATCTGTTCGCTGGCATCCATCGGGTCGGTCGGATCCTGGTTCTTCATCTGGGCGATCAGCAGCTTCAGGAAGGAATTGTAATCCAGGGAAGCGCTCGCGGAGGCGCCTGCCGCTGTGGAGGCGGCCCCGGTCGATGTCGTACGGGGGGCCGAGGTAACACCGTCTACCGCCATGGTGCGATCTCCTTGCGAATCTGTTCGACTGTGGCCGGGGTCATTTCCTGGCTGTTGAGGATCTCATCCTCGAGTGCGTAGAGGCCGCGGATCGCCTTGAGCGCATCGAAGGCGCGGCCGGACGAAACCATGCCGTCGACCCGCTTCAACTCGGCAAGGATCTCCTCGTTTTCGAAGCAGGTGAGCAGCATGATGATCGACTTGCGGAACATCGTCATCGACTGTTCGCGCCCATCGGGATTGATCAGCATCATCTGGGCGATGAAGTAGAGCTGGCGGAGCGGCGTCGTTGCCTGTTCCGGCTGCAGGACGTGGTTCTCCAAAAGGAAGGTCACGTCGTTGAGGAATTCCAGCGCAACCTTGCGGTCGACGCGCAGAACCGCTCCGTTGATGAAAATCCGTTCGCCCGACTTGAGCGAGATGCGCAAAGTGCTCTTCATTTCAGTCCATCCCTGATGATGGTGGTCACGTCGATAATGCCCTGGAAATTGGTGGATTGGCGCTTCCGAATCCGGTCGCATTCCTTCAGAATCCAAATGGCGATTGAGATCAGATTGGCGCGCAATTNNCTGATTGTCCGGCTGTTGCAGATCCTCGATGAAGCGGATCCAGACCCGGCGAGTATAGAAAAGCGCCTCGATGGCTTCCCGGGTGTATCCCTCCTGGTCGCGCGCGAGAGCGAGCAACTCGATGCACCGCGACAAGGCCTGCCGTTCACGATCCTTGGCGTCCGCGACGCCATCCTCCATGATTTCGGCATATGAAAACTGGTACATTCATTTGTCCTTCATTTTCATTAGATCCCTTTGATCATCAAAGGTAGTTGACAAGGCTCAGCGCTTGGATCTTCGCCGTCAATGTGTAGGAAGCCTCGACCAGGGACAGGAGGTTGTTCACCCGTGTCGAAGCCTCGTAGGCGTCGACCTCGATCTTGCTCGAGAGCGAGGTCTCGATGATGTCGATCTGCACCTGGAGGGATGCACTGGCCTTGTCGATACGCGCCTCCGACAGGCCGAGCAGGGTCCGGGTGCTGTTGATGCCGTTAATCGCCCGACCCGTGTAGGAGATAGCCTGCGAGGTTACGACGCTACGGGCCCCGTCCGAAAGGTTGAGTGCCAGCAATTCCCTGGAGACAACCGCAGCAAGGGCGAAATAGCGCATGCCTTCGCTATTGGCCGAGGCCGAGGTCTGGACGGACTCGCTCTGGCTGATCCGACTGGTCATGACCTCGTCGGTCGCGCTAGACCAGTTCGTGTTCCAATCGGTGCCGGTGTACATCGGCTCGACAACATTGATGATGAAGTCTTCCATGCTCGGAGCCGCGCCACTGGCGACGATGTTCACGGTCTGGGGATCGGTCTGCGTGAAGCCGAAATAGGAGGAGAAGGCAGCGTCGAAGGCCAGCTTCGCGGGGGATGTGTCTCCGTATTCCGTCATCGGCTGGACGTCGGTGTTGATGCCGGAGAACAGGTACTCGCCACCGATGGAGGTGTTCGCCATGCTGGTGAAGGTGGCGAGTGAATTGGAGATCGTCTGAATCCCCGTCTGGAGATTGTTGAGATTGGACGTTCCTGAAAGCGCAATCAGCGCCACGTTCATCTCTTCGGCCGCCTTTGCCATCTGGTCGAGCGCCTCTTGCGAGGCCTCCAGCCGCTGGGTGGAGACTGCGTTGTTGTTCTTGATCGCCTGGAGCCGAAGACTGTCCCTCGTCAGGTCGACCACCATAGACGTCGCACCGCCGATCTCGGCACCGATATCGGCATAGATACCGGACGTAACTTCCTGTTGGGCCTTGATCAATTCGTTCTGGGCCTGACGGATGGTCAGGCGCATCGAAGTCTGAATGGAGAGATTGGAAATGTTCGCTGTGGACATGAGTTATCGCACCATTGCCAGAACAGATTGGAACATCTCGTCTATCGTCGCGACGAGCTTGGCGGTCGCCTTATAGGATTGCTCCACGTCTAGAAGGAGCGAAAGCTCCTCATCGAGACTGACGCCGGTGCTTGACGAATAGGACTGGAAGGAGCGCTCATAGAGCGCCACCTTGTTGTCCGAGGCGGTGGTCGCCTTGGAGCGCAAGTCCTCCAGCCAGCCAATCGAGCCGCTGGCAAATGTCATGACGCTCATCGACGTCTTCAAATCGGCCGTCGCGTCGAACGTGCGGTCGGCATCGAGCTGATCCGAGTAGCGCACCAACAGGGCCGTGTAGCCGGATGCATTGCTGGTGTTCCAGGTGTAGGCCGCGCCGTTGATCCCGCCATCGCGCAACAGCATCGGATTGCCACCCGAAGACGTTATGACCGCGGTCGAGACTCGAATACTGCCTGCCAGGCCGGGTTCGACGATACCCGAGGTTAGGGCCGTGCCGCCGGACCAAGTGAAGAGGCCGGGCATGTCTGCGGCTACGCCGAGCGGATCCGTCTCGGCGAAGGCCTCGATCAGGCCGCGCGCGACTTCATCGAGTTGCGTCTGGAAGGTGGGGGCGATTTCGTCGCGCAGTTGGAGAAGCGCGCTCAGCGAGCCGTCAGCACTGGTATTGCCGCCCTGACCCGGCTTGATTGCCACGCCATCGACAAAGATGGAATTGCCGGTCACCGTGGCGTCATAGGCCAGCGTCCGATTGAATGTAACTGTCCGCGGTATGGTCTCGAACAGGGTGGTGCCCTGGGTCGTGTAGATCACCATATCCCCGTTGCCGCGGGCGTTGGCCTCGATGCCGATGATCTGGGAGATGTCCTTCAGCAGCGTATCGCGGGTGTCGAGCGCATTGTGCGCATCGGCCCCGATCGCCATGGCCTTGACCACCGTCGTATTGACGACCTCAAATTCGGCGAGGAGGCGGTTCAGTTCGTCTACCTGGCTCTTGATCTCAGCGTCGGCATCGACGCGAACCTTCTGCACGGTCTTGGCTGCTTTGTTGAGCGAATTTGCCACATCCTGCGCATCCGTAACCACGGTCGCGGCAAGCGTGAATTCACCCGGCGAAGCCGCAAGGGCGTCCAGACTGTTCTGCAATTGGGCCAGATAGGTCGAGGGAGACAGCTCGTAGTCATTCCCGCCGAGAGCATTGGAAAGCGTCGTCAATCCCTTTAGCAGGGCCTCCTGGGCACTGGAGGCCGAGCTCGCACTGGTGAGCTGGCGCAGCAGGGCCATTTGCTGCGCGCGCTCCGTATTGACCATCGACGCACCGTAGATGGTGTTGGTAACGACAGGCGCACGCCGCACATAGTTTGCATTTCCGTTATTGGCAATATTCGTCGTGATGACGGAAGTCTGTTCCCCCGTATTCCTGAAAATATTCTGTGCCGTATTAAGTGCAGAAGTAAGCGACATGTGGCTGCCTTAACCTTTCGGTTATCTCTTCAGGTTGACCAGAACTTCCATCAATTCGGAGCCGGTCTGGAATACCTTGGAGTTCGCGGTGTAGTTACGCTGGGATTCGATCATTGCGGTCAGTTCTTCCGCCACATCGACATTGGAGTCTTCAAGGGCGCCGGAAATGATCGAGCCGAAGCCGCTGGTGCCGGCATAGCCCATGACGATGACGCCGGAGGAGTTGCTCTGGGTGTAGAGATTGCCGGCGACCGGGTTCAGGTTGTCCGGGCTTTGAACGCTGGCAAGCGCCACGCGGAAACGGGGGGTCAGGTCCCCGTTGTCGTAGACGACCGAGACCACGCCCCCGGCGTCGATCTCGTAGCCGACGACTTCCGAGGCCGCATTGCCGTTAATCTCGCCTTCCTCGACCGAGAAATCGGCCGCAAGCTGGGTCGAAATACCCGTGCTGATCTCCATGGAAGCCATATTGGCACCATCGACGACGAAAGCCGTCGTGGTCAGAGAGGTCGGCGAGACGATCTGACCGTTGGCATCGAAGGTGACGGCGGTCGGCGGTACGACTACGGTCGCGGGAGGACCTGCATAGTTCGCCGTCACAGACCAGGCATTCACGCCGGTCTTCGTGTAAGTAAACTCGATCAAGCGGCTGTTGCCCTGACTGTCGTAGGCGACAAGCGACGTGGCTTCTGAATCACCTACTGCGGTACTGGACGGCAGGTTGACATTGAGTGCACCAGCCGTGGATGCCGTTGCCGAGATCGAGGCCGAAGAAAGGTTGATCGGCTCAAGGCCATTGAAGCCATTGACGACGATGGTCGGGTCAGCCGTCGAGGAGTATTCGTAGCCCATCAGCGTGTAGCCTGCCGAGTTCTTCAGCGTACCATCATCCTGGATGACGAAGGAGCCGGCACGCGTCAGGTAGTCGACGCCGTCAGAACCCTTGACGATAAAGAAGCCGTCGCCATTGATCGCCAGGTCCGTCGAGGACGTGGTGTAGCTGAATGTGCCCTGGCTGGAGATCGAATAGCGCACGTTCGTCTCGACACCGCCCGAGTTATAGGCGCCCGCCGTGGTCGGCAGGATCATCGAGGAGAACTGCACCGAGGCCTTCTTGTAGCCGACCGTGCTGGAGTTGGCGATGTTTTCAGCCACCGTGCCAAGGCGATTCGCCTGGGCGTTCATACCGGACACACCGGTTCGCATCGTTCCGTAAAGGCTCATAGAAAATCCCCGTTTTCGTAGTCATTGCAGAGAATAGGAGGTGGGCCTTGCGTGAAGCTGTCTGGAAATCGCGGGCCTTTCCGGATTCGTTCGGAGGCCCGCCCGCGCGAGGCCAGGAGCTGAGAATTCAGCTCCAGTCGATGCAGTAGCCAAGGAAGCGCTTGGAATCGACCGGGTCGAAGCCGAGCTTCTTGCGCAGCTTCTTGCGCAGCTTCGAGATGTGGCTCTCGACTACATTCTCCTCGACCTCTTCGTCGAAGATGCCGTAAATCGCATTGAAGATCTGGGTCTTGGAAACGCGACGCCCGCGGTTGATGACCAAATATTCGAGAATGCGACGCTCGCGGCGTGGCAGGGGGAAAATCTCGCCGGTAATTTCCGGATCGCGACCGTCCGAGAACACCCGGATCGGGCCGATCTCGGTGTAATTGGTGATCGCCTTCAAGCGCCGGCGGATTGCCGCCGCCCGCGCCAGGATCTCCCTCGGATGAACCGGCTTCCTGACGACGTCATCAACGCCGCAGTCAAATAGCGCCAGCGTGGCCTCAAGAGAAGGCTGATCACTGACCGCGATTACCGGCGCCTGGGACCGGTCACGAATTGCGCGTGGCAACTCATGCGTGCATTCGCCCTGCCCCAGCAGGAAAGCCTCGACAGCTGCGATATCGGAATCGGCCGCCGTATTGACCCACTCGCCGAACTCGACCGGATCAAATCCGGTCGATGGAATCCCCTCACGTCCAAATAGTGAAGTGTACCCGTCTTTCACGAGCTCTCGCTCGTCTACCACTACGATCATTCGTCCGCCTCCGAATCAGTGTGGTGCCTCGATGCACTATCGGTACGAATCGAGCGAATCACGGACAACTAGATGATGTTAATGGTAGGTATTAACAGTTGATTAAGATTTTGGTGGCGATTTGATCTATATCTTGTATGCTTGGGCAAATATAGACACAACTTTCTTGCTGAAAAGTTAACATATGGTTAACGCCGCTCCCGCGCCGCCCAAACTTTTCCACATTCCAGACACAATGTGCAAATCAGCAGTTTGGTACTTGTCTAGTCCAAAATCTTGCTATTCACCGCAAAATGTTCGGGCATTGCGGGTCCATTTTCCGTAGCCCGTTGCCACCAGATTGGAGATCACCCGGCAGACATATCTCTGCTGCGCCGGGTCATTGTTCGGCCCTGCATGGTATCTCGCCACCGCCATCGTCCAGGTTTCGTGACGATCGTGCAGGTTGCGAAGAAAGCGCGCTGCATATTCCACATTGGCGCGCGGGTTGAACATGGCTTGCACCGAGGGGAAATTCTCCCCGTGGAAGTGCTGATTGATCTGCATGCAACCGACGTCGATCAATTTGGAGCCTTGCCGGCGCGCCTCGATGAAGGCATGCAGGGCCTCGGCTTCGCTATCGAAAAACATGGATTTCCCCTCCACGTTCATCGCGAAGGGCTGGAGTGATCCCTTCCGCCCCGTCTCCGTCAAACCAACAGAGTAGAGGATCCCTTCCGGGATCGCGTATTTCGCTGCTGCTGCCTGGATCTCGCTTTCGCAAGCGCCTGCGGACGCAGCAGCCTCAGATATAGACGTGGTCAGGACGAGTAGCACCAGCCCCACCAGTGGCCGCCTGTACCGCACTCGTGTCATCTGCCGTCTTCCCCGTACCATTGGCGCTATCAGTCTGCATCGTCGCCGTGCGGCGGTCTCCGCTTCCGTCTCCGCCCTGTGCATCACGCTGCGCCTGCTGGCCGGAAGACTGCCCCTGCGCATTGGCCTGGCTGCTGTCAGCCCGTTCCGCCGCGCCGGTGGCCATACTGACCTGGATCTGGTCGACCGCGAAACCATGTGCCCGCAGTGCCTTGAGCATGTCGCTCTGGTCGTCGCTCAACTGCTTGTAGGCCGCATGCGTCTCAACGGTGATCTGCACCGACAGTTCGTCGCCGCTCAGCCGAAGCGTTGCCGTGACATTGCCGAGCTCGATCGGACTCATCTGCAGCTTCAAGGTATTGACGACCTTGCCGGAACTCGACTGGCTGGCAGCATTGGCGAGTTCCGAGCCAGGCAGCATTGCGCTTGCCCACTCCCCATCACCCATCATGGCGGAGGTGATCGCGCCCGCATTGGTCGAGGCCGGCGCGATATAGCGGCGCGCGTCGAGGACAGCGACGGTCTGGCCGCCCTCCTTGGCCGAGCCAATATCATATTTGACTGTCTCGCCGTNNGCCGACACGCATCGAGAGCGCCTGACCCTTGCCGTCTGCCCGCACAAAGCGGAATGAACGATCGGCGTCAGCGTTCGGGGTACCCGGTTCGGACGCTTCGACAGAAGGAACACCAGCGCTTGCTTCGATACGAGATGCCCGCGCATCGACCGCGGACACAGCAACGGCTGCCTGATCGCCCGCCGCAAGACGGCCAGCCATCGTGCGATCGCCACGCGGCCCGGCTGACGCCGCCTGGCCGGCGGATGCCGCATTGTTGGACAACATCGTCAGAACATCGCCGAGTTCGGATATCGTGCCTGCGGGTGTTGCTGCATTCTCCGCCTTGGCTGTCCTATCGGCATCGCCGGACTTATCCGCCCGGTCGGCCTTCTCAGTCTTTGCCACCTGCGCATGCTTGACAACCTGCGCCAACTGGCCCGCGTCTAGCGTTTCGACCGCGGGCGCGTTGCCGGCAGTCAAGACCTGACGGGCAAGGGTTTTCGCGGTTCTGGTCGCAATCGCATCGGCCGCTTTTTCGCCCGCTACCTGGCCGGCGACAGAGCCACCCGCAGCATCCCCTGCTCTTGGGTGGGCGTGGGTCGCGCGAGCGAAATCAATCAACGGTCGCGGCGTCTTGGCGGCCTTCGTGTCCCCAGCCTGCACTTCAGATCCGCTCGGGGCGTCGGACACAAGAGTCAGGTCAGCTGCGGCATCATCCCGATTCTGCCGGTGGCGGCCGCTTTGGCCGGCATTCGACAGGGCGTCGTGGAAACCGTTTCCCGCCTTGGTCTCGCCTCGCTGCGCTTTCGCGTTCCCGGCCAGGGAAGCCTCTGGAGCCTTGATATTCTGGGCTGCTGCGGGGTCGATCATCAGTTTGTGCCTTCTTGCTTCAGCAGGTCGTCGATCGCATCCAGTTTCGAACGACCGGTATCAACGAAGGAGCGGAACTCCGGGTCCGGATCCTTCGCGCCTGCCGTCTTCAGCTCAGCCGGGCCAGGCTGTGTACCAGCAGGAACCGAAGGGGGTGCTGTCGGATCCTGCTGCACGTCCTCGGAGATCGCCTCGCCAACGGATTCGTCGTTCGAAGGCACCACATTCGGCTCGGAATCTTGCGCCGGGCTNNGGCTCCGGCTTGCGCACAACCTCCTCGGCAATCGCGGCGGCAGCGTCGCGCAGCGCACGGTCCGAGGGCGAGAGGATCTCGTCGGGAATGGCGGCGATAGCCGCGATCGCAGCACCAACTTCATTGGTCGGAATACCCGCGAGCCCGCCATAGAGGTTGGCAAGTGCATCAGCCCCCTCGGCGGTGCCCGACAGGAGCTTCGACTCGTCCGCAGCCTGACGCGCGAGTTCGTTACGCCCCTTGATCGCCGCCTGACGCGCGATCCGCAGGTAGACCTCTCGCTGACGGTCATTGTCCATATAGGCCAGCGTCGCCGTTATCTCCGAGCCGTCGAAGGCCTCATGGTGCTCGACCACGAGTTGGACGAAGAGATCGGCGAACTGGCTGGCATAGGGCGAATGCAGGAAGCGGCGCGCATAGCGGTTGGCATAGGCGGAGGCCTTGTCGACCATGCCGCCCTCGACCGCAACGGCCAGCGAGCGGCGCAATGCCGCCTCCTCGACGATCGTTCCCGGCGCGGTCAACCGTGCCCAGTCATAGAATTCGAGCGCCTTGGCGGGATCTCGCGGGATCATCACATTACCGGCCACGAGCGCCAGATAGGGGGCGATCCTGGTGTCGCGGTATTCCGCCACCATGTCGCCGAGTGTGTTGGCGATCAACGTGCCCTTGCCCGATAGGTACTTGCGCAGCGCGTCGGTGACGCGATTGTCGAAATTGCCGTCAATGTCGCGCGCAACGAGAAACTCCAGCGTCGCGGGATTGCCCCCACTCATCGCGTAGATCAGGCTTGCATCGACATTGCGGGGGTCTGCGAAAATCGCAGGCGCAGCGCCACGTAGACGCTTGTCGATCGTTTCCAGCATGAAGCGCTGCATTTCCGCGGCCGAATGATCGCCAAGCACCACCGAATCCTGCACGAACTGCAGCGAACGCAGCACCTTGTAGGGCTCGACGCGGTCCAGTTCCTCGGCCAGCGCCGTCCCGGTCCAGACAAGACCGAGGAGCGAGAGAGCCGGTATCAGCCGCTGCAGATTCAGGCGCCCCATGTGATTATCCCTGGTCCGCCTGAATCAGAATCTCGATACGGCGGTTGGCGTCGGCAAATGGATCATCGGGGATCTGCAGGCGGCGGTCGGCGAAGCCGGAAACCTGCTCGACCCGTCCCTCCGCAAGGCCGCCACGCACGAGCATGTAATAGGCGCTGTGGGCGCGTGCCATGGACAGGCGCCAGTTGTCGTTTTCGTTCCCCTTGAAAGGCCGACCGTCGGTATGGCCGCGGATCACGATCGGGCCCTCGCGCTGCTGCAGCAGCTTGCCGATCCGCTCCATCGCCACGACGAGTTCCTTGCGCGGCACGGCCGACCCGACATTGAACATCGGCGCATCAGACTGGTCGGATATCGTGACCAGCAGGCCTCCTTCGGCGGGGCTGACGATCAGGCCTTCGGCGAGCTTCCCCGAGACACCATTGATTTCCTTTGCGATCTCAGCCTTGAGCACTTCCGCGGCTCGTTCCTTGGCCTGGTACTCCTCCTCGGCCGTCTTCGGCGCGGAGCCGACCTCGGTCTCGGTCTCGGTCTTCGTTTGGTCGGATTTTTCGCTCTTGCCAAGAGGCGCAGCCTCCGAGAGCGGATCGGTCGGCTTTTCCGACCTCTCGCCGGACACAGCCAGAGCAAGTTCCTGCGCAGCCTCGTTGGGATCGAGGTTCTCGACCGTGGTGGGAGCCGTATCCTGTATTCCGGGCTTG
Source organism: Rhizobiaceae bacterium UBA1291 (assembly GCA_002307905.1). Taxonomy (GTDB): domain Bacteria; phylum Pseudomonadota; class Alphaproteobacteria; order Rhizobiales; family Rhizobiaceae; genus Allorhizobium. The sequence goes on from DBUL01000011.1 coordinate 24,143, forward strand.
CCCTTGGCCGACTGCACCTGTTGCGTCCAGAAATCCGGATCGAACGGGTCGCGATAGGCCTCGCCGCCTTCCGCGCCGGTCGATGGCCCGGAATCGGCTGCACCGCCCTCGCCCTTGGCGCTGACATTGGCCTGCTGGCCGACTTCCTGGGCGATCTCGGCGAGCACGGAATAGGGGTTTTCGAAGAAATCAGCCTCCGAATAGTTGGTCTGGTCGCCGGAAGACGCGGTCTGGTCCTCTCCGGTTGCAGCCGCTGCACCGACGGTCTCCTGCTCTTCTTCGACCTGAGAACGCTCCTGCTTCTGCTCGCCCTCGGCCTGATCGACGGGTTTGTCCAACCCCTTTTCAGTCGGCTTTTCGTCCGAGAGGCTGATCGGGTTGAAGTAGCTGGCGACCGAGGCCTTCGTCTCTTCATTGGCCGCATTGACGAGCCACATCACCAGAAAGAAGGCCATCATTGCCGTCATGAAGTCGGCATAGGCGATTTTCCAGGCTCCGCCGTGATGGTCGTCATGACCGCCGCCGCTGTGGCGCTTGATGATGACGATCTCGTTCTTTCCGTGGTGATGATTTTCGCTGTCGCTCATCCCAGGACTTTCTTCAGGCTAGCGGCGAATGCCGAAATGCGGGTAACCAGCACGGTACCGTCGAGTTCTGCCGAGAGATCGAGGTCTTCGTCTTCGATATGGCGCAACCTTTCGACAGCTTCGGGCATGTGAGCGAGCAACTGATCGAACAAGGCCCGCGGCCCCTTCAATGTAATCGTACCTGCCTCGCCGTCGGAGATCGCGGCCTTCAGCAGGTCGGCAAGATCGGCCACCGCCCTTGCCACGACTTCCTGCGACAGGAATGGACCAAACGCCTCGGCGGCGCGCTCGCTGACGGCAAGCGCTATTTCAGCCGCTACGCGGTCAAGGCTTTCGGCGAGCCGACTTGCGGTTTCACCCATCAGCCGGGCCTCCAGCGCCGCCATCGCCTCGTCGTGGGCAGCCTGCATTGCGGCACGCTCGGCGGCATGCCTTGCGCTCAGTTCGCCCGTTGCGGCCTCATGGCCGGCGGCATAAGCCTCGCGGCGTTCGGCCTCGACGTCAATCGGCTCCGGCTCAGGCATGCTGGGGAAATCGGTGTCGAAGCCGGTGTCATCGAGAGAAACGAAATCGCCCCCGATCGCGCCCGAAGGCGCGCCTGCGGGCACGGAAAAATCCTTGAGGTAGTGGGCGAGCGGCATGCTCATCGACGAACGACTCCCGTGGCGAGAACTGCCGACATCCTGTCGCGGCGACAAAAGAATGACCTGAAACACCTAAATATATTCGGAACGCGCATAGTCATCATGCCATCCAGTGCCGGCTTCAGATCCCAGGATTGTGTTAGAATGCGCCTGGCGAAAATGCCATTTGCCTCGTCCGAGACTAGAAGCCCAAACTTGTGCGAGGATGAAGGTTCTGGAACCGCGTAGCTGATTGCGGCCTTGCGCCCCATTTCCGGCGATCGCCGCAGTCGCGCCAAGGGCACGGCTCCTTCCCCCCGCCGGTCAGTCAACCTACTTGAAGAGCATAAGGATGTTTTCAGCATTCGAGTTGGCGATCGAAAGGGCCTGGATGCCGAGCTGTTGTTGCGTCTGAAGGGCCTTCAAGCGGGTCGATTCCTCATTGAGGTCCGCGTCGACCAGACGCCCCACGCCCTTGTCGATCACATCCATCAGGTTATTGACGAAGCTGTCCTGCATCTCGATGCGGCTGGTGATGGCGCCGAGCGTGGCGGCAGAGTCGGTCAACTGGCCCAGAAGGTCATCGATGACGCTGAGCATATCGCCCAATTCCTCGGTCGTCGTATTGACGTCGATCTTGATTTCCATGGCGCCTGCTGGGGGAGTGCCCATGTCGAGCAGGAAATATTCACGCGGTGTGCCGGTGGTGGGCATGACAAGCAGGTCTGCGTCGATCGCCTTGGTCAGGAAGCCGCGGCTGCTGTCCCCTGTGTCGATCAGGACGGACGTTTGGGTGTCGAAGTCCAGCGTGGTGACCTTGACGCTGCCGTCCGCTCCGCGGACGAAGGACGATACCACCTGCTTGATGCCCAAAGCACCCGCAGTCGTATTGTAAAGCCAGTTTTCGCCCGAGAACGAGGCGGATTGGGCCGAGGAAATCAGCTGATTCTTCAGCTGCTTCATTTCCTCATTGATCTTTTCCTTGTCGACGCCCGGCTCGCTGGCCGCGACCAGCTTGGCCTTGATCGTCGACATGACGTCAATGACGTTGTCGAGGGCGGTGTAGGCGGTATCGACAGTGGCTGCACCAAGTCCGAGCGCGTCCGAAACGGTGGAGAGCGCCGCATTGTCCGAGCGCATCGTGGTGGCGATCGACCAGTAACCGGCGTTGTCGGCCGCGGTTTCGACGCGGTAGCCGGACGAGACCCGGCGTTGCGCCATTTCCAGATTGCTATCGATGGAACGAAGCGTCTGGAGCGCAGCCATTGCCGCAGCATTGGTCATAATACTGGTCATCTGATGCCTCTAAGCGTTTGAATTGGCACATCCGGTGCGAGACCGACTGTAACGAGAGGCATCATGCAGACCACAGCTGGCGCGGTCCTCGTCACCGTTAACAAATCGTTAACGGAAACAGTTAACAAACGCGAACGCAGAATGGCAAGGCGGTTTGATCGGAAAGGGCGCGTAAACGGAAAAGCCAAAAGCTTCGCGCAAGCCAGAAAGGAAAATCCGCGCCCCTTTGGCAGGGACGCGGATCTGTACCGAAGACATCTGACACGTCATCAGCGCGGGACGAAGTCGCCCCTAGCCAAGGGCGCCGCTTACTGACGGAAGAGTGTCAGGATGCTTTCGGAAGCGGTGTTGGCGATCGACAGGGCCTGGATGGCGAGCTGCTGTTGGGTCTGCAGCGCCTTGAGGCGGGTCGATTCCTCGTTCATGTCNNCATGTCCGCATCCACCAGACGTCCGATGCCGGAGTCGATCGAATCGGTGAGCGAGGCGACGAAGTTTTCCTGCATGCCGATCCGCATCGCGATCGAGCCGAGATCCGCGGTCGCGCTGATCATCGCTTCCAGAGCCACGTCGGTCGCCTGCACCATGGTCGCAAGCTCTTCGTTGGTCAGAGCGGTGATATCCA
>DBUL01000011.1:27297-28415 GCA_002307905.1 Rhizobiaceae bacterium UBA1291
CGACTGTTGCCGGCGGGATCGGGGTTACATCCACGACCCAGCTTGTGGCTGGAGCGGTGCTGGTTGCAGCGACTTCCTGTCCGGGCGCGGTGATCGAATCGACTGCCTTGACCCATACGCCCTGAACCTTCACGTAATCGGCCGCGGGCACGGTGGTGTTGGCATAATTGCCTTCAAAGGTCGCACCGTCCGCGATCAGGGCGTCGATCGTGTAGGCCATCACCGTGTACTTCTGGGTAACGCCGCTCACGTTGATGTCCAGCGTGATGGATGCAGGCGTTACATTGAAGATGCGGTCGAGAATGCCAAGGTCTCCACCATCATCGAACAGGACGGTATTGGAGGTCAGATCGTAGTTGATCTTCTTGACTGAAACCGAGCCATCTTCGGAGCGGATGAAAGAGCCGACAACGCTCTTCTGAACCGTGCCCGCCGTCAGATCGGCCTTCATCCAGTTTTCGCCAGAGAAAGAGGCCGAGGAAGCGATGCTGCGGAGCTGCTCCTGCAGCTGGGAAATCTCTGCCTGAATCTTTTTGCGGTCGACACCTTCTTCGGTTGCGGCGACCATCTTCGCCTTGNNTGATTTCCTTGACGACTTCCACCGCGCCTTCCATTGCGGCGTAGGCCGTGTCGACCTTGGCGGCACCGAGGCCGAGGGCGTCCTGCACGGCGGAAAGCGCCATGTTGTCGGAGCGCATGGTGGTCGCGATCGACCAGTAGGCGGCGTTGTCTGAAGCGGTGCCGACGCGCAGGCCGGACGACACGCGCGCCTGCGTATCCTGCATCTTTGCATCGATCGAACGGAGGGTCTGGAGTGCAGCCATCGCTGCGTTATTGGTCAAAATGCTGGTCACGGTCGTGTCCCTTAATGGCTAGTTTTGGGGACATCCCGGTTCGTCCGGGAACGATGACTTGGCGTAATGCCCTTAACCATTTCTTCGTCTTGGTTAACTCATCGTTACATGAGCTCATCTAAACGCGCCATGGTTAACGCATGGTTAATGGTGGTTAACAAAAAAAGCCGCCCCGGAGGGCGGCTTTCAACTGTCCTGTATCGCGTCTTAACGGAAGAGCGAGAGGATGACTTCCGAAGAAGAGTTGGCGATCGACAGCGACTG
>DBUL01000010.1:0-9782 GCA_002307905.1 Rhizobiaceae bacterium UBA1291
CCGCGATTAGTTGGTGGAGTCGTCCGGCATGGTCGCGGAATTCGCGCGCCATGCGGTTTTCGGGCACGATGCCAAGCCCGACCTCGTTCGATACCAGGATCACCCTTGCCTTCAGCTGCGGGAGAAACGCGGCCAATTCGGCCGAGCGGGCCACCACGTCATGGTTTTCCAGCATCAGGTTGGTGACCCACAGCGTCAGGCAGTCGACCAGCACGACGCGGGACGGATCATCGAGCTTCTTGAGTTGGCCGACCAGTTCGACCGGCTCCTCGTGGGTCGTCCAGCCATCGCCGCGATCGGCCCGGTGCCTGGCTATCCTGTCGCGCATTTCGTCGTCGAATGCGCGACCGGTCGCGACATAATGGCGGTCAGCCGCGCAATCGAGGGCAAGACCTTCGGCAAAGCGCGACTTGCCCGAACGGGCGCCGCCGAGAACGAGAATGGAAGAGGATTTGCCAGCCATGGCTCAGTATCTGCCGGCAGGAATGAGGAGAGTGCGGCAGCCATGGTGCGGCCGCAGGCTCCAGCCTCCGGACGCAGACAGGCGTTGCCCGACCGAGCTGCAGCGGACCTCGCTAACCGGGACCGCAAGATGTGCGCATTCACGGGATCCGGAGATCCCGATCTTCTTCAGTGTCGCCACGACAACCTCCGTGCTGGCAACAAGGGGAGCCTCCCCTTTACAAGGTGTGGGCTTGATGCCCGGCACGGTTGGCAGGTCTCCTGGCTCGCGGGTCGTGGTGCTCGATAAGCACCGGCGGATCTTCCTTGCCTTCCCGGAGGTGGATGCGACGCGAAAGGGAGGACGATTCGTAGATGATAGAGGCGTCCGGCCCCGGCTGATCGCGCAGCCCTCCAGTGGCTTTTCCGGCTCAGGCCTCGCCTTGGATCGTCCGCACCACGCGAACCGCCATCCTTCGTCGAGATCTGTGTCGAACGGAAGACCCTCGCCGCTCTACAGTCGCGGGGTCGGCTGCGATTGGCGGTCCCGGTCTGGATCCCCGCCGTCGCATTCCCTTTTGCTTTCCGAGCCACCCTTAGGCAGATCGGAAACCATCCGTAGCATTTGAAATAGGTGGAAGGCCTGCCCAAGTCAATCGAAGCGAGCGTGAAGCCTTCACGGCTTCGGTGCTGAGCAGTTCTTGTTCTCGGCCGGATCGCAGGGGACGACTAGCGACGCGCCGCCGAGCTTGACCGCTCGGCGTGCGCCTTCCTCGATGTTCGTTTCGAACGCCTCGGCGGGCGGAGCAACCGCTGCCGGAAGCGTTGCGGTAGGCTCGGCTCTGGTTGCGGTCGCTGCCGCCGGCGCGACAACGGCCGGCGTCTCGGGCGCCAGAGCGGACTTCAGCCTGGTGGATTGCGTGCGCGGCGGCCGGACAACCTTGCGCAAGGATGGCGACGCCAACGAAAAGGCGAAGCGCACGCGGCTGGCGATCTCTTCGGCAAGCCGCTCCTCCGCCATACGCGGATCATTGGTCGGGTTGTGGACCAGGAAGCTGCCCGTTGCGACCGGGTCGCCCGTCTCCACCGAGGCGGCGGTCACCGAAAATCGGGCGGCCTGCAGATGCCGGCGCGCGTTGAAGCCGTACCCGAGCCTTTCGATCCGCACGAGAACGACCACCCGCTCGGCGCCAGCCGGCGGCCGTGTCGCCGCAATGGCAGCGGATACACGACGGTCCACACCGGCGACGATCCTCGTCGGTACGGTCGCATCGGCGATCACGGTGACGTCTCTCACGTTGTAGCTGAGCGGCCGGGTGATGGGCCGGCCGTTGATGAGACTGCAGGACGCCAAAGCACCGAGCAACAACAGCGCAAAGCCAAACTTGAAGAAGCGCGCAAACATGAGCAACCCCGGACGGATGATTCTAATCCGCCAAAGAGTCCCACTTTTATGGTTAGCGAAGCGTTAATCCGTGACGCGCAGCGCCTCGAGCAGAGCCGCGGCCGCGGCCATTTCGGTGAAGCGCTTGGCGCGACGCGCTTGTGCCTCCAGATCCACACCCCAGTGCTCGTCCGTCCAGTCCTCGTCGAGGTGGGCGAGCGCCCAGACCTGATCGAGCGTAAGGTGGCGGTCCCGGAGCGCGAGCGTCAGCATCGCCGAACCGGTGAGGGTCGTCATCACATGCAGGCAGGATAGTGCGAGCGGCGACCGCTCCGCTTCCAGCGCTTTGGCGAAGGCGGCCACGGACTCCTGAGGCTGTTCCTGATGGATCACGCCCTCTATCAAGATGAAACGGGCGGAATGGTTTGCGGCCAACCAAGACAGCACCGGATCCCAGCGCTCGCGTTGACGCTCGACCAGTTCCTGCGGGCCATCTGCGCGATAACACAACAGGTCGCTGCCGCTGTAGCGCACGATGTCCTCGAACACCGCCTCGGCCTGATCGGCGACCGCATCGATCGCAGTATTGGCAATGCGCGTTGCCGGCATGCTTTCCGGATCGATTGTAGTGCCCTGGGCACGCCATTCGGCGGCCACGAACTCGCCTGCGGCGCGGGTCGGCAAAGCCAGCAGATTCTTGCCCGGAGTCTTGACGGCGCGCCCGTCGAGTTTCACGGCGAAGGCCTCGCCCTCCGGCTCAACCGTTACATCCGTGTAGAAGCGCTTGGCCTGCGGCCGCTTCATCTGGATCTGCGCCCGGCGCACCGGATCGGCATCGCTCTGCTCGGGGATGAAAACGCTCAACTCTTCGCGCATCGGTAAACCTCAGTGTATGTAATTCAGGATGTCCGCCGGCCGGTCGACGACCGCATCGGCACCAGCGGCCCACAATTCCTCGACGCTCGCATAGCCCCAGCATACGCCGATCGCCGTGGCGCCAGCCGCCGNNATGTCGTAGACCGCATCGCCAATGACAATCGTGTCGGCCGGTACGAAACCCGTCTGGTCGCAGCATTCGGTGACCATGGCCGGATGCGGCTTCGACGGACAGTCGTCCGCCGTGCGGGAAACGAAGAAATGGGACCCAAAGCCGTGGGTTTCAAGCACCATATCGAGGCCACGACGGGACTTGCCGGTGACGGCACCGATCAGCACGTCTTCGCGAGCCGATAGAGCCATGATCAGCTCGGTTATGCCGGGAAACAACGGCTCCTGGAAACCGACCTCACCGCGAACGTCGCCGAAAATCTCTTTGTAATGGGCCATCATCGCTACGGCTTCCGTGTCTGCATGCGGCTTGCCGTCCATCCGGGCGATCGCGATGTCGAGGGTCAGTCCTATGATCGCTTTGGTCGCCGCGATCGAAGGCTCGGCCTTGCCGAACTGGCGGAAGGTCCGGACCATCACCTCGTGAATCAAGGCGACGCTGTCGACCAGGGTACCGTCACAATCGAAGAGGACGAGTTTCATTCCTCTTCCCTGTCGCCGTCCGCCTGGTCGAAGCCCAAAAGGTTCCACGACTGCACCATATGCGGCGACAGCGGCGCCGTGACCTTCAGGCGTCCCCCGTTCGGATGCGGTATGTCGATGCGACGCGCATGCAGGTGCAGCCGCTTCTGGACGCCGCCGGGGAAATCCCAGTTGTGGTCGTCGATGAAGTATTTCGGGTCGCCGATGATCGGATGGCCGATATGCAGTGCATGGATACGCAACTGATGGGTGCGGCCCGTGTAGGGCTCCATCTCCAGCCAGGCGAGGTTCTGTGCAGCAGTATCGATGACGCGGTAATAGGAGACAGCGTGATCGGCGCCATCCTCGCCGTGCTTGGCGACACGCATGCGGTCGCCTTCGTCGGTCTGGTCCTTGACCAGCCAGGTCGATATCTTGTCCTCGTGCTTGCGCGGCACTCCCCTGACCAGCGCCCAGTAGGTCTTGTGGGTGTCGCGTTCGCGGAAGGCCGCGGTCAGCTTCTGCGCCGCACCGCGCGTGCGGGCAACCACCAGTACGCCGGAGGTGTCGCGGTCGAGCCGGTGCACAAGCCGTGGCTTCTCGCCCTTCTTGCTGGTCCAGGCCTCAAGCATCTTGTCTATGTGGCGGGTCAGACCGGAGCCGCCCTGCACGGCGAGTCCGGCCGGCTTGTTTAGCACGAACACCTTCTCGTCCTCATGCAGCAGCATGCGCGACAGAAGCTCGCCGTCCTCGGAATGCTTGAGGTCGTGCGAGCCGATCGGCCCGGACTTCACCTTCAGATCCACATCCAGGGGCGGCACGCGCACTACCTGCCCCGGCTGCACGCGGGCATCCGTCTTCACCCGGCCGCCATCGACTCGCACCTGACCGGAGCGCATCAGTTTCTGCAACTGGCCAAAGCCCAGGCCAGGGAAATGCACCTTGAACCAACGGTCCAGACGCATGCCCGCCTCGTCGGCCTCCACGGTGATATGTTCGATGCCTGCCATAGCCCATTCTTCCGGTCACTGCTGCGGAAAAGCCCGCAGATCTCGTCTTCAGCAGGGCTTTAGAGCATTTCGAACGAAGATGGAAACAGGAAAACCGGTCAGAGCAACGAACGCATCAGGCCGATACCGGCGAACGCCGCAGCAATCGTGGCGGCAATGCTGAGGATCAGGTAGGCCATCAGCGCAAGCGAGGCGCCTCGTTCGAAAAGCGTGACGGCATCGAGTGCAAAGGCAGAAAAGGTGGTGAAGCCGCCGAGAAAGCCGGTGATCAACAAGAGCCGTAATTCGGCGGAGGCACCGAAACGGGCGACGATCAGCTCGGCCAGCATGCCGATGGCAAAGGAACCGACGATATTGACTGTAACCGTGCCCCAGGGAAAGGACGGCCCCATCAAGCGCAACGCCCAAACGCCGACCAGATAGCGGCAAACCGAACCGACAGCGCCTCCGGCGGCCACGAGCAGGATCTGGGTCATGCTATCTCACTAGCCGTCGAGGCATTCAACGCCGTACAAAAGAAACCCGCCGGCCGGACCGGCGGGCGGTTCGGTCAGGCCTTGGCGGCAGCGACGAAGTCCTTTGTAAAGGTAGCGAGCGCCGCCCAGTCGGTAAATTCGTGGATCTGCTTGACGTCAGTCGGCGCACCCTCACGTTCGGCGAGGCGCTTGGCCATCCAGCGCTTGAAGAAGTCGTATTCCGTATACCGAAGCGCGCCGGCGGCGTGATGAACCATGCCCGGCGTCCAGCCGGTCTGCGCCATCAGCGCGTCGGGGAAATGCATTGCTTCCTCGCGCTCTTCGGCGAACTCGCTGCGAATGAACAGCGAAACGGAAACGAAGGCGCTCGGCACTGATTTCAGCCAATCCCGCTCGCGTTCGACGAAATCGACGAATGGGGCCGGGTAGCGGCCGGCATGGATCGGGGCGCAAAGAATGACCGCCTGCGGATGGTCGACGCCATATTCCGCCCCTGTGACGACGTTGAACAGAATGGCGCGGTCACCACCCTTTTCGATCTGGGCGGCGACCGTCTCGGCGATCTTCTTCGATTGCCCCTCGATGCTCACATAGCCGACAAGAATGATCATGCTTCCCTCCCATCACAGCCCCTGTCGCCTGACTGGCGCGGAAGCCTAATTGTTGTCCGTCAAAATAATCGCGTGGACCGCAAATTCAGCTGGAAAATGACAGATTGCGCCGCAATTGCAAGCGGATCAAAGCCGTCTTGCGCCTCCTGCACGCAATAATTCAACATTGAACAATCCACTTATCGTTCAATCCAATTTTACTAAAATTCAAGCACTCGATTTAAATAAGCGGTGAGGCGCCTCGTGTAACGTTGTTCGATCGATAAACGAATTGGTGAAACCTATGACCCAGGTCGTCACAGTCTCGGCCACGACGGCCTCCTATGCGATGGACACCGCGAAGACGCCACAGCGGATTTCGCGCAACTCCTTTGTTGAGGAGAACACCCGCCATCTCGCCGAGAAGGCCGCCGCCAGCGAAGACTTCCAGCTCAGGGCGCTCATCAGCGTAGTGCAGCCGCCGGCACTCGCACTCTACTTTCTGACCGCAAGCCCGACAACTCATGCGCAGGCCAGTCTCAAAGACACCCTCGAGGCCTACAAGAACTCGGCCGCCTGACGCATTTTCACAGACGACGCCCATGGGAATCAAAAGGGCCGCGGCGAATGATAGCGCCGCGGCCCTTTCTGTAGTTCAACCTGGCTTACATGCCCTGGATAGGGCCGACCGGCAGGACGAGTTCGGCAGTGCCTGCCTTCTCGAAGGTGAGCGTCACAGATACCTGGCCGCCTTCGACAAAAGGCTCGTTCACATCCATGAACATCAGGTGCAGGCCGCCGGGCTTCAGCTCGACCGTCTCACCGGCCGGGACCGGGATCCCGTCCTTCAGCTGACGCATGGTCATGACATCATTGACGACGGCCATTTCGTGCAGTTCGACTCGACCCGATACCGGCGACTCGGCGGCGATCAGTACGTCATCGGTTGAACCGGCGTTCTTGATCGTGACGAATCCGCCGCCGACAGGCTGGCCCGGCAGCATGGCGCGAGTGTAGCCCGCTACGAGTTCAATGTCGCCCACCTTGACGACCTGCATCGTCCCGGGATTGGTGCCAACCATGCCCGTGCCATCCATCGCGCCATGGCCTTGCATCTGATGACCCTCCATCTGCGCGACAGCAGCCGAAGCAAAGAGGGTGACGAGGGTAAGAGTCCTGAATACGTTCATTTTAGTTCTCCAGCGGTGTCGGGCGTGGCATCCCACGACTACGAACTTCCGCGACCTACTTGATTTCACTTGAAGTCGACGTCTCGAAATCAGGCAAAGCCAGGGGGAGCACGCGCCCGCTGGCGCAGGGTGGTACGGCGTTCAGGGAGATTTCGCGGCTCTCGAAGCTGGTTCTCCAGCGAATTGAAGCGGCTCAGGAGCCAGGCTCCGTCATCCGGCAGCGGCAAAAGCGCCGAGGAGGCCAGCAGACATACTTCGCAGAACTGGCGCACGAGCGGATGCTTGATCGCCTCATCACCGATGCACATGTCGGCATAGGTGCCGTCCGGCAACTGCAGCGACACCGTCGCATAAGCGGCGGCCATGACCTGCGGCGGCTTGTGGGCGAAGCCGAGCGACAACAGAGCGAACGCGCACAGCATGCGCAACAGTCCGCTCCCTGTCCACCTTGGCTTCGACATCGACATCCTCCGCTCAGATCGCCTCATTAGCCGCTTCCAGCGGAGAATCAAAGCCCGTCTCGACGCTAAGGTAACTCTTAGCCGCACGCGGCACACCGTTCTTTGATCCTTCGCAAATGGCGCGCGCCTGCATCGGCCGTCGGCCGGCATGTCGCCGCTACTATACGAAAGACCACAGCTGGGGCGACAATTATTTGCCCGGCCACGACCTTTGCCTCTTGCCAAGCAAGCGTCCAGCCCGATAATGGCCGCATCCCTGCAGGGAGAAACCGGTTCACTCCGGTGCCGAAGGAGCAACCGCCCCGNNACTCTCAGGCAAAAGGACCGCAGGGCGTCGATTTGAACTCTGGAGAGAGACCTTCCCCAATTGGAAGGTGCGCCGAAGGGATAACAATCTCAGGCAAACGGACAGAGGGGGCTCATGACACCGGCACATCCGTGCCACGACCTGAGCCTGCGCGCGAGCGCCAATGACGGAGACGCCCCTTGGATCAGTCCGCCGAACTGCAAAAAACTCCTCTTTACGACCTCCACATCGAACTCGGCGCCCGCATGGTACCATTTGCCGGTTATGACATGCCGGTCCAGTATCCGGCCGGCGTATTGAAGGAACACCTCCACACCCGCGCCAAGTGCGGCCTCTTCGACGTCTCGCACATGGGCCAGGTGGAGATTCGGGCGAAGTCGGGCACTTACGAGGATGCGGCGCTCGCGCTCGAAAGCCTGGTGCCGGTCGACATTCTCGGCCTCAAGGAAGGCCGCCAGCGTTACGGCTTCTTCACCGACGACAATGGCTGCATCCTCGATGACTTGATGCTCGCCAATCGCGGCGACCACCTGTTCGTCGTCGTCAATGCCGGCTGTAAGCAGGCCGACATCGCCTATATGCAGAAACACCTCTCCGATCGGGTCGACGTGACCTATCTCGAGGACCGGGCCCTCCTGGCGTTGCAGGGGCCGAAGGCCGAAAAGGTGCTGACCGAGCTCTGGGCCGGTCTCTACGCCATGAAGTTCATGGACGTGCGCGAAGTGGCGCTCCACGACATCCCGGCGATCGTATCGCGCTCCGGCTATTCCGGCGAAGACGGCTTTGAGATCTCCGTGCCGGCGGACAAGGCCGAGGAGCTCGCCCGGATCCTGCTCAACCATCCGGACTGCGAGGCGATCGGACTTGGCGCCCGCGATTCGCTTCGGCTGGAAGCGGGGTTGTGCCTCTACGGCAATGATATCGACACCACAACCTCGCCGATAGAGGCCGGCCTTGAATGGGCGATCCAGAAGGCCCGCCGCACCGGCGGCGCCCGCGTCGGCGGCTTTCCGGGTGCGGATCGCATCCTGTCCGAACTGGAGAACGGCACCAGCCGCCGCCGCGTCGGTCTGAAACCCGAGGGCAAGGCGCCGGTGCGCGGCCATGCCAAGCTCTACGCCGACGCCGAAGGCAAAACGGAACTCGGCGAAGTGACGTCCGGCGGATTCGGCCCTAGCGTCGAGGGACCCATCGCCATGGGCTACGTCCCCGCCACCCATAGCGAACCCGGCACGCAGATCTATGCGGAAGTGCGCGGCAAATACCTGCCCGTCACCGTCGCGGCCATGCCCTTCGTTGCCCCGACCTACAAGCGTTGAACCCATGACGAGACTCTCCCTCATCCGGCTTCCGCCACCTTCTCCCGGCATTGACGGGGAGAGGGTCAGCGTGAGGGGAAAATCGTTCGCACCACACCAAGAGAGGAACATCACATGCTGAAATTCACCGCCGAACACGAATGGTTGAAGCTCGAGGGCGACGTCGCGACCGTTGGCATCACCAGTCATGCCGCCGAGCAGCTCGGCGACCTGGTCTTCGTCGAACTGCCAGAAGTCGGCGCCGCCTTCGACAAGGGCGCGGATGCCGCGACCGTTGAATCGGTCAAGGCGGCATCGGAGGTTTATTGTCCGCTTGACGGGGAGATCACCGAGATCAACCAGGCGATCGTCGACGACCCGTCGCTGGTCAATTCCGATCCGCAGGGCGCCGGCTGNNGCCGACGCCCTTCTCGACGAAGCCGCCTATAAAGAGCTGATCGCATGACCACACCAACCGAATTCCAGTTCACCGACTACCAGCCCTATGATTTCGCCAATCGCCGCCATATCGGCCCCTCGCCGGCCGAAATGGAGGAGATGCTGAAGATCGTCGGCTACAAGAACCTCGACGCGCTGATCGACGCCACCGTACCCTCGTCGATCCGCCAGGCTGTTCCCCTCACCTGGGAGGCCGCCATGACCGAGCGCGAGGCGCTCGACAAGCTGCGCGAGACCGCAAATAAGAACAAGGCGCTCGTCTCGCTGATCGGCCAGGGCTATTACGGCACCATCACGCCGCCGGTCATCCAGCGCAACATCCTGNNNNCCGATGAGGCGACGGCGGCCGCGGAAGCCATGGCGCTGGCCGAACGCGTGTCGAAGTCGAAGGCCAAGTCCTTCTTCGTCGACGAAGCCTGCCATCCGCAGACGATCGCCGTCATTCAGACCCGCGCCGAGCCGCTCGGCTGGCAGGTGATCGTCGGCAACCCGTTCACCGATCTCGACCCGGTCGACGTGTTCGGCGCGATCTTCCAGTATCCGGGCACGCATGGCCATGTCCATGATTTCACCGGCCTGATCGCAAGGCTGCACCAGACCGGTGCGATCGCCGCGGTCGCCGCCGACATCCTGGCGCTGACGCTGCTCAAGTCACCC
>DBUL01000010.1:9942-10288 GCA_002307905.1 Rhizobiaceae bacterium UBA1291
CATCACTGTCGAGGTCGGCCACATGCAGGGCCTGATCCTGCGGGCGGCCGTCGCCGAAGGTGTCAACCTGCGCAAGATTGGCGAAACCCGGATCGGCATCAGCCTTGACGAACGCACCCGGCCGGCGACGCTCGAAGCCGTCTGGCGCGCGTTCGGCGGCGACTTTGCCGTTGCCGATTTCGAGACTGGCTACCGCCTTCCCAAGGGGCTGCTGCGCACCAGCGATTACCTGACGCATCCGATCTTCCACATGAACCGCGCCGAAAGCGAGATGACCCGCTACATCCGCCGGCTGTCCGACCGCGACCTCGCGCTCGACCGGGCTATGATCCCGCTCGGCTCCTGC
>DBUL01000009.1:0-14973 GCA_002307905.1 Rhizobiaceae bacterium UBA1291
ATCGTCATCGTCATCGTCATCATCATCATCATCATCATCGTCGTCATCATGCTTGTCGTGATAACGCCCCTGGTACTTCGCCCGTTTGACGTCATCACCATCGTCGGAGTCGACAGTGTGGATGAGCGCTCCTGACGCTGACGCGTCGGGAGCGGGAGACATGAGAACGGAAAGCGGGGCTGCTCCGATGCCGAAGGCTGTGAGCATGGTGCCGGCGGCAAGAGTTGCGAGGAGAAGTTTGCGGTGCGTTTTCATGGTTGTGCTCCTTGGTGTTTGATGGGTGTTGAATGATGGTCCTGGCTGATCGCTTCCTGACGGCTGGCGCCGATCTGCTTCAGCTTGCCGTCAGCTTTTGCGCCGGTGGTCGACCTAGCGACGGCGGTGCTCGTGCTCGATCTCGATGACCCTGAGCGTTTGCGGATCGATCTTTGCCTCGAAGCGCTGGCCGTCAGCGTCCACGGCATGGATCTCGTAGCAGCCGTCATCGATCTTGATGCGCTTCAACTGCCAGCCGCGTGCCTCCACCATGGCGCGGACAGCTTCGCGGGGCTGCCAGTTCGCCATCGGGACATTGCAGTCGTCGTCAGCCTGTACCGAGCCGGCGACAAGGGCGACAAATGCCGCCGTCAGGATTGTTCGAGATGCCATGGTCGTGCCTCCACTCCGGATTTCGAGAGAATGGCGGTCTTAAGCTGACGGGTTCCTGACACGCGGTTCGACCGGTCTTCAGCTTCCCGTAAGGTGGCGGATGGACTAAAGCAGATGAAGGAAACCCGAGGGAGACCGATGAGGGTACTGCTGGTTGAAGATGATACCGTGCTGGGGGCCGCTGTTCGCGACCAGATCGCCGGCGACGGGCATTCGGTCGACTGGGTAACACGCCTGGATCGGGCCGGCGATGCGCTGGCGACCACGGTCTACGACCTGGTGCTCCTCGATCTGATGTTGCCGGACGGGCGCGGCATTCCCTTCCTCAAGACGCTGCGGGGCCGCGGTGATGTCACACCCGTCATCATCCTGACTGCACTCGATCAGGTGTCGGATCGGATTGACGGACTGAACGCGGGCGCCGACGACTATCTGGTGAAACCGTTTGACCTTGCTGAACTCTCGGCGCGCATTGGCTCAGTGGCCCGGCGTTACGTCGGCAATCCCAATCCGCTAATCACGCTTGGCCCGCTGGAGGTCGATCTCGCGGCTCGCAGCATCCTCAGTGGCGGCAGACCGGTGGTTCTAACGGCGCGTGAATGGGTCCTGTTCGAGGCTTTTCTGCAGCGCCCGGGCCAATTGCTGTCCAAGGCCCAGCTTGAGGAGAGGCTCTATTCGTTTGACAAGGAGGTCGAAAGCAATGCGATCGAGGTGCATGTCAGCCGCTTGCGCAAGAAGCTTGGAGCGCATGTGATCGAAACGGAACGCGGTCTCGGCTATCGCCTGGGGCGGCCATGAGGGGCCTGCGTTCGCTTCAGGCCAGGTTGGCGCTGGCCGTCGGATTGTCCGTCACGGTCCTCTGGCTGGCCGCCGCATCCATCACCGCCAATCGGCTCGGACATGAAATGGAAGAGGTCTTCGACAGGGAGTTGGCGGCGACGGCGCAACGTATCCTGCCGCTTGCGCTGCGTGATCTGCGCGTGCGTCGCGATCGGGATAAAGAGGACGATGACGACGACGATGAGCGTGTCAGTCGGCTTCGTCCGTATGACGAGGCTGTGACCTATGTCGTGCGCGACGAGCGTGGCCGCGTCCTCTTGCTATCGCAAGGCGCTGAAGAGGTGAACGTCCCGCCCTTTGAAGGCCGGGGCTTTAGCCAGACGTCAACCCATCGTCTCTATTATGACACGGCGCGCGACGGCGACGTCATTATTGCCGTGGCGGAGCCGCTCGATCACCGGGCCGAGGTGTCGCGCAACATGCTGCTCGGTCTTGCTTTGCCGCTGCTCGTCGTCATCCCGATGAGCCTGGCGGCTATCGCAGTTGCCACTCGAAGCGGGTTTCGGCCTGTGCGCAAGCTGAAGCAGGCTCTGGAGGCACGGGGCAGGCAAGATCTGTCGCCCCTGCCCGATACCGGGCTTCCGAGTGAACTTGAGCCAGTTGCGGGTGCGATCAATCAGTTGCTCGATCGGTTGAGGGGGGCCTTCGAAGCGGAGCGCAGCTTTGCAGCAAATGCGGCTCATGAATTGCGTACCCCGGTTGCGGGCGCGATCGCGCAGGCGCAGCGCATAAGGACGGAAACGCAGGATGCCGCCGCTGCACAACGCGCGACGGAGATAGAGACGACGCTTAAACGCCTGATGCGGATGTCCGAAAAACTGATGCAGCTTGCACGAGCCGAGGGAAGCCGCCTGCGGCTCGACGCACCGTCCGACTTGCGGCCGGTTCTTGCATTGATCGTGGCAGATTTTTCGCGCCCCGACGCCGGAGGACAGCAGATCGCCCTGTCAATGCCGCCCGGCCCGGTCCTCTCCGATCTGGATCCCGACGTCTTCGGCATCTTGTGTCGCAATCTGATCGAAAATGCCTTGCGTCATGGGAAGCACGGCTGTCCGATCGACGTCAGGCTCGATGAGAAGGGAACCCTGACCCTGAGTAATGATGGTCCGGTTCTTCCACCGGAGACCGTAGAAAAGTTGATGCAGCGGTTCGAGCGTGGAACTGCGACCACGGAAGGTAGCGGGCTTGGCCTTGCCATTGTCAAGGCAATCACCGATCGGGCGGGAGGGCACCTCGCCATCACCTCGCCGGTTCCCAGAAAAGACAGTGGCGTCCAGGTGACCGTCCTGCTGCCAGAGAATCAGTCGGATCAGGAGCAAAAGATGTGATCTATGGCTTCGGCGATGTGGTGGAAACCACAGGGCCTCTCAACGCCGGTACGAATCCACATTGCGCGACCGGAGTGCCGGGGCAATTGTCTACGTTGACGTCGAAAGAATACTGTCACTATCGATCGCGCGGGCTTGTGGTGAACAGAGCATCCGGGCAGGTTTCATGGGGCAGAGAGATTTCTCGCCAGGGACGTCTGTTGCAAACTGAGCGCCGTTTGCGGCAGGGCGAACGGGCCTGACGCCCGCCCGATCCGTTGCTTGTCCGATGCGGCAAAAGCAGACCGTGTCTCGGTTGCGTTCAAGAGCTCCACCACGGCCGTCCAGAGGTGGTAAAGGGAGCTTGCCGGGATCGTCTTGGCGATCGGGTTGCCCTCGAGATCGAGCGCATCGTGCCAGCAGCCCGCAGGCGCAGCCGACAGGTAGGTCTCCAGGATCACTTTCGCGACGGCTTCCGCTTCCGATCGGTGGGTGATATCGCCGAGCGCATAATACTGCATCAGAAATGCCTTCAACATTTCGACCTGGGGCCATAGCCGGCGATGCGGTGCAAGCGGCGCGCCGTCGAATGTGGCTTCATCAAGCAGAAGGACCGATTGCTCGAAGCGTCCGACAGTCAAGCCGGTCGTCAGTAGTGTTTCGCAGAGTTCCTGGACATTCCGACCGGTCAGCAGGTCATAGCGCCTTGCCAGCCAGACCCACTCGCACATGTGGCCGGGTTCAAGCCGATTAGAGCGAAACCGGTCGGAAACCTCCCAATGCGGTCCGAAATTCTCGCGTAGCGGTCCCAGCGTGCCAGCATTGAAATGCGTAAGGAACAGGGCAAAGAGCTTATCGACCATTTGCCCGGATCGGGCATTGTCACTGGTCTCGCAAAGCGCCAGGCTTGCCTCCAGATAGTGCATATGCGGATTCTGGCGCCGGGGGAGCGAGCCGATGCTATCTTCGGCCCATCCGCCGAAGGGATCGTTCAGCGTTTGATCAACGGCGGCGATCGTCGCTTCGATGTGCAGCCGGTACTTGGGATCGTTCGTTGCCTTATAGAGCCAGGCAAGAGCCAGCAGCATGCAGGCATTGTCGTAGAGATCGCGCTCAGGATCCAGAACCTCATCGGTGAAACGATTGATTGTTCGTGCATACCCGGGCTTGTCGCCCGCGGTCCAGGCAACGCGATGCAGGTTGTGAAAGGCGCGTTCTGCCTTTTCCAGCGAGCCGGGCGGGCCGACTTTCAGTACGCTCGCATGCGCGTAGACATAGATCAATCGCCCGACCGTCCTTGTACGAACAATGCCTGTGGTCTCCGGCGTCCCATCGAGTTGAAGCGACTCCATGAAGTGGCCATGCTGCTCATCAAAGGCGGTCGCCGCCCACTTTGGCAACGCCTCGTCAACGACGTAACGCTCCAGCTTTTGCAGGCTCATGGATTTCTACCTTTCAGGAAGAGAGTGCGCGCTTCGGTAGCGGTTCAAATGCTCTTCGAAACGCGTTGGGTGCTGCTGCCAGCTCAGTGCCTAAGGGACTCGCGACTGAAGGAAATGCCGCGGCATTCAGTGTGGAAAGCGGTAATCTTGGGTTGTCAATCGCGAATTTCTAAATTCTGTCCAGTGACTGCGGCTGTACAACTAGGAAATTATTGCATTTTAATTGTGATTTTCAGAAATTATTCTGATGCTATGGAATCATGATTCTGCCTTATTGTGAGATTTATTTGTGGTAACACACAATAACAGCCGACGAATATTAACAAGCCAATCAAATGGAACCTGTCGCATCTGGCGCGAGAGCTGCTTTCGTATCGAGAATACGATGGCGCGCAGGCAAACCGTTTGCGAATTTCGCGTGAAGCATCTGTCGAGGCATTCCTCTGATCCTGCCCAACCTGAATTCCGGCTAGTGCCAACCTTTCGAGAAGGGAATGCCGGAATGCGCTCTTTCAAACGTCTTGCGATCATTGGCAACTCACTGCCGCTGCGTTGTGGCATCGCGACTTTCAGCTGCGATCTGCAACAGGCCATGTCGACGTCCTACGACCAGATTGAGACGTCCATCCTTGCCATGACCGACAACAAACAGATCTATGACTATCCGGCACAGGTCATGGCCGAAATCCATGACGAGGTCCTACCGGAGTATGTCGCCGCGGCCCATCAGCTGAACGCCGGTGGCTATGATGTCGTGTCTCTGCAGCACGAATTCGGTATCTTTGGCGGCGAGGCGGGTTCCAACATCATAGCGCTCCTCCTGCGTCTGAAGATGCCGATCGTCACGACATTGCACACGGTGCTCTCGGAACCGACCCCTGCACAACGGGTGGTGCTCCAGCAGATCGCTACCGTCTCGGCGAGAATCGTGGTGATGGCCGAAAAGGGACGGGAACTCCTGCAATCGGTCTATGGCATCCCGGCGACAAAGATTGATGTCGTCGCGCATGGCATCCCCGACGTTGCTTTCAGCGAGCCGGACGCCGCCAAGGAGAAGCTCGGTTTTGCCGGCAAGTCGGTTGTCCTGACGTTCGGTCTGCTGTCGCCCAACAAGGGCATCGAGGTCATGATCGATGCGATGCCGGCCATCCTGCAAACATGTCCCAATGCCGTCTATGTCGTTCTGGGCGCCACACACCCGAACCTCCTGCGCGACGAAGGCGAAGCCTATCGCGAAAGCCTCAAGGCACGTGCGGAGGCGATTGGCGTCGGCAGCAAGGTCGTGTTCCTCGACCAGTTCGTCGATCAGCCAATATTGCTCGACTTTATCTCGATGTNNACGTCTACGTGACCCCTTACCTCAATGAAGCGCAGATGACTTCGGGAACGCTCGCCTACAGCTTCGGGCTCGGAAAGGCTGTCGTTTCAACCCCCTATTGGCATGCAAGAGAACTGCTGGGCGATGGGCGCGGTTGCCTCGTGCCGTTTAACGCACCACCGGAGACCGCCGACGCCATCGCCCAACTGCTGAGTGACGCACCGCGTCGGCAGGCGATGCGAGAGCGGGCCTATGCCAGCAGCCGGTCCATGACCTGGGATCAGACGGCGCAGAAATACTTCGCAACCTTTATGGACGCCTTGCGCGACCAGCCGGCCAAGCCGCTGGCGTCTCGTGCCCAAAGCGTTGTTCTGGCCAGCCCGGGAGGGCCAAGCATCAATTGCGCACATCTCTTGGCGATGTGCGACGACACCGGAATCGTACAGCATGCCGTCAATTCGGTGCCGGACCGTTTGCACGGCTATTGCGTCGATGACAATGCGCGCGCGCTGATCCTTGCATGCGGTTTGTGGGCGGCGGGTGAAAAGGGATTGCCAGACCCCTTGGTGGCGCGTTTCGCGGCCTTTGTTCAACACGCCTGGAATGTCGACCTGGGGCGCTTCCGCAATTTCATGGGGTTCAGCCGCACATGGCTGGAGGACAGAGGCTCTGAAGACAGTCATGGTCGGACGCTCTGGGCGCTTGGCGTTTGCGCCTCGAGCGACAAGGACCAGGGGCGTCGCGACTGGGCAGCCGCGCTCTTTCCGCAAGCGCTGAAGGTCGTGGAGAGTTTCACCTCCCCGCGCGCCTGGGCGTTTACCTTGCTCGGCCTCGACAGCTATTGTAGCGTCCGGCCGGACGATCATGGTGCAGTGCACCTCCGAACGCTGCTGGCGGATCGACTAATCGACCTGCTGGCGCTTGCAGAAGCGCCGGACTGGTTCTGGTTCGAGCAGGGCCTCTCCTACGACAATGCGCGTTTGAGCGAGGCTCTGATCCGCACCGGTAGCGCAACGGGGTCGGCCCGATACACGGACGCGGGCGTGCGCACCCTGACCTGGCTGATGACGCGCCAGACCGCGGCAGAGGGCCATTTCAGGCCTGTGGGCACCGAGGGTTTCCACGATGTGCGCAAGCGGCCCCGGCTGTTCGATCAGCAGCCGGTCGAAGCGACAGCGACAATCTCTGCCTGCATCGCCGCATGGCGGGTGACCGGCGACAGCGACTGGCGCGACGCCGCCTGGCGCGTGTTCAGCTGGTTCACCGGCAACAATGATCTCGGCGTACCGTTGATCGATGAAGCAACAGGCGCCTGCCTCGACGGTTTGCATGCCGATCGGCCAAACCAGAACCGCGGCGGTGAATCCGCAATCTGTCTGCTGATTAGCATTGTCGAAATGCGCGAGCTGTCGCAACTGGGGGGGCGCCGCCCCGGAACCTTCGAATGGCGTGCCTGACCAGGACGCCATCTCCATCACAACCGATAGCAACGCCGAGGCGACATTGTCCCATCCCGCATTCCTGACCCGCCAAGCTCTCCACCTTCGTCCCGATTCATCCCGGGTGATCGTACGTCCCTTCAAACCGGCCACGGAACCGCGTGATCTCAATTCGACCGAGAGGTCGCGGGCAAACAACATCGTCGAGAGGGTTCTCTCCCTGGATGATCAGGCCACGGCAACTCAACTGTCTGATATTCTAGAGAATTTCGAGGGCCGGCATCGCAATCTGCTGAGAATATTCGAGGCCCGGGCAGATGCCATGGAGGAGGCGTTCACCGGACATGTCGCCTTCAGTCAGATGCAGCGCCAGCTTGTCGGTGCCTATTTCCTCAACGAATATTCCTTCGAGGCTGCGGCATTATTCAATCCGAGCATCGTGGCGCATCCCGACCAGAGCGGGGCGTCACCCGGCGGTTTGCGTTTCATCCTCAGCCTACGCGCCGTCGGGGAAGGGCATATCTCGTCCTTGACCTTCAGGTCAGGCGAAGTGGCCGCCAATGGCGCGGTTCTGATTGATCCGCCTGAAAGGCTTGCCTCGCTGCCGCAGGTTCTCGGCACCACGGTGCTCGATGACCACGATGGGGTCGATCTTGCCTTCAAGGACGACAGCGATGTCAGCGAGCGCGTGATCTTTCCGGTGACAGCTGCGCAATCCAACGGCATCGAGGATGCCCGCTTCGTGCAGTTTACGGATGAAGGCAAGTCAACCTATTACGCGACCTATACCGCCTATAGCGGCCAGGGGATCCGCTCGGAATTGATCGAAACGACCGATTTCATCAATTTCCACATGACCGCGCTTCAAGGAGCTGCGGCCCGCAACAAGGGCATGGCGCTCTTTCCCCGCAAGATCGACGGCAGGTTCGCCATGATCGCCCGCCAGGACAATGAGAACCTCTATCTCATCTATTCGGACGATCTGCACTACTGGGACGGGGGCAAGATGCTGATGGAACCGAAGTTCCCCTGGGAGTTCGTGCAGATCGGCAACTGCGGCTCGCCCATCGAATTGGAGGAGGGCTGGCTGCTGCTAACCCACGGTGTGGGCCCGATGCGCCGCTATTCGATCGGCGCCACGCTTCTCGACAAGCGCGATCCCTCGCGGATAATTGCACGCTCGGTCGAGCCGCTCCTGCACCCGGAACCCTCCGAGAGGGAGGGATATGTGCCGAATGTCGTCTATACCTGCGGCGCAATCCGCCATGGCAATCTGATCGTCCTGCCCTACGCGATTTCGGACAGCTATTCGAACTTCGCCACGATGAGCATTGGGGCGCTGTTGGCGGCCATGGCGCTCGTGTAGGATGGCAACCGGCATCCCCGGGCCTTCCATGATGCGATCACCATCGGCGTGCAGGACAACGGCCGACAGCGTTGTCCAAGGAGTGGTCTATTGCCGACCTAGAAGCGGGGCGGAACGGAGAAGCGCCTCGCATTGTTCGGCATCAATCGGCCTGCTGAAATAATAGCCCTGCATGTCTTCGCACCCGCATTGCAGAAGGAAAGCGGCCTGGGTTGCCGTCTCGACGCCTTCGGCGATTACGTTCAAGCCCAGCTTTTGCGCAAGCGAAACAATAGCCGCAGTGATCGCCATATTACCGGCATCTTCCGGAATATCGGCGACAAAGGAGCGATCGATCTTCAACCGGGATACCGGGAAGCTGTTCAGGGCGCTCAGGCTCGAATAGCCGGTTCCGAAATCATCAATCGCGAGCTTCACGCCGAGCCCGGTCAGTTGTCGCATGCGGTCGATCGCGCCGTTCATGTCCTGCATGATCAGGCTTTCAGTGACTTCAAGCTCAAGGTATTGGGGATCTAGGCCACTGGTCGCAAGCGCATCTGCCACCTGCGATACCCAGGCTCTTTCCCTGAACTGGCGGGCCGACACATTCACGCTCATGACCAGGGGTGGGAGACCCTGTTCCTGCCACGTTTTTGCCTGCCTGCACGCCTCGTTCAAGACCCAGTCGCCAATGTTGGCAATAAGTCCCGTCTCTTCAGCCAACGGAATGAAGTCCGAGGGAAATACCAGGCCGAGCTGAGGATGTTGCCAGCGTATCAGCGCTTCCACACCAGAGACAGCACCGGACTGCTGGTTCCACTGAGGCTGGAAGTGCAGGACGAATTCGTCCTTCCCTAGACCCTGGCGCATCTGTTCGGTCAGCTTGAGCTTCTCGTGAGCCGTCTCTGGCATTTCGGTTGAGAAGATCTGCAAGTTGTCGCGGCCGACTTCCTTTGCCCGATACATCGCAGCGTCGGCGTTCAGCAGCAATTGCGCGACTGACATGCCGTGAACAGGGTAGCATGCGACGCCGATACTGCTCGTGACATGAAAATGCATACCTTCCAGAAGCATCGGTTCGGCAATCCGCCTGCGCACGTGCTCAAATTTCTCCGAGAGCGAGCTGTCGGCGCCGCGTGCGATGGGGAGGGCGATTATGAACTCGTCGCCCCCGACCCGCGCCACCATTCCGCTGTCCTCAACGCATTCGCGCATTCTGGCCGCCGTAATCTTCAAGAGATCGTCACCGGCCGCATGACCCAGGCTGTCGTTTACCAGCTTGAAATTGTCCAGGTCCACGAAGGCGACCGCCACGTCTCGGCCAGCTTTTTCAGCGGAAGCCAGCAGATTCTCAAATTCCGCATCCAAGTGCAGTCTATTCGGCAGTCCCGTCAGGGCGTCGTGACGGGCCAGAAAGCTGATGCGCGCTTCCGCACGGCTCCGTTCAATCGCAATGCCGGCAAGATCCGCAGCCAGTCCGATCAGATCATTATGCCTGGGATCCGGAGCGCCAGGCCTTTCCGAATAGAGGTCGAGTGTCCCAAGGACCTTGCCTTGAGACCGGATGGGCATTGACCGGCACGACCGCAATCCCAAGCGTCGCGCCATTCTGAGACAATGCTCCGAGGGAGGCGCGTCCATCAAATCGAGCGCGCTCTGCGGCTCGCCGGAAAAAGCCGCTCTGCCTGAAATGCCGGAATCGTGGCTTACCTCGATCAGGTTGACCAACTGGCAGTACTCGGCAGGAAGCGAAGGAGCGGCGCCCAGGGACAGTTGGCGACCGTCGTCGGTCATGACCATAACCGCTGCGCGTGTGTCTCCCATTCGCGCCTCGATCATCAAGACCAGCTCTTCAAGCAACCGATCGAGTGGCATCCCTTTTGCCACCAGTTCCAGAAGTCGCGCCTGGGTCTGCAAAAGATGCTCGGCGGCTTTGCGCGCAGTGATATCGCGGGACATGCCGACAACGCCGATCGATTCCCCTTTGCCGTTGCGTAACGGCACCCGCGACATCATCAGCCACCGCTCGTCGCCGCCTCGAAGCGCACGTTCCTCGATACCGAGATCAGCAAGGCCGCTCGTCATCACCCTGCGCTCGACCTCTGCGATGCTCGTGGCTGCGTCGAAGGAGTGGAGGTCGAAATCCGTCTTGCCGATCAATTCGCTCGCGTGGTCAAAGCCGTTATCGCGAACGACCGCTTCATTGACGAACAGAAAGTGACCATCCGCGTCCTTGGCATAAATGTAGTCCGGGATATGATTGATCATCGCCTCGAGCCAATTGTGGCGCTCGGCGGCCTCTTGTTCAACAGCCCTGAGATAGCTCATCGCGTTTGCCAGGCGATCAGTTTCGGTCTCAGCTCCAGTCACGGGAGCGATCCGACCTTCATTCAAGAGGGGCCTTTTTGTCATCGAATTTTCCGTCACAGGGGTCGAACATGCCCTGTGTGAGGTATGATCCCAGATATGATAACTTCGCGTAAATTCGTGTGCGAAATTCGTCCCCTTCCGAGGAGCTTCTTGCGACTGTTCGTGAGCGCAGCCGCGCCGTCAGGGGGTGGGCATAGGCGAAATGCGCCGGGGGTTGATGCGTTTGTAAATTGGAGGCGTTGGGATCAGAGCACGGTTAGTCGACCCATCGGGGCTTGCGCTTTTCGGCGAAGGCCGCACGGCCTTCACGGGCCTCGGCGGTGTCTGCGAGATCGGCGATCTTGCGTTCGGCGAAGGCGAGCCTGTCATCGGCCCGCATCTCCCGCATCTCGCGCAGCGCCTTCTTTCCGGCAGCGATCGCCGCAGGGGAGCCTTGGTCGAGCCTCTCCAGAACAGCGGACAGGCTCGCGTCGAGCTCAGCTGACGGCACGCAACGTGTGATCAGTCCGCTCGATTCGGCCAGCGTCGCAGGAATGCCGTCGCCGAGATAGGCCATTTCCTGTAGCCGCCTCAGATCCATTTGCGGCATCAACTTCGCCGTAACCATCATCGGGAACAGGCCGACTCGGACCTCCGGCAGGCCGAATTTCGCATGCTCGGCGGCATAGGCGAGGTCGCAGGCAGCGACGAGGCCGATGCCACCGGCAAGGGCGGAGCCGTTGATACGTGCGATCACCAACCTGCTGCAAGTTTCGATGGCACGCAGGATTTCGGCAATCGGATTGGCGCCGCCTTCGAACCGGAACATCCCGCCGGCGCTTTCCTTGAGGTCTGCGCCCGAGCAGAAGCTGCGTTCGCCGGCGCCTGTCAGCACCACCGCCCGTAGCGTCTCGTCAGACGAGGCCATGTGGAATGCTTCGACAAGGCCTTTGGCCAGGGCCGCATTGAGCGCATTGTGCACTTCGGGGCGATTGAGCGTCAGCCACAAGACCTTGCCTCGGCGCTCAATGAGCAGTTCATTGGCCATTTCTCACCCTCCAGCCTGTTGTCTGGCGAGCAGCGCCCGTCCAGCACGCGACATGTTCTGCCGGCCGAGCGTGCTGCTGATCCAGGCTCCCGTTTCGGCAACCGCCGCCAGATCGACCCCTGTCGAAATGCCCAGGCCGTGCAGCAGGTAGAGCACGTCCTCCGTGGCGACATTGCCGGTGGCGCCCGGCGCATAGGGGCAGCCGCCGAGGCCTGCGACCGAACTGTCGAAGACGGAAATGCCCTCTTGGAGGCTCGCCAGCACATTGGCAACGCCCTGGCCGTAAGTGTCATGGAAATGCATGGCGATCCTCTCACGCGGCAGATCGGCCGCAACCCGGCCGATGATGCTGCGGATCTGCGTTGCCGTGCCAACCCCGATCGTGTCGCCGAGCGACAGTTCATAGCAACCCATGGCGATCAGTTCGCTCGCCATGGCCTCGACCTCGGCGGGCGGCACGTCGCCGTCAAAGGGGCAGCCGGCAATGCAGGAGATATAGCCGCGGACCTCGATGCCTTGGGCGATGGCGAGATCGAAGACGTCGCGGAGTCGGGAGAGGCTTTCCGCCCGGGAGCATCCGAGGTTCTTCCGGCTGAAGCCTTCCGATGCGGAAACGAAGACCGCGATCTCCTGCACGTCGGCCGCAATCGCCGCCTCCATCCCCTTGAGGTTGGGCACCAGGGCTGGATAGGAGGTGCCGGATCGCCTCGACAACCTGCGGAATACGTCATCAGACGCCGCCATCTGCGGCACCCATTTCGGTGCGACGAAAGAACCCGCCTCCACGGCGGGCAGTCCGGCGGAGGCCAGTCGTTCAACGAGTTCGACCTTTACGCCGACAGGCACTTGAACGCTCTCGTTTTGCAGCCCGTCACGGGGGCCGACCTCGACGATCTTGACCCTTTGCGGCATCTCCATGTCAGTCGGTCTCCGGCTCAAAATCGACCAGCACGATGCCTGCCTCGACCATCGCGCCTTCCTCGCAATTCAGCGACATGACCAGACCGGCCATCGGCGCGCGGATCNNCTCCATCTTCATGGCCTCCATGATGACGAGCGCCTGGCCCGCCACGACCTGGTCACCGGCCCCGGCCAACACGGCGCGGATGACGCCGGGCATTGGTGACGTCAGCCCGCCGACCGATGCTTCGGGACCCTCGGATCCGGCGAGGTCGGGGGGCGACACGCGATAGCGGTTTCCCTCGATGAGGAGATCGAAGGCCTGTCCGTCCGGAAGGAAGTAGCCGGTATGTTTCCTTCCGCCGATCATCGTGGAAAGCCTGCCATCCTGGCCAAGCATGCCCTCGACCAGGATCGTTTCGCCGTCGACACCGATCTCGAAGCCGCGCGCCAGATGGGCAACGTCCAGTTCCATTGGCGTTTTTGCAAGGGAAAACCGCAGCGTCTCACGCGCCGGTCCATTAAGGCGGAAAGCATTCGTCGTGCCCCATGGACTGTGAGGATCCGTTACAGCCATGGAGCGGCGCCCTGCCGTTGCCCTGCGCGCCAGCAAAAGGCCAAGTGCGGCCATCGCAACCGTCGTGTCGTCGGCTGCCGGCTCGAGCATGAGCGCAGCCTCGTTGCGGGTAATGAAGCCGGTATCGAGATTGGCGTCCTTGAAATCGTCAAGTTGCGACAGCTTCGCCAGGAAACCGGCATTGCTGGTCACACCGGCAATCGCCGTGCCCCGCAGGGCGGCGCTGAGGCGCCGCACCGCCGAGGCGCGATCGATGTCCCATACGATCAGCTTTGCGATCATCGGATCGTAATGCACCGTGATTGCGTCGCCGGCACTGACGCCGCTGTCGATGCGGACGTGGGCGTTCGGCCCGGGCAGGACGAGATGGCTGATCCTGCCGATCGACGGGAGGAAGTCATGTTCCGGATCCTCGGCATAGAGGCGTGCCTCGATCGCATGACCGTGGATTTCCAGATCGGCCCAGCCGCTTGGCAGGCGTTCGCCGGCCGCCACCCGAAATTGCCATTCGACCAGATCAAGACCGGTGATGAATTCGGTGACCGGATGCTCGACCTGAAGCCGGGTGTTCATTTCCATGAAGAAGAATTCGCCGCTTTCATCGAGCAGGAATTCCACCGTGCCGGCACCGGAATAGTCGATCGCGCGGGCGCAGGCGACGGCCGCATCGCTCATTCGCTTGCGCAGGCTGTCCGACAGGCCGGGGGCCGGGGCCTCCTCGATGACCTTCTGGTGGCGGCGCTGGATCGAGCAATCGCGCTCGAAAAGTGAATGGCAGTTACCGTGGTTGTCGGCGAAGACCTGCACTTCGACATGGCGGGGGCGGACGAGATATTTCTCGATCAGCATCCGCTGGTCGCCGAAGGCGGCCAGCGACTCGCGCTTTGCGCCCGCCAGTTCGGCGGCAAAATCCTCCGGCTGGGAGACGATGCGCATGCCCTTGCCGCCACCGCCGGCGGACGCCTTTATGAGCACCGGATAGCCGATCTTCTCCGCCTCTGCGGTGAGCCTGTCGGGCGACTGGTCGTCTCCATGATAGCCGGGAACCAGGGGCACGCCGGCTGCCGCCATCAGGGTCTTGGCCGCGCTCTTGCCGCCCATAGCACGGATCGCCTCCGGGGGCGGGCTGATGAAGACGAGACCGGCGGCCGAACAGGCTTCGGCAAAATCAGCGTTTTCCGCCAGGAAGCCGTAGCCGGGATGGATCGCATCGGCGCCGCTTGCAAGCGCGGCGGCAATGATCCTCTTGCCGTCGAGATAGGAATCGCGGGCCGGCGCCGGCCCGATCGCGTAGGCTTCGTCAGCCGTGGCCACGTGGACTGCATCGCGATCCGCCTCGGAAAAGACGGCGACTGTGCCGATGCCCATCCGATGCGCTGTTCGAATGACCCTGCAGGCGATTTCGCCGCGATTGGCGACAAGGATTTTTGAAAACATTGCCGCCTCACATCCTGAATATGCCGAACTGCGTGCGTTCGACGGGTGCGTTGAGCGCCGCGGAAAGACCGAGGCCCAGCACCATGCGTGTGTCCGCAGGATCGATCAGGCCATCGTCCCACAGTCGCGCGCTGGCGTAGTAGGGATGGCCTTCGGTGTCGTATCGTTTCCGGATTGGTTCCTTGAAGGCCTCCTCTTCCTCGGCAGGCCAGTCCCTGCCTCGTGCCTGCAAGCCGTCGCGCCTGACCTGTGCCAGCACCGAGGCCGCCTGCTCGCCGCCCATGACCGAAATCCGTGCATTCGGCCACATCCAGAGGAAGCGC
>DBUL01000009.1:15043-16649 GCA_002307905.1 Rhizobiaceae bacterium UBA1291
AAACAGGATGCCGTTATTGGCGATTATGCCGACGGGATAGCCGAAGATATGGGCAAAACCGCAGACCAGCGTCGTACCATAGAGCGCCTTGAACTCGTCGAATTCGGAGCCATCGACGAGGCGGGCGATCACTTCGCGGACATCGAAGGGTTTGCGCGTATCGTCGGGCACGATGCCGTGCAGTTCTTCCGCCGGATAATGTGGTTCGACAGGTCGCCGGATTTCAAGATCGATGTGTTTGGGGCGGTTGAGCGTGTCGACGATACGTCGTGCCAACGCCAGCGCATGGCGGTCATCATTGGCATAATGGTCCGTGACGCCGGAGGTGCGGGAATGGACGTCGGCTCCGCCCAGTTCCTCTGCAGTCACCACTTCACCGGTGGCGGCCTTTACCAGGGGCGGTCCGCCGAGGAAGATCGTACCCTGGTTCTTGACGATGATCGACTGGTCGCTCATCGCCGGCACATAGGCTCCCCCTGCCGTGCAGCTTCCCATGACGACGGCGATCTGCGGAATGCCTTCCGCCGACATGGTCGCCTGATTGTAAAAGATGCGTCCGAAATGATCCCGATCCGGAAAGACCTCGTCCTGCCGGGGCAGGTTCGCTCCGCCGGAATCGACAAGATAGATGCAGGGCAGGCGGTTCTCCCGGGCAATCTCCTGGGCGCGCAGATGCTTCTTCACCGTGAGAGGATAGTAGGTGCCGCCCTTCACAGTTGGATCATTGGCGACGATCATGCATTCGCGGCCGCTCACCCGCCCGATACCAGTGAGGATGCCAGCGGCCGGTACGGCTTCGTCATAGACCCCGTGTGCTGCGAATTGCGACAGTTCCAGAAATGGCGTGCCAGGGTCGAGAAGCGCGTTGATGCGATCGCGGGGCAGAAGCTTGCCACGTGACAGGTGCCGCGCGCGCGCCGTCTCGCCGCCACCCAGGGCGATGTCGGCAACCTTGGATCTCAGATCGTCGACAAGGCCGCGCATGAAGGCGACATTGGCATGATAGGTGGCGTCGCGGCTGAGGGAGGATTTGAGCTGCATCATCCCCTCACGCATTGCTCTTGAAGAGTTCGCGGCCGATCAACATGCGGCGGATCTCGCTGGTGCCGGCACCGATCTCGTAAAGCTTGGCGTCGCGCAAGAGGCGGCCGGCAGAGCTGTCGTTCATGTAACCGGTTCCGCCCAGAAGCTGGATGGCGTCAAGCGCAACCTGCGTCGCCCGTTCGGCCGCAAACAGGATTGCTCCTGCCGCATCCTGTCGGGTGGTTCGGCCGCTGTCACAGGCCCGCGCCACCGCATAGACATAGGCCCGTGACGCGTTCATGGCCGTATACATGTCGGCGATCTTGCCCTGCACCAGCTGGAATTCCCCGATCGGCTTGCCGAACTGGCGGCGTTCGCGGCTGTAGGGCAGGACGAGATCGAAGGCCGCCTGCATGATGCCGATCGGGCCGGCCGCCAGCACGGCCCGCTCGTAGTCGAGCCCGCTCATGAGCACGGTGACGCCTTCGTTCACTTTGCCGAGCACGTTTTCCGCGGGCACTTCGCAATCCTCGAAGACCAGTTCGGAGGTCGGCGAGCCACGCATGCCGAGCTTGTCGAGCTT
>DBUL01000243.1 GCA_002307905.1 Rhizobiaceae bacterium UBA1291
TCATCAAGGGTCTTGACCAGCAGATCCGCAATGCACGGCTGTGGACTGCGACCGAGATCGCAGCACCCGAGGACGCAGGTGAGGGCTATCACCAAGCCCTTTCCCTACATAAGCGGACGAAGGCGCTGCGGCGCCAGCGCATCGAGCTTGAGCGCGAGGTGGCGGAGGCGACGGAGGCCGAGGATGGTGACCGTATTGGCCAGTTGATCGGTGCGCTGCATGAGGTGCAGCTCGAAATCACCCGGATGGAAAACCAGGAAGCGATCATCGACGGCTTCGGCGTGATGTCCGGACGTGTCAAAGGTGCCGCCACGGGTCACAGTGCGTAGCGCCTCCCGCGATTAAGCAGTTGCCCTTGTCGGGCGGATGTTTCATGCAACAGTTCCAACTGCTTCCCGGAATAGATCGTGTCGACGCAGGAACTCGAAATCTCACTGCCGCGTGCCCGTCAGGCGGGTTCATCATGGCATCCGCGGTCCTTGCTGCGGATGGTGGCTGCGTGCGGGACGGAGGGATATCCGCCACATGCCCGCCGCCGGATGACGGTCACCAATGTCGGCTCGCTGCTCGCCAGCGTGATGTCCCTGCCTTATATCCTGCTCTATGCCCTCTATGATTTCGACGCTCTCTGGCCGGCGTTGCTGCTGCTGTCGCCGCAGATGGTCGTCTATGCGGCGACCCCGCTCTTCCATCGGTTCGGCTCGAGTGCCGCTGCCTTATACTTCTCTGCCATGTGGCTCGCTTTCGGCCTCGGCTATTGTTTTCTCTTCGGTCGCGAGTCCGGCTTGCATCTCTTCTTCCTGCCTGGAGTTGCGGCGACGATGCTGATCTTTGGCGCGGAGCGCCTGGCTGTTTCGGCCGTCGTTGCGGCATTCGCCCTGGCCGCTTTCCTCGTCACAGAAATATTCCTTCCTGCACCGGCCCGGTTCCTTGATGTCGATCCGGCCTTTCTCGATGTCCTGTTCTTTCTGACCGTGCCTCTGGTCTTCCTGCTGATCTTCACGACCGTCTTTTTCGCCTTTCAGGAGGCAAGCCGGGCAGAGGTGGCGCTAGAGAAAGAGCACCGGTTCTCCGAGCGCTTGCTGGAAGACATGTTGCCGCGCTCCGTCGCCCTGCGGCTCAAACATCGTGAAACCGCAACGGTCGCCGACAACATTGAATCTGCAACCATCCTCTTTGCCGATATCGTCAATTTCACTCCGCGAGCGGCCAAATGGCAACCGCAGGACGTAGTGACGTTTCTCAGCCGCGTGTTCAGCAGTTTCGATGATTTAGCGGCGGCTTATGGACTAGAGAAGATAAAGACGATCGGGGATGCCTATATGGTGGCTGGCGGACTGCCTGAGCCGCGTGCTGACCATGCCGAGAGCGTGGCGTCCATGGCGCTCGGCATCCTGGAATGCTGCCGGGAGATCTCGGCGCAATACGGCGAGACTGTCGAAGTGCGCATCGGCCTCGACAGTGGGCCGGTCGTTGCCGGCGTGATCGGGTCGAACAAGATGCTCTACGACGTGTGGGGCGATGCTGTGAACACTGCGGCGCGCATGGAGTCTCACGGAATTCCCGGCCGGATCCAGGTCGGAGATCATTTGAAAAGCATGCTCGAGGACCGCTTCGATTTCGAACTGCGCGGCGAGATCGAGGTCAAGGGCAAAGGGCCCATGCGCGTCTGGTTCCTCAACGGCCGCAAATCGTGAGATCGCCGTGCTGTCTGCCGCGCACCATGCCAAGGCAGCAAAACCCAAGGGCCGGACGCCATTGCAAGCGGCGCCCCTTGTTTCCGAAGCTTTCGGACCTACATCTGCCCACAGCGGTTTGCACAAGCACCAGCGTTAAGAATTTTCCCGTTTTCCCGGGCAATCGTACGGGAAGAGCTTGACGGCAGGGAAAATTGTGGGAATCACCAG
The DNA here is from genome assembly GCA_002307905.1 of Rhizobiaceae bacterium UBA1291. Taxonomy (GTDB): domain Bacteria; phylum Pseudomonadota; class Alphaproteobacteria; order Rhizobiales; family Rhizobiaceae; genus Allorhizobium. The sequence goes on from DBUL01000243.1 coordinate 1,908, forward strand.
TACAGACACACAAGGGTGAAGTGGGTCCAGACGAATCTCTAGTACCATGACCGGTCATTCGGAAGAACGAGGACGTTGCGCGGCGGTGATGCAGTCCTTAGTTAATCGGGAATTAAGCACCATTCCGGTAGGTCATTGACAGAAATCGTAGCGGGCAGGGGCCTTCGGGCCACTCTCCGCTGTGCATCGTTCGGACAAGATCAGACGTCAGGAAAGCGACGAAATAGATGGCATCCAAAGTCAAAGAAAACGAAGAAGCAGACAGCGAACGCGACGGCGCCACCGATGGTCCGCTTCTCGACCTTTCCGATGACGCGGTCAAGAAGATGATCAAGGCCGCCAAGAAGCGCGGCTATGTCACCATGGACGAGCTGAACTCGGTCCTGCCTTCGGAGGAAGTGACCTCCGAGCAGATCGAGGACACCATGGCCATGCTCTCCGACATGGGCATCAATGTGATCGAGGACGAGGACGCCGAAGAGGCTGCTCCCGCCGAGGAAAGTGACGACGACAGCGACGGTGAGAGCGAGGGGGGCGAACTTGCGCCGTCGCGAGGCACCCAGCTTGCGACCGCCAAGAAGAAAGAGCCGACCGATCGCACGGACGATCCGGTGCGCATGTATCTGCGCGAAATGGGCTCGGTCGAGCTTCTGTCGCGCGAGGGCGAAATCGCCATCGCCAAGCGTATCGAGGCCGGCCGAGAGACGATGATCTCTGGTCTTTGCGAAAGCCCGCTGACCTTCCAGGCGCTGATTATCTGGCGCGACGAGCTCAACGAAGGCACGACGCTGCTGCGCGAGATCATCGATCTCGAAACCACCTATTCCGGTCCCGAGGCCAAGGCTGCCCCGCAGTTCCAGAGCCCGGAAAAGATCGAGGCCGACCGCAAGGCCGCCGAAGAGAAGGAAAAGACCCGGCGCGCCCGTGCACCGAGCGGCGACGAAGACATTACCAATGTCGGCGGCGATGGTGCTCCGCCGGAAGAAGAGGAAGAGGACGAGGACGAATCGAACCTGTCGCTCGCTGCCATGGAAGCGGAACTGCGCCCGCAGGTCATGGAGACCCTCGACACGATCGCTGACACCTACAAGAAGCTCCGGAAGCTGCAGGATCAGCAGGTCGAGGCCCGCCTTGCCTGTGCCGGCACGCTGTCGTCGGGACAGGAGCGCCGCTACAAGGAGCTCAAGGACCAGCTGATCACGGCGGTCAAGTCGCTGTCGCTTAACCAGAACCGCATCGACAGCCTCGTCGAGCAGCTCTACGACATCAACAAGCGCCTCGTGCAGAACGAAGGCCGCCTGTTGCGACTCGCTGAATCCTACGGCGTCAAGCGCGATAGCTTCCTCGAGCAGTACCAGGGTGCGGAGCTCGATCCGAACTGGATGAAGTCGATCGGCAATCTTTCGGCCCGCGGCTGGAAGGATTTCGCCCGCGAGGAAAACCAGACGATCCGCGACATCCGCGCCGAGATCCAGAATCTCGCGACCGAGACCGGCATTTCGGTGACGGAATTCCGCCGCATCGTGCACATGGTGCAGAAGGGCGAGCGTGAAGCGCGCATCGCCAAGAAGGAGATGGTCGAGGCCAATCTGCGTCTCGTCATCTCGATCGCCAAGAAGTACACGAACCGCGGCCTGCAGTTTCTCGATCTTATTCAGGAAGGCAATATCGGCCTGATGAAGGCGGTCGACAAGTTCGAGTATCGCCGCGGCTACAAGTTCTCGNNATGATCGAGACGATCAACAAGATCGTCCGCACATCGCGCCAGATGCTGCACGAGATCGGCCGCGAGCCGACGCCGGAAGAACTGGCCGAGAAGCTCGCCATGCCGCTCGAAAAGGTCCGCAAGGTCCTGAAGATCGCCAAGGAGCCGATCTCGCTCGAAACCCCGGTGGGCGACGAGGAGGATTCACATCTCGGCGATTTCATCGAGGACAAGAACGCGCTTCTGCCGATCGACGCGGCCATCCAGGCGAACCTGCGCGAAACCACGACCCGCGTTCTCGCCTCGCTCACCCCGCGCGAGGAACGCGTGCTGCGCATGCGCTTCGGCATCGGCATGAACACCGACCACACGCTCGAAGAGGTCGGCCAGCAGTTCTCGGTCACCCGCGAACGTATCCGCCAGATCGAAGCCAAGGCGCTGCGCAAGTTGAAGCACCCGAGCCGGTCGCGCAAGCTGCGGAGCTTCCTGGATAGCTGAGATGGCCCTGGTTCGTCGATTCGAAGAGAAACGGATGGAACGGAACTCTCTGCACAAGGAGATTGTTGCCACCTACTCGGCATTCGGAATCGATGATAAGCGGATCGTCCAAATCGATACTTACGGTTCTGCTGATCGTGAGATCCCCGGCAAAAAGAGTCAGACGATACAATTGGACCGCGAAGGGGCTGAAAACTTGTTTCTTATATTGAAGAACGAGTTTGGCTTCAGGTGAATAATCCCAATGTGATCTAACATTGACAACCCGGCCGGAGCGATCCTGCCGGGTTTTCTTTGGCCGATCAGGAGCAAGGGTGCGACGATCTCGCCCTGTGTCCTTGATGCCGCCCCCTTTTGGGGACCACATCAGCCGGGACTTGAGAAGGAACTGTTGATCGGCATGGGAAAGACATGGACGAGGTGTTGGGGAATGCTGCGTGGGGGGCTTGCCGCCTCCGTGCTGCTGCACCTTCTCATCGTTGCAGTGTTGTTCGTTCAAATGCCGGTTCAGAATTCCCAGCCAGAGCCGGAAGAAAGCGTGGCAGTCGAGATCGTGCCACCACCGGAGGAGGAGGAGACGTCGGAGGAGGAGGCGCCGGAACCGCAGCCGCAGCCGCAGCCGGAGGAAGAGGCTGAACTCGTGCCAGAGCCCGAGCCACCGAAAGCGGAGCAAGCAGAAGTCGCGCCTCCGCCGCCCCCACCTTCTCTGGAGAGTGTGCCGACGCCGCCCGAGCGGCCTGTCGAGCAGCCGCCTGTCGAGGAGGCAGCCGGACGGCAGGTGCCGCCCATGCCCATGCTCCGTCCCGTGTTCGAATTCGGTGAAAAGGACAGCGGCCCGCGGGAGGATACCAGCGGCAACGCCGCCCAGGAGGCGGCCAAGGTTGGCGATGTGCCGCCCGAAGAGCCCGAGACGCCGGCTGAAGCATCCGATTCTTCGCTGCCAGAGGATGAGAACGCCGCCGAAGCCGATCAGCCGCCGGGCACGCCGCCGCCGGACGACATCGCTTTGCCACAGGTCGATACCGGAACGCCTGGCGCCGATGCTGACGGGGAAAAACCTGCGGACCAGCCGAGCGAGACGATGGTGACCCTAGCTCCGGAGCCGCCCGCTGAAAATCCCGAGCGGCCGGCGGATACCCCGGACGCCCCCGCCACAACTGCAGCTGAGGTTGCCGAGACCGTTGTCGAACTCGACGAGGTGAAAACGCTCTATTCGACCAATATCACCGGCGATGCAGCAGCCGTCACGGCGATGAACGACATTCCGCGCCCCGATCGGGCCGATCAGCTGTGCGTCACCGAACTGCGCGAGCAGTTGCGCAATGGGACGCCTGCCTATTGGCCCGAACTCCTGCCGTCCTTCCGCCTCCAGGACGGCGATGTACTCGCAGTCAACAAGGCGGCTTTTCGCGCCAATGGACAGTGGTTCGACCTGCGATTCCGCTGCGAGATCAATCCGGATGCCACCCGCGTGCTGTCATTCGGCTTCGAGGTCGGCAAGCCGATCCCGAAGAGCGAGTGGAAGCGTTATGGGTTTCCGGACTTCTGAGGCGCTGGACGCCTAACCCAGCATGTTGCGCACCACCCGCATGAACACCCGCGCTCCGATGGCGATCAGATCGTCGGGAAAGTCATAGTCGGGATTGTGCAAGGCCGGATGGCGCTCGCCAGATCCGAGGAAGAACATGGCAGAGGGCGCGCAGGCGCGGAAGCGGCCGAAATCTTCCGACGCCCGCATCGGCAGGTCACCCGGGTCGTGGCTGATGCCTTCAGCATCGAGCGCGCGGGCGAGGTGGGCGACAGCTTCGGGGGCGTTCTCGCAATGCAGGAATATGTCATCGAAGGTGATCTCGAGATCGAGCTGCTCGGTCCTGGCGGCATCGCGGGCGAGTTCCTCGGCTTCGGCACAGAGTTCGGCCATCCGGTCATCGACGAGCGTGCGCAACGTCACCCAGATCTCGCCGTCGCCGGGGGCGATGCCGAAGGCGGGCGCGCCAAGCGAGGCATGGGTGACAGTCGCCAGCCGGAATCCGCGATCGGGTGGGGCGTTCGTTGAAAGCGCGGTCAGTGCGGGCATCAGCCTCGCCATGGCTGCCATCGGGGATCGGCCCGTTTCGGGCATGGAGGCGTGTGCCGTCTTGCCGGAAAGCCGGATCTTCATGCCGCGCGAGGCGCAATTGACCGGACCGTCCGTCAGGGCGACATGGCCGAGCGGCAGGCCCGGCAGGTTGTGCAGAGAAAAGGCGAAATCGGGGGTGATTTCGGCAAAGCGCGGATCGGCGATCACGGCAGCGGCGCCCGCGCCGTTCTCCTCCGCCGGCTGGAAAAGCAGCACGACGCGACCGCGCTTTGGCGCCTCGCGTGAAAGGCCCAGCCCGAGCGCCAGCAGGATGGTCGTATGCCCGTCATGGCCGCAGAGGTGGCCTTTTCCGGGTATGGCGGAGGCATAGTTCGCCCGGGTCTTTTCCTCGATCGGCAGGGCGTCGAGTTCGGAGCGGAAGAGAAGGGTGGGGCCGGGCTCGGAGCCCTCGAAGACTGCCGCTAAGCCGTGGCCGCCGAGTCCTGTCAGGACGTTGGCTGGCCTCATGGGGCCAAGAAAGGCTGCCACACGGCGCGCGGTCTCCTCTTCTTCACCGGAGATCTCCGGATGGCGGTGAAGGTCGTGACGGAAATCGATGAGATCGACCATGTCGTGATTGGTGAGGAACATCAGACGCATCCATTGCAAACAGCCATGTGGAACCTACACCGGTTGCGCGCAATCGCCCATCCTTGATCGATGTCCGGTCAGGTGTTCCACACGAGACTGACGGCGATCGTTCCCATCACCAGCGCGATCAGGCCGTCGAGCACCCGCCATGAGGCTGGGCGGGCGAAGAGCGGACGGAGATAGCGCGCGCCAAAACCGAGCGAGAAGAAGAAAAGGAAGGAGGCAGCCGTTGCTCCGAGACCGAAGGCCAGACCCTCGCCGGGGTACTGGGTCGAGATCGCCCCGAGCAAGACCACCGTGTCGAGGTAGACATGCGGGTTGAGCCAGGTCAGTGCGAGACAGGTCAGAAGAGCGGCGGCAAGGCTCTCTTCGACCTCGCCTTCCGGCTTGAGCGCCGCATTGCCGGCCATCGCCGCGCGCAGGCTTCGAAGGCCGTAGTAGGCGAGAAAGGCCGCCCCGCCGTAACGCATAAGCGGAGGGAGCCAGGGCAGGGCGCCAATGGCCTTTCCAAGCCCGCCGACGCCGGCCGCGATCAACGCCGCGTCCGACGCTGCGCAGGTGAGGCAGATGGCAAGCACATGGCTGCGCCGTAGACCCTGACGCAGCACGAAGGCGTTCTGTGCCCCAATGGCGACGATCAGGCTCAGGCCGAGGAAGAAACCGGCGGTAGAGGCAATCAGCATGGCAGACTCCGTGACTGGAGGTTCCTTGACTAGCTGGGGTCTTGAGATTAGCAAAGCTAATAATTCTTTCACTGGATTAGAGATTATAATCAATGCTCGACTATGCACTTTTGGACGCGCTTGCCTCTGTGATCCGGTCCGGAAGTTTCGAGCGGGCCGCCCGCCAGATCGGGGTGACGCCGTCGGCAATCTCGCAGCGCATTCGACTGCTGGAGGAAAAAGTCGGCTCCGTGCTCGTTGTTCGGGGCCAGCCATGCCGGGCGACGGAGCCGGGGCTGCGGCTCGCGCGGCATGCGGAAGAGGTGACGCTTCTCGAACGCACGCTGGCCCGGGACATGGGGCAGGTGGAGATCGGCGGACGGTCGCCGACCATCCGCGTCGCCGTCAATGCCGACAGCCTTGCAACCTGGTTCGTGCCCGCCATGGCGGCGCTACCGGATTGTCTGTTCGACCTGGTGCTCGATGATCAGGAGCACAGTGCCGAATGGCTGAGGCGCGGCGAGGTGCGGGCGGCGGTTAGCGGCTCGGACGTGCCGGTGCAGGGCTGCGACTGCCGTCCGCTCGGGCGGTTGCGCTATATCGCCACCGCCAGCCCGGATTTCATCCGCCGCTGGTTTCCAGGCGGCGTGACCGCCGAGGCGCTGGCTTGCGCGCCTTCGCTCACCTTCAATGCCAAGGACACGCTGCAGGCGCGCTGGATCGCGGCGAATATCGGTGACGGGATCGTGCCGCCCACCCATTGGCTGCCGTCGTCGCAGGCCTTCGTCGACGCGACGATCGCTGGGCTGGGTTGGGGGCTCAATCCGGATGCCCTGGTGGCCGAGGCCCTCGCCGCGGGAAAGCTCGTGCCGCTCAAGCCAGACAGTCCCTATGATGTCCCGCTTTACTGGCATTGGAGCCGGTCTGTGGCGTCCGCGCTCCGGCCGCTCAACCGCGCGGTGCTGGAAATTGGGCGCAGAATGCTGGTGCCGCCGGAAGCCCCTTGAGATCGGGCGGCGACTGCCCATCATTGCCGAAATGCCCGGCGCGCCCTAAGTCCTTCATAGATTTCAGCAGGAGGATTTTGCCAATGCCGATCCGGCAACAGATGTCTGAGGCCATTGAGGCGCTCAATCAGCGCGACTTTGCCGCGATCGAAGCGCTTTTCGATGCCGAGGCGGTGCTCGACATGCCGGATGGCAAGCGCGTGATCGGCTTCGGCTCGTTGCGGGATACCCTGTCGGCCTTTCTCCTGCGCCACGATGCCCGCTTTGCCAACGGCGTCAGCATGATCGATGAAGCTGGATTGCGGGGCGCCTTCGACGGTACGATCGACGGGCGCGACCATAGCGGCGCCGCGTCGATGGAAAAAGGAAAGCGGTTTTCACTGCCTTGCGTCCTTGTTTTCGAGAGCGAAGACGAGCATTTGACCCGGCTCAGCATCTACATGTCGACCGCACTCTGATCGTCCAGCGCCCGGGAAAGGCGCTATTCGTCCGCCAGATAGTCCTCGAGCACGCGGATGATCATCCCATGGTCGTCCTCGGAGGCGAGGCCCGAGACGGTAATGGCCGCAACGACGCCGGTACCGGTGACACGCACCGGAAAGCTGCCGCCGTGGCTCGCATAGTCGATTGGATCCAGGCCGAGCTCTACGCAGATTTCTCTGCCCTTCAGCCGGTAATTCTCGCCGACCCGCATGGACGACTTGTGGAAGCGCAGCGTGACATTGCTCTTGCGGCGCGCCCATTCGTCGTTGTCCGGCGTGGAGCCGGGCAGGGCGGCGTGAAAGAGCACGCGATCGGCGGTGCGGATATTGATCACCACCGGCAGATCACCGGAACGCGCGGCGCGCATCAGGTGCTCGCCGATCTCGATCGCGGTAATTTCGTCGAAAGCTCTGAACACCAGGGCGTCTTCCTGGCCTGCCAACGTGTCGAGCAGGTTTCGATCGTTCGTCATGTTCCTGATCCTCATCCTCGGTGCAACACAGCAAGTTTAGCGCCTGGCGTTCGCCGCGAAAAGGCCGCGCCGACGTTATGCAGGGGCAGCGGATAGGCGCGAGGCGATGTGGAAGGCACCTGACTTGACGTTCGCCGGGTGCGGGCCATATTCCGCCTTACGCCAAAGGTGAAAGCAGACGATGACGGAGGGGCGGATGGCCTTGCGACGGCTGATGATCAGGACCGAGGGCCAGGGGCTTTATGAGTTCACCCGCGAAACTGAGGCGTTCCTCGAGGAAGAGGATGCCGCCGAGGGGCTGCTTACAATCTTCGTGCGCCATACGTCCTGTTCCGTGCTGATCCAGGAGAATGCCGATCCCTCCGTCCAACGAGACCTGAGGGCCTTCTTCGCAAGGCTCGTACCGCCATCTTCCGATCCCGCCATGCACTGGATGGAACACCGCCAGGAGGGGCCGGATGACATGCCGGCACATATCAAGGCGGCCCTCACGCAGGTGTCGCTCGGCATTCCCTTTTCGGACGGGCGGTTGCTTCTGGGGGACTGGCAGGGACTCTATCTCTTCGAGCACCGTGACCGGCCGCATCGACGTGAAATCGTTTTGCATATTGCCGGCTGAGGTATCCGTTCCGGGATCGAGAAACGCCAAGAATTGCCCATGAACAGTTCCTGAATAAGCAGTTCGGTTCGCGTTCAGGGCGCCTCTGGCACTCTCTTCTCAATCGCTGATGAGAGCGGGAGTTTTACCCGGCCGAGACCGGGCAGCCAGAGGAGAGAACCCATGACCGGAATGCTTGCAAGACTGGGATTTGCCGCCCTCGTCACCTTCGCCACCATGANNGGGGTGGCCCCGGCTACGAACGCGACCGTCACCGCCCCGGCTGGGGCCATGAGCCGCGCCGTCATCGCCCGCAGGGTTGCTCCCCGCGGCGCGCCGTGGAAGAAGCGCGCTGGAGCGGCCTGCGCCAGGCGCGGGTCGACAATGTCACGCCACGCCCC
>DBUL01000067.1 GCA_002307905.1 Rhizobiaceae bacterium UBA1291
TCCCAGTTGACCAGACGCTTGTCCTTGTAGATCAGGCCCTCCTTGTAGAGCGTGACGAAGACTTCGAGAACGGCTGCGGACAGGCCCTCGTCCATGGTGAAGCGCTCGCGCGACCAGTCGCAGGAGGCGCCGAGGCGCTTCAACTGGTTAAAGATCAGGCCGCCCGATTCGTCCTTCCATTCCCAGACCTTCTCGATGAAGGCCTCGCGTCCCATCTCGCGCCGGTGCTGCTGGGTCTCCATCAGCTTGCGCTCGACCACCATCTGGGTGGCGATGCCGGCATGGTCCATGCCCGGCTGCCACAGCACGTCCTTGCCGCGCATCCGCTCGAAGCGGATCATGATGTCCTGCAGCGTATTGTTGAGCGCATGGCCCATGTGCAGGGATCCGGTCACATTCGGCGGCGGGATCACGATGGTGAACGTGTCCTCACCCGCCTTGGCATTGACGCCGGCGCGAAACGCGTCCGCCTCTTCCCACGCCTTGGCGATTTTCGGTTCGACACTGGCGGAATCGTAGGTCTTTTCGAGCATTTTTGGACCACTCTTCGGGGTTCTTGTTGCAGCTTGGTAAACAGGATGGCCGATGGTGAGTCAATAAAAAAGCCGCCCCGTCGACGGAGCGGCTTGAAGCCGGGACGGGCCAGAAAATCAGCGGCGCGGGCCGCGCGCCACGCGCTCGATCTCCTCGCGCACCAGCCTTTCGACCAGTGTCGGCAGGTTGTCGTCCAGCCATTCCTGCAGCATTGGCCGTAGCATTTCCTCGGCCATCTCGTCGAGCGAGCGGCGCTGCTGGCCGTCAATGGCGGCGGCCAGTTCTCCGAAGGAGCGCGACACCTGCTCGATCGTCGAGGCAGAGACCAGTGCCTTGAGGTCATGGCCTTCCGTAGCGCGATCCGGCTCGGCAGACACAGGCTGGGCAGACACAGGCTCGTCAACGTTGACGTCCTGCTGCGAGACCGAGGTTGCGGCCTCGACATCGGCCATGGCGGCGGTCTCGAATGCCTCGTCGTCGATCGCAGCTTCCTGCTGCCGCTGCATCTGCGGCATCTCGACCGAGCGAGAGTTCGCCACACGCAGGTCCGCCATTCGGTTCGTCATCACCGGGCTGTCGCCGCGCACTGCCGGGGCAGCATTCTCGGCGGGTACTGCGCCACCAAGAACAGGGCGCTCGACCCTTTCGGACGCCGAGCGAACCCGCGCCGCGAGGTCGGCGAGCGAAATGTTGCGGCCCTTTTCGGGATCGACGGCCTCAAATGTTGCAGCGGGTGCTGAGGCCTGCGTGGGACCGCTGTCGTTCGCCGCCACCATTTCGGCAGCGGCATAGGCGTCCTCGTCATCTATCGTCAGCCGGATATCGCCGTCGACATCCTCCGGGTCGCCATCGTCATAGATCGGCGGAAGGGAAGAAGAAACAGACTCGCTGCCGCCCGGATCATTGCTCTCGATGATCCGGCGAATCGAGGCCAGTATTTCTTCCATGGACGGTTCACGCGCTACACTTGGCTGGGCCATATTCATCCCCGTTGGTCCCCGAAACTCGGCAGATGGCAAAAAGCCGGGCCGATTTCGAATCACCTTAGGATACTCGCTCGTTGAAAAAAATCACGCCGGACCAACTAATTCAGACTGATACACAGCTTTATTGGTACCGCCGGTTCGTCACCGACCATCGACCGTGCGCAGGCCGAACCAGGCGTCCTTGACTGCCTCGTAATGGTCTTCGGAGCGATATTCGGCCACCTGCAGCCCCTGACTCCTGATCGTCAGGCGGCCCGATGCGGCCAGCACGCCATAGCTCGCCACGACCGCATTGCGCTGATAGCTAACGAGGCTTTCCTTGGCCTCGAGCACGGTCTGCTGGGCGTTCAGCACGTCGAGCGTGGTCTTCTGGCCGACATTGCGCTCCTCGATCACACCCTGCAGGGCCAGGTTGGCGGCGGAAAGCTGCTTGCGGGCGGCGGAAATCGCGGATGTAGCCGCCTCCATCTGCGCATAGGCGGACGTCACCTGCTGCTGCACGCTGGCGCGGGCGGAATCAACCCTGATGCGCTGCTCGCCCAGCGTCTCCTTGGCCTTGCGGACATTGCCGTATTCGGCACCGCCCTGATAGAGCGGGATCCTCAGCTGGGCGGTAATGCTGGCGGAGGTGGCGTCCGGATTCGCGCCGGACGGCGGTTCGTTTGTCCAGTTGCGCGAAACATTGCCCTGGACAACGACGCCGGGAAGCAGAGAACCCTCGGCCGACTTCACCTGATAGCCGGCTGCATCGACGGCATGGAGCGAGGCCAGAACGTAAGGATGTTCGCGAATGCCGATGGCGACAGCGGCATCGACGCTCGGCGGCAGCGCTTTCGTGGCGGGCGACGGCTGCTTGATCCCCTTCGGCGCCTCGCCGACGATCTGGACATAGGTCGCCTCGCTCTGCTTCAGCTGGGCGATCGCCGCGGCGAGCAGGGCCTGCGACCCGGCCAGCTGGGCCTCCGCCTGGCTGACATCGGTCCGGGTCCCCTCGCCGACCTCGAGGCGGGCATTGGCGGCATTCAGCTGTTCCTGGAGGAAGGCCAGGTTCTGCCTGCGGATCAAGACGATCTGCTGGTCTCGCGCCACGTCGGCATAGGCCTGCGCCGCGGCGAGCAGGATTGAGATCTCCTCAGCCCGCAGGCTCTCGCGGCTGGCAAAAACCCCGGCCTCGGCGGCGCGGACGTTGTTGAGCGTCTGGAAGCCGTCGAAGATCTGCTGGGTAATCGAAATCCCAACACTCTGTGTATTGTAACCGAAGTCGGGCCTCGGGGGTGACGTGATGTCGCTGACGCGGATGCTGGACGCCGAAGCGGTGGCCGCAACCTGCGGCCGCATGCCGGCCTTGGCGATGGTGACGTTCTCGTCCGTGGCGCGAAGCGCTGCACGCACGGCATTGAGATCGGGATTGTTCTCGTAGGCCTTGGCCATTGCTCCGAAAAGCGTCTCAGCCGATGACGGCCCGGCCATCAGGACCAACATCGGGGCGATTGCGGCAGCGAGAGCGGTTTTCCGAATGATCGACACAGGGTCACTCCACATCTGACTGGGCGGGCGCAGATGCATCGCCCAACGAGAGGCCGAAGGAACCGTCGACGCAGCGACGCATTAACCAGTATCAGGATTTGATGACCCGTCGCAGCTTCGGTCGCAACGGCAGTGGCCCTTTTTGACTCAGAAACCACATGGCCGTTGCTGATCGGCAACATTTTCAATCACGACAGACGAAAATCAACGCCTCCGGCTAAATGTCCCGAAGTACTCCATCCTCGTGCTCAGAAAACGAACTCGGCAGACCTGCGAAAGCCGGGCAAGGGCTTGATGGCCGCATTGAAATACTCCGTGTGGGACCAGGTGTCGCCACTGCGGATGTAGAGGCGCGCGCGGGCCGCATTGCCATAACCGACGACAGCGACCAGTCGACCGCCCTCGCGCATTTGATCGAGCAAGCCCTGCGGAACCTCCTCGACTGCGCCGTTGGTGAAGATCAGGTCATAGGGTGCTTCGGCCGCGTAACCCTTCTCCAGCTCGCCCGTGACCACGGCGACATTATCATAGCCAAGGTCGGCGAGTGTCGCGGTCGCCTTGGCGGCCAGGGCTTCGTCACATTCGACGGCGACCACCGAACCGGCAAGCTGCGACAGGATTGCGGCCGTATATCCAACGCCGCAACCGATTTCCAGAACCAGGTCGTCCTTGCTGATCGCGCCCAACTGCAAAAGCTTGGCGAGCGGCGATGGCTCCATGATGTAGCGAGCGGGCTGGCCGTTTGCAGCCGGTGCAACCTGCAGGTCCTCGTCGATATAGGCGAGCGGACGAAGATTGGCCGGAACGAATACCTCGCGCGGCACCAAGTGAAATGCGTTCAGCACCGAATGCGACGTGACGTCGGTCGTGCGAATCTGGTTGTCCACCATCTTGATGCGTGCTGCGGCATAATCCATCATGTCAGTCGTCCCACTTCCGGCCGGTTTGTGTCAGCTGTCTTAATTGCAGGCAGGACCGCTTTCAAGCCGAGTTGTCGCCACAGGAACAGAATATCGTCACGACGAAGGTCGAGGAGATTTCCAGCCCATTCGCGTCAGGCCTCATTCCTCAATGGTGTAGACGTCCGTCTCGCAGAAATCGACCTTGTTGGTGACATCGTAGAAGCTGTCGTCCTCGAAGACGGCGCGAGTGGTGTAGACGCAGGCATCGCCGTCATCGGCAATGGTCAGGCTGCGTGACTTGCCCGCCCACAGGCCTTTCTTGTTCAGAAGCTCGATGCGCTTTCCGTTGCCGCCGACGGGCGTCGCATAGAGCTTGACGATCATGTAGGACGTCTTGTTCTCCAGCTTGAAGGTCAGATTTTCGGCGTACGCCGCGACGGGGGCGAGAACGGCGGCAGCAATTAGAGCGAGGGAAGTGAAATGGCGCATTTGGAGGCTCCTGGATGATGATGGAGCAGCTCTAGCGGAGCGCCGGGCGCACGCAATGGGCCGGATCGTCCAAATTTGCGCCGATATCGCCGCCATGGGCGATCAGCACAGTTTTGGCCGCTAAACCCGAACACAATATCTCGTCAAAAGGGGGAAGAGTGGAGGCCTCGCCCGGAATCGAACCGGGGTGCAAGGATTTGCAGTCCTCTGCGTAACCACTCCGCCACGAGGCCGTCCGTTTGCTTAAAAGCGAGTGGTGCGCGGCGTTTAGAACGGATCCGGGTGGAGCGCAAGGGGCTTGCCACCCTCCCCCTCAAATTTATGCGCATGAGGCTCCGCGAAACGGGTTGGCCCGTGCCGAGCACGGTCGCCTCAGTGTCTGCCGGCGCGGTTGACGGCCGGGTAGCGCTTGCGCCACCAGATGGCCATGCGACGCCTTCTCCGGCGTACCGCCGCCAGGTCATGGGACAGGACGAAGAGACCGAGCGGTATCATCCAAAAGCCGAGCACGGGCAGAAAACCCAGAAAGCCGCCGCCGATCAGCGCCGTACCGGCGACGACCCGACCAAGCTTGGAGCGCGGAAAGGGCAATTCATAGCGGCTAAGCACGATGCGTCCGCGCTCGGCGTCAATATAATATTTTCGGGTGTGTCTGGTCATTCAAATCCCTTGCGAAACCGGGAAAGCTGAGCCCGCCCGGACCGGCCAAAGATGGGATGCACACAGAATAAAGCAAGGCTGTGACATTTTTTTTGAAAAATCGCTTGGCAAATCGAACCAGCATTTGTATTACCCCGCTCACACCGCGCCAAGCGGCTGTTCCCTGGTAGCTCAGCGGTAGAGCATTCGACTGTTAATCGACAGGTCGCCGGTTCGAATCCGGCCCGGGGAGCCATTTCTTTCCAAGCGACGACGTCAGAAACCCGCAAGTTTCCGTCCTAGCTTTTTTTTCGAAAATAGTTCTATTTGTCGAAGATCCCCCAGCCTCCGACTTCGTCCCCATTGCTGAACTCCTCCCGAAACAGTTCCGACATCCTCGCCATTCCGTGCTGCCACTTTGTCAGTATGATCGCGGCTATGCTAATGAATTCGTCGTTCCCGGATCAGGTCAAGCCGATTTCGACTGACGCGAAATGCGTGCCGAACTCTTGACCTTTACCCCCGACGCCCTAGCTATTCAGTATGATATGTAAATCCCTGAAGGCGAGTGCGGCCCGCTCTGGTTGGCTTAGCAATCAGTGAGTTTGGTGGCCTTATGACCGCATTTCGTGGCGTCTTTTCCAGGCAAGCTTTGCGGTAGCATGACGCAACGGATGCTCCAGAGGCTTGATGCGACACTCTCGTCGCGAGCGCCCATGAATGAACGATATCGCCGAAATATATCATCATTGCGCGCGTGCCTAAGGCTTGTGCGTAGCTGAAATGCAATAAGTAGAAGGAAATCCCATGCTTCATGTCGACCTGCCCACCCGGCCCGAATTCAAGGCTTTGAACGACGTCCGGGCAGATGCCAGTGTCTCGATCTACCTGGAGACCACGCCACTGACCCAGGATTCGGACGCGAGCCGCATCGAACTCGGGAACCTGGCAAAACAGGCGCGCGAACAATTGGAGGCTGTGGGGTTCGACAAGCGCCGGCTTGCCGCACTGATGGAGCATTTCGACGATCTGGCTGAGGATGAGGAGTTCTGGAGCCTCCAGGCCAACAGCCTTGCCGTCCTCGCCACTCCCGACACGTTCCGTACGTTCCGACTGGCCAACCGGCTTTCGCCATCGGTTTCGGTCGCGGATCNNCCGCTTCTGCGCGCGATCACATTTCCCAATTCGGCATTTGTCCTGGCTCTTTCAGAGAATGCGGTAAGGCTTGTCGAAATCAACACCGACCTGCCCGCTGTCACAGTCAAGGTGGATGGTCTGCCGAAGGACGCAGCAAGCGCGGTTGGCAAGTCCACCCTGAATGACCGCTCGCAGAGCGGCCGCATTCATGGCTCGGAAGGACAGAACGTAAGGTTCCGTCAATATGCGCGTCAGGTGGACGCGGCCCTGCGGCCCGTACTCAGCGGACGAGAGACCCCGCTCATCCTGGCGGCCACCGGCCGACTTGCGTCCCTCTATCGGTCCGTCAACAGCTATCCCGACCTGCTCCCGGACGGAATCGAGACCAGTCCTGACCGGGTTGCCGACGCGGAGTTGGCCGACGCGGCGCGGCCTGTGCTCGATGCCGCAAATGCTGCAGAACTTTCTGCGTTGAAGGATCTCTATGAGGCGCGTGCGAGCGACGGTCGGGCCACTTGTGATTTGGCCCAGGCCGCGCGCGCGGCGACATACGGTGCCATCGAAACAGTGCTTGTGGACATTGACGCTATCATTCCGGGCGTCGTGGACGAGCAGACAGGCGCGATAAGTTTCGCAGAAAAGGCAGATGCCACCAACTACGGCGTGGTCGACGAGATTGCCGGCCGAGCATTGGCGAACGGCGCCCGCGTTCTCGGCGTGAGAAAAGCTGACCTGCCCGGCGAGGGAGACCTCGCGGCGATCCTGCGATATCCGCTTTAACATCCGGGCTTGGTTCTCAAGGGCACGCTGCCAATTGAACTCAAGACTCATCCGCCGCACGCGACTTGGTTTTGTCGACCGACCGTCAACGCGGCTCATAGATCCCGTTCATGATCGATCGCACCATTGCGGTCGAAGCCCTCTCGTCAGCCCCGTCGCTGGCCTGCGCTGCAGCAGCGCAGGCCTTTTTCTTGTCTGGCCTGCGGATTTAACGATACTCGCCTGGCGGGGGAAACCCCCTCTTCATTTTTGCCTGCTATCTCCACGGACCATAATGGTCGATATCAGGAGAAAATTCATATGTGGCTCCAGCTTCATGACGGGGACGGGTTCCCCTTCTTCGTGAACATGGACAATGTCGTTGATTTCCGCTGGTACGAGCGTGAAAAATACACCTGCCTTTTGACGACAGCGCCGGTTGCAGAAAAGCTGCACCGCCTGTTCGTCCGGGAAAGTGCCGTCGAGATCATGCAGATGATCAATTCGGAGAGAGCGCGTCAGCGCAAGCTTGCGATCGCGTCCTGACGAAGACGGCGTGTCACAAACCGGGACCCGGTTTGCGATCGTTGGAGCAGATTCACCGGCGAGGCGTAAATTCGCCGGGCCGGTGAACCTGGGCGGCCATTTCCTCGTATCTTCCGAAAAGACAGAACATTCGGAATGATTGATGCCAAACAGCAGTCCAGCCCCCGTCATCGTCTGGTTCCGCAAGGATCTGCGACTTGAAGACAATCTCGCCCTTGCCTGTGCTGCCGAGAGTGGGCTGCCGGTCCTGCCGGTCTACATTCTCGAACCTGCTTCATCCGGCAACGGCCCGCTCGGCGCGGCACAAGCCTGGTGGCTCCACCATTCGCTCAAGCAGCTTGCCGCCGCGCTGGAGCGGAAAGGCAGCAGTCTCACGCTGCGCCGGGGAGCCGCCGACGAGGTGCTCGGGGCGCTGATCGCCGAGACAGATGCGACAAGAGTGTTCTGGAACCGGCGCCACGATCCCAACGGTATTGCTGTTGATTCGGCGCTGAAGGAGGAACTGACCCGAACCGGGATTACCGTGCGCAGTTTCTCCGGGCAATTGCTGCACGAACCCTCCCGGCTCAGAACCGGAGCCGGCGGTCCCTACAGGGTCTATACGCCCTTCTGGCGCGCGCTCGAAGCCTCCGGCGAACCACCTGAACCGGTTCCAGCGCCCTCCGCCCTTGCTGCGCCGGACAACTGGCCGCGATCCGAACGGCTGGAGACGTGGAGACTCTTGCCGGGGACGCCGGACTGGGCCAACGAATTCTCCGCCGTCTGGACGCCCGGGGAGGAAGGCGCGCGCCAAAGCCTCCAGCACTTCATCGACGCCGGCCTCGCCGGCTACAAAGCCAAGCGTGATTATCCGGCCCTTTGCCACACGTCCATGCTCTCCCCGCACCTTGCGCTGGGTGAGATCTCCCCCGCCACCGTCTGGCACGCGACGCGGGGGCTGACTGACCGAATCGCGGCGGAGGACGTCATCCATTTCCGAAAGGAACTTGCCTGGCGCGATTTTTCCTATCACCTTTTGTTCCATTTCCCGCAGCTTGCCTCGAAGAACTGGAACGCGCGCTTCGACGCCTTCCCCTGGCTGGACGCGCCGGACCTGCTTGATCGCTGGAAATGGGGCCAGACCGGCTATCCGATCGTTGATGCCGGCATGCGCCAGCTCTGGCGCCATGGCACGATGCACAACCGGGTGCGCATGATCGTCGCCTCCTTCCTGATCAAGAACCTGATGATCGACTGGCGCGAGGGAGAGCGCTGGTTCCGCGACACGCTGGTCGACGCCGATCCGGCCTCGAACGCGGCGAGTTGGCAGTGGGTGGCGGGATCGGGCGCGGACGCAGCCCCCTTCTTCCGCATCTTTAATCCGGTCAGCCAGGGCGAAAAATTCGACGTCAACGGTGACTATGTCCGCACCTTCGTGCCCGAGCTTGCCAAACTCGACACGAGCTTCATCCACAGGCCCTTCGAGGCGCCGGCATCCGTCCTGGCCGCGGCCGGCGTCACACTCGGCGAGACCTATCCGCTACCGATCGTTGACCACAAGGTCGCGCGCGTCCGGGCCATGGCCGCCTACCAGTCCCTTCCGCGTTCTAACGAGGGCGGCTGACCGACGCGGCCCGGAACCGCCGGGACCGGTCACCACATGCCACGGACGCCATAGTGCGGACTATCCGTCTGGCATGGTTTTTCCAAAGCCGGCATGAGGTTGAAAACCGTTTCCTTGCCAATGGCCGCTTGTGCCCGGAAAAGTCGCCGCTTAATCTTCTGGCAAAGAGAAGGCAGACATCATGACATTCCATCCATCCGTTCTTGAGGCGATCGGCAATACGCCGCTCATACGGCTGAAGGGCGCATCCCAGGCGACCGGCTGCACCATCCTCGGCAAGGCGGAGTTCCTCAACCCCGGCCAGTCGGTCAAGGATCGCGCTGCGCTGTTCATCATCCGTGACGCCGAGCGCCGCGGCCTGCTGAAGCCCGGCGGCGTGATCGTCGAGGGAACGGCGGGCAACACCGGGATCGGCCNNAGAAGGACGCCTTGCGGCTGCTCGGCGCCGAACTGGTCGAGGTCCCGGCAGTCCCCTACAAGAACGCCAATAATTACGTGAAGCTCTCCGGGCGGCTGGCTGCGGAACTGGCGAAAAGCGAACCGAACGGCGCGATCTGGGCCAACCAGTTCGACAATACCGTCAATCGCGACGCCCATATCGCCACGACAGCCCGGGAGATCCACGACCAGACAAGCGGCGAAGTCGACGGCTTCGTCTGCGCCGTCGGCTCCGGCGGCACGCTGGCGGGCGTCGGCATGGGGCTTCGCCGTCTCAAGCCAGAGGTGAAGATCGGCATCGCCGACCCGGAGGGTGCGGCGCTCTACGAATATTACAAGAACGGCGAGTTGAAATCGTCGGGCTCCTCGATCACCGAGGGCATCGGCCAGGGCCGCATCACCGCCAATCTCGAGGGTTTTACCCCCGATTACGCCTACCAGATCCCCGACGCGGAAGCGCTCGAGATCGTCTTCGACCTGGTCGAAAACGAGGGCCTGTGCCTCGGCGGCTCGTCTGGCATCAACATCGCCGGTGCCATCCGCCTTGCGCGCGATCTCGGCCCGGGCCATACCATCGTCACCGTGCTTTGTGACTACGGCAACCGCTATCAGTCCAAGCTGTTCAATCCAGATTTCCTGCGGTCCAAGCAGTTGCCGGTGCCCGCCTGGATCGAAAGAAAAGTCAATTACGCCGTGCCCTTCCAACCGACCGAGTGAGATCCATGTCGACCATTGCCCTCTACCGCGACGATTTCTACCTCGCCACTGCGGAGGGCACGGTCACGCGGATCCACGATGACGGGGCGATCGAGCTCGACCAGACCTGCTTCTACGCCGCCTCCGGCGGCCAGCCGGGCGACACCGGCCTGTTCGAACGGGCCGACGGCTCGAAGATCGAGATCGCGCTCACCCGTCACGGCGAGAGCAAGGAAGCTATCCTGCACCAGATCGCGGAAGGCCATCCGGCCCCATCCCTTGGCGAAAAGCTGGTGCTGCATGTCGACTGGCCGCGCCGCTACAAGTTGATGCGCATGCACACCGCCTGCCACCTGCTCTCGGTCGTCTGTCCCTTTCCAATCACCGGCGCCGCCGTCGGCGAAGATGAGAGTCGCGTCGATTTCGATATGGGCGAAACGATCGACAAAGAGTCCGTGACGGCCGAACTGATGCGGCTCGTCGGCGAGAATCACCCAATCTTCGTCCAATGGATCACCGACGAAGAACTCACTGCCAATCCCGCCATCGTCAAGTCGAAGAATGTTCGCCCGCCGATCGGCATGGGGCGAGTCAGCCTGGTGTGCATCGGCGAGAATTCGAGCGTTGACAGTCAGCCCTGCGGCGGCACACATGTCTCGGAGACCCAGGAGGTCGGAGCGATTCACATCGCCAAAATCGAGAAAAAGGGCAAGGAGAACCGACGGTTCCGCATTCGTTTCGGCACCCCGGAAGCCTCCGCCTGACAAAGCATTGGGAGAAGCGCATGCCTGCGGAGAGAAGCCGTTTCGTCGTGTCCGCCGACTGGGTGGAGAAGCAGCTCGGCGCACCGGAATTCAAGATCATTGACGCATCTTGGTACCTGCCTGCGCAGAACCGCAACGGCGCGGTCGAATATGCCTCCGGCCACATTCCAGGTGCAGTCTTCTTCGATCAGGATGCGATCGCCGACCAGACCACCGGCCTGCCGCATTCGCTGCTCTCTCCGGCAAAATTCGCCGAGGAAATGGGCCTGCTCGGCATTTCCGTGACCGATACGATCGTCGTCTATGACGGCCCCGGCTTCTTCTCGGCGCCGCGCGCCTGGTGGATGTTGCGCGTCATGGGTGCCCGTAATGTCTATGTTCTGGACGGCGGTGTCGACGCCTGGAAGGCGGAAGGCCGGCCGCTGCAAACCGACCTACCGGAACCGGCACCCGTCACCTTCGACTTCGATTTCGCTCGCCACCGGGTGACCTCCTTCAATGAAATGCGCGAGATTGCCGACAGGGGCGTGCGCCAGATCGCCGATGCGCGGCCTGCCGGCCGCTTCACCGGCGAGGAGCCGGAACCGCGCGAAGGCATGCGCTCCGGCCACATCCCCGGCGCCCGCAGCGTGCCGGCCGCGTCGCTGTCCGAAAACGGCCACCTCAAGGATTTGCCGACGCTGCGCTCGATCTTCACCGATGCCGGCATAGACCTCAGCCAGCCGGTCGTGACCAGTTGCGGCTCGGGAGTGACGGCGGCCGTCATCACGCTTGCCCTCGAATCGCTCGGCCATACCGACAATTCGCTCTATGACGGCTCCTGGTCGGAATGGGGCGGACGCGACGATACGCCGGTCGCAACCGGACCGGCCGAAGCGATCCCGACCACCGCGCACGGACCTATCACCGCGCATGTGACGCGGCTCGAAATGACCGCGCCGCCCAAGGCCAGCCTGCCAATCCCGGTCAACATCCAGACCGCGATCATGCGCACTCACGAGATCCCCGTGCCTTTCTACCGCTTCCTGCAGCGCCAGGTCGGCGCACGCTGGCACTGGTACCAACGGCTGAGGATGAGCGACGGGGAGCTCAAGGCGATCATCCATGCGCCTAAGGTCAACATTTCCGTGCTCCACGTGAACGGCGCACCGGCCGGCTTCTACGAACTCAGCCAGGAAAACGAAGAACTGGTCGAATTGTCCTATTTCGGCCTGTTCGAGCATGCGCTGGGCCTGGGGCTTGGCAAGTGGTTCTTGCTGCAGGCGCTCTACGCTGCCTGGCAATTCAACCCGCAGAAGGTCTCCGTCACCACCAATACGCTCGACCATCCGCGCGCCCTTCAATTATACCAGCAGTTCGGCTTCTCGCCGGTCGAGACCTATGAGGCGCTCGTCGATCCGCTCAGCGAGTTGGAACTGCTGCAGATGCTGCGACGTGACCGCGCGGCACTGTGATACTGGACCTGTTTGCGTTTGACCGTCTCGCGCGGCGCCCCTTCAAGGGCGCCGTCGGTGCTTGCGCCGCTGTTGCAGATCGCAAAGCTCACTCGCTGCATTCAGACACGCCGAATGTTCCTAATGTCTTAATTTAGGTAATTCAAATTCGCATCTGAAATCCCTGCTCTTTCCTGGATAGCGGGCCGTTGCCGTACTCACGATCTTTGCCTCCTCCGACGCACAAGGCGCCGGAACGCTACCGACCCCGGCTTTTCGGGAGAAGGCCAATTTGGGATGCAAAGCCTCTCTACCCGGCAGGAAACGGGTGGCCCGCGGTCGCAGTTCGTTCGATGGTCGCGCAATCGAACAGGAGACGACCCCATGACGGCCATAATTTTCACCGCCATCCCCACGCCTGATGCCGAAGCCCTGTGGGCCGGCGAGCCAGACGCCTACGGGCGTTCGCCGGAACGCCGCATGGCTGCCGGCGACGGCTATCCATGCCGCCACTGCCTCGGCTTCATTGCTGGCGGCGAAGCCTATCTGACTCTCGCCTATCGGCCTTTCCCGACGTTGCAGCCCTATGCCGAGACCGGGCCGCTTTTCATCCACGCGGAGCCCTGCCCGCGCTACCAGGCAAGCGAGATCCTGCCACCGGTGTTGACGGAGAGCCCGGATTTCATCCTGCGCGGCTACGGCCATGACGACCGCATCGTCTACGGCACGGGCGCCGTCACCGTGCGGGAGAAGATTGAAGATCGGGCCCGCGAACTGCTCGAAAGCCCGGAAATCGCCTATGTCCATGTGCGCTCGGCACGCAACAACTGCTATCAATGCCGGATCGACCGGACCTGACAGCGCGCACGGAAGGCCGGACCGGTGGGAAGGACGGCCCTTCGGCAGTAGCGAATATTTTACCATTTCGCTTCAGCGTGCGGAAAGAATTCATCGTTTAGGCTCTCCCAAGATCTATCCACGTTTTGAGCGAGTAGCCGATGCAGCCGAACCTCAATATGGAAGGCCGAAAATCCGCCCGCAGCCAATGCCGGATCGACAGCCGCATCCGCCATCTCAACCAGACCGCTGACGGCCGCGTCCTCAACGTCTCGCGCACCGGCATCGCCTTCGAACTCTATGGCAAGCTGCATGCGGCCAACGGCAGCACCGTATTGATCGAAAACGACGCGATCGGCCTCATCGAAGGCACGGTGCGCTGGTGCCGCAACGGTCGGCTCGGCATACAGATCAAACAGAACAGCAATACACTCGCCCAGATGTCCGCCTATTTCCGCCACTTTCACAAGGAAGTGCGGCCGGTTTTGTCGCGGTAGTCGCCCACGAGCAGGTCTTGCGATTCACGGGCGGGCGGGCCATAGCCTGTCTGCGTCGAAGTGTTCCCCCCGACACACCCCTGTCATTTTACGGATGCACTGCTTGCAAAACGAACCTAGTCTCGGCCTCGAGACCGTTTTGCCAAGGAGCCTCCATGTCGTCCCTGATCGATCTCCATCCCATGTCCCGCCGTGCCTTCCTCGGCGGGTTCGTCGCCACGACGGCGCTGATCACGCTCCATCCCTTCGCCGTGCGCGCCAATGGCAACGCCACCCAGGCGCATCTGCGGCTGATGGAAACGACCGATATCCACGTCAACGTGATGCCCTACGACTATTATGCCGACAAGCCGAACGACACGATGGGGATCGCCCGCACGGCCTCGATCATCGACCAGATCCGCGCCGAGGCCGGCAATTCCATGCTGGTCGACAACGGCGATATGCTTCAAGGCAATCCGATGGGCGACTACATGGCCTACAAGAAGGGCATGAAGGCCGGCGACCTGCACCCGGTGATCAAGGCGATGAACGTGCTCGGCTATGATTGCGGAACGGTCGGCAATCATGAGTTCAACTACGGCCTCGACTTCATGTTCAACACGCTGGGCGGGGCAAATTTCCCGATCGTCTGCGCCAACCTAACCAAGGGAGAGCTCGCCAGCGACCCCAAGCAGGACGAATTGCACTTCAAACCCTATGTCATCGTCGAGAAGATGATCAAGGACGGCGCCGGTGGCGAGAGCCCGATCAAGGTCGGCTTCATCGGCTTCGTGCCGCCGCAGATCATGCTGTGGGATGCCAAGAACCTCGAGGGCAAGGGCCAGACGCGCGACATCGTCGAGGCGGCGCGCGCCTGGGTCCCGGTGATGAAGGAGGAAGGCGCCGACATCGTGATCGCGCTGTCCCATTCCGGCATCGACGGCAAGGGCCTGAGCGAGCGGATGGAAAACGCCTCGCTCTATCTCGCTGGCGTGGAAGGCATCGATGCGATCTTCACCGGCCACCAGCATCTGGTCTTCCCCGGCCCGAAGGATTTCGTCGATATCGAGGGCGTCGATGCGGCCAAGGGCACGTTGCTCGGCAAGCCGGCGGTCATGGCCGGCTTCTGGGGCTCACATATGGGCCTGATCGACCTTCTGATCGAGAAGGACGGCAATGGCTGGACGATCGTCGACTTCACGTGCGAAGCCCGGCCGATCTACCACCGCGACGAGAACCGCAAGATCGTCGCCGACGTCGCCGACAAGGCCGAGGTCGTCGCCTCGGTCGCCGACGAACATGCAGCCACCCTCGATTATGTCCGTACCCCGGTGGGCAAGACATCGGCACCGCTCTATTCGTACTTTGCCCTGGTCGCCGACGATCCCTCCGTGCAGATCGTCTCCAATGCGCAGATCTGGTACGTCAAGGACATGCTGAAGGACGGCCCGCACAAGGACCTGCCGGTGCTCTCCGCTGCCGCCCCCTTCAAGGCCGGCGGACGCGGCGGCGCGGACTATTATACCGACGTCGCGGCCGGCGACATCGCCATCAAGAACGTCGCCGACCTCTATCTCTATCCGAACACTGTGCAGGCCGTGGTCATCACCGGCGAGCAGGTCAAGAACTGGCTGGAAATGTCCGCTGGAATGTTCAACCAGCTGAAACCCGGCGAAAAGGACCAACCGCTGATCAATCCGGACTTCCCGTCCTACAATTTCGACGTGATCGACGGCGTGACCTACCAGATCGACCTCTCCCAGCCGGCGAAGTTCGACAAGGACGGCAAGGCGGTGAACCCCGACGCAAATCGCATCGTCAACCTGATGTTCGACGACAAGCCGATCGACCCTGCGCAGAAGTTCGTCGTCGCCACCAACAACTACCGCGCCGGCGGCGGCGGCAAGTTCCCGGAGATCGCGGCCGACAAGGTGGTCTTCGTCGCGCCCGACACCAATCGTGACGTGATCGTGCGCTATATCATCGCGCAGGGCGAGATCAATCCCTCGGCCGACGGCAACTGGTCGTTTGCCCCGATGGCCGGCACGACGACGATCTTCGAGAGCGGGCCGAAGGGCCGGCAATATGCCTCCGCGATCAAGGGCGCTAGGATCGAGGATGCTGGTGACGCCGCCGAGGGCTTTGCCAAGTTCCGACTGATTCTCTGACGACATCGCCGCGCGTGCCGACACATTGGCCCACCTTTGCCCGTCAGCCGGCGCGCGCAACGTCCGGCCGCTCATCCCCTTCCATGCAGGTCAGCACGTCGGCGACTCGATGACGGACAGTTCGCCAGGGTCTCGCGAAACCGTTCGACCAACCATTTCGCGGCGGGTCCCGGCGGGCTTGCGGCAGGCCAGGCGGCGAAGATCGGGTAGTCGATCGCCTCATAGGCGTCCATCGCGAGCCGGACCACCGCCCCGGAAACGAGTTCATCATGGATCATGGCCAGCGGCACGCCGCCCCAGCCCAATCCACCGGCAATCAACTGCTTCTTCGTCGCCATGTCGCTGACGCGCCAGGTCCTGCGTGAAAAGACATTGAAGTCCTTGGCATCGGCCGGTGCCGTGGCATCCGAGACGACGATCTGGTTCTCGTCACGGACGTCGGCGACCGACAGCGGCCGGTTCAGCTGCGCCAGCCGGTGGCTGCGGGCGGCGACCGGCGCCAGGAAGGAGGTGCCGATGCGTTGGCCGACAAGCCCGTCGCTCACGCCTTCCATCGATCCGCCAATGCCGACATCGGCCTGACCCTTGTCCAGCATGCGCGTGAGCAGAAACGGGCTGCCGACCGTCAGCCGCAGCCGCACGGTCGGAAAGGTCTCCTGGAACCGGCCGAGGACCCCAACCAGCGACTGATCCGGAACCATCACGCTGACGCCAAGCTTCACCTCTCCCTCAAGGCCTTGCGTCAACGCCTTGCTACGGGCGCGCAGGCTGTCAAGGTCCGAGAGCATCCGGCGCGCATCCTCGAGGATGGCTCGCCCCGCATCGGTGAGGACCGGCTGGCGGGAGCCGCTGCGCTCGAGCAGCATCAGTTGCAGTTGTGCCTCGAGATTGCCGATCGTGTAGCTGATCACCGACTGGGCACGGTTGAGCTGGCGGGCGGCGGCGGAAAAACTGCCCGTCTCGGCGACGGCGACGAAGACCTGCAACTGGTCGAGAGTCGGATTGGGAAGCATGGATCTATCCACTTCATCGATAATTACGATCCATATTATCACAGTTTAATCGATGGGAAATGGAGATTATCTGTGACGCACCGCCTGAGGCCAGCTCCCAGGGCCGCAGGCGGACATCCCATTCCACACCCAGAGGTGACCTCCATGTCCTCCATTCTTCTCGTAACCGGCAGCACGCGCGGCGACGATTCGCTCTCCAACAAGATCGCGCGCCAGCTTGCCGACGACCTGTCCGCCAAGGCTGAGGCTTCCACTGTTGTCGAGCGCGACCTCGCCCGTGATCCCCTGCCGCATATCGGCGCCGACTTCTCCTCGGCCATCCGCCTGCAGCCGGAAGAGCGCACGCCGGCCCAGGCCGAAGCCATCGCCGTTTCCGATGCCGCGGTCGACGAACTGCTCACCGCCGACACGATTATCATCTCGACCGGCTTCATCAACTTCGGCATTTCGTCGATCGTAAAGTCCTGGGTCGACCATGTCGCCCGCGCCGGCCGCACCTTCCGCTACTCGGAAAACGGTCCTGTTGGTCTTGCCACCGGCAAGAAGGCCTATCTGGTGATCGCCTCGGGCGGCATCTACTCCTCCGGCCCGGGTGCGACGCTGGACTTCGCCGAACCCTATCTGCGTTCGGTCCTGGCCTTCCTCGGCATCACCGATATCGAGACGATCCGCATCGAGGGCGTCGCCTACGGCCCGGAAGCCGCCGAAAAGGCGATTTCCGCTGCGCAGGAAAAGGCGCGGGATCTGGCGCGCGCCGCCTGGCATCCCGGATTGCCATCGCCAACGTAATCTCCGGCCGCCCGACATGTCGTGGCGACCGTTCCGTTTAGACGGCGAATGCTTGGAGCGTTCGGTGGAAAATCAGACGTTGCGCGATTTCGCGCCGTCGGCAAACAGCGAGGCGCCGTTCTGGTCGATGATCTGGCGCGCCTTGCGGAAGGTGCATTCCAAGGCGTCCTGCTCCGATGTGAAGACATCGGCGCGGATGAAGACGCGTTCCAGCGTCTCGCCGTTCACCTGTTTTTCGATCCGGCCGGCGAGTCTCAACTGACTGCCCTCGCGGATCGGCGCGGCAAAGATGAGACAGTCCTGATGGACCTGCGGTTCGGCGGCAGGGACGGCAGAATCCTTCTGCTGCTTGGCGCCGCCGGAAAAGACCGAGAAGAGACTGGACAAGATGGACATGGCGATTGCCTAGCACAGGAGCGTCGAAGACAGAAGCCCCTGCCGCTGTTCGGTCGCGGAATTGACCCAATCGCCCCTCACCCTCCCCGTCAAAAAGGGAGAGCTCATGATCCGCCGCATTCTCGTCGCCCTGGTCGCCTTCGCCGGCATCGTCTGGCTGATGAACACCAGCCTGTTCAGCCGGTTTCCCGAGGGAAGCGGACCGCAGGTGATCGCCCATCGCGGCCAGCATCAGGTGTTCGACCGTACGGGCCTCGACAACGACACCTGCACCGCGACCCGGATCGGGCAGCCGTCGCATCCCTATCTCGAGAACACGCTTGCTTCGATGCAGGCCGCCTTTTCGGCCGGCGCCACGGTGGTCGAGCTCGACGTGCACCTGACACCGGACGGCAATTTCGCCGTGTTCCACGACTGGACCCTCGACTGCCGCACAAACCTTGCCGGCGTGACCGAGAACACGCCCTATGCCGAACTCGCCAGAGCGGACATCGGCTACGGCTATACGGCCGACGGCGGCCGCACCTTTCCCTTTCGCGGCAAGGGGATCGGCTTGATGCCGGAGCTCGATCAGGTGTTCGAGGCATTCCCCGACAAGCGTTTTCTCGTGAACTTCAAGAGCGAACGGGTCGAGGAAGGCACGGAACTCGCCACCAGGCTCGCACGCGACCCCAGGGCTCTCGCCACCGTCTTCGGGGTGTATGGCGGCGACCGCCCGACGGAGGCGACGCTGGCCCTCCTTCCCGCGCTTCGCGGCTACACCAGGACTTCGGTCAAGGACTGCCTCGTGTCCTATCTCGCCATCGGCTGGTCCGGCCATGTGCCGGCAAGCTGCCGCAATCGGCTGCTGCCGGTGCCGGTCAATTATGCGCCGCTGCTCTGGGGCTGGCCGGTCCGCTTCGTCGAGCGCATGCAGGCTGCGGGCACGGACGTGATCCTGCTTGGGCCCTACCGCAGCGGCGATCCGGGCCCCGCGGGCATCGACAGCCTTGAGGACTGGAAGGCCGTGCCGGAAAACTTCACCGGTCTGGTGTGGACCAACCGGATCGAAACCGCGCGGGAATGGGCGGAGGCCGCGGGCATCGGCCCGATCAGATAATCAGGTTGGCGAGGATCTCGTTTTCGGTAATGTCCTCATAGCCAAGTCCCGCCGCCTCGAAGCGGGATAGGAGATCAGCAAAGCTGTTGCGCTCGCGTGTTTCGATGCCGATCAGAATCGAGCCGAAATTGCGGGCCGACTTCTTCAGGTATTCGAATCGGGCGATGTCGTCGTCAGGCCCGAGAAGATTGAGAAAATCGCGCAGCGCGCCGGGGCGCTGCGGCAGGCGTAGGATGAAATACTTCTTCAGCCCGGCATGGCGCATGGCGCGTTCCTTGACGTCCGGCAGTCGCTCGAAGTCGAAATTGCCGCCGCTGACGACGGCCACAACAGTCTTGCCTTCAAGCTTGTCCCGTCCCAGTCGGTCGAGCGCGGCGATCGACAATGCACCTGCCGGCTCCAGCACCACGCCCTCGACGTTCAGCATCTCGGCAATCGTCACGCAGACGGCGTTTTCCGGGATGATCANNGGGCGAGAAGTGTTTGAGTGCCGCGAAGTTCAGATCGCCGATCCGCGCTACGGCCGCACCGTCTACGAAATTGTCCACCTTCGGCAGCGTCACAACCTCTCCGGCCTCCAGGCTCCTCTTCAGGCTCGGGGCCCCGGCCGGTTCGGCAAACAGGAAGGCTTGAGGGGGCAGCAGGTCGGCGAGATAGCCGGTCAGGCCGGCTGACAGACCGCCGCCGCCCACGGGAACCACAATGAGATCCGGCGTCACGCCTTCCGGCAGTTGCTCGACGATCTCGGCTGCCACGGTCGCCTGACCCTCGATGATGTCCTCGTGATCGAACGGCGGCACCATGTAGCCCCCGATCGTCTCGACATGCTCGCGGGCCGCCGCATAGCACTGGTCGAAAATATCGCCAAACAGGCGGATGGTAATGAACTCGCCGCCAAAAGTGCGGGTCTTGTCGATCTTCTGCTGCGGCGTCGTCACCGGCATAAAGACCACGCCCGGCACGCCGAAATGGCGGCAGGCGAAGGCAAAGCCCTGGGCATGATTGCCGGCCGAGGCGCAGACGAAGGTCTTGGCCCCGGCACCATCGGCGACGATCTTGCGCAGGAAGTTGAAGGCGCCGCGAATCTTGTAGGATCGCACCGGCGTCAGATCCTCACGCTTGAGAAAGATCTGCGCGCCGTAGCGCGCACTCAGATGCTCGTTGAGTTGAAGCGGCGTCGCGGGGAAAAGAGCCCGCAGGGCTTCGACCGCGGCTTCCACGTCCATCTTCGTCACGTTGTCCATCCGTTGAATTTTGATCTCGCTCCCGCTATGGCATAGAGACGTGGCGGAGACAAAGCATCTTTGCGCGGCAACAACCCAGGACATTTCCTTGAACGCCAGCCTCCTCCGTTCGGTCGTCTATATCGCCGCCCTCTGCGGCCTCTATCTGTCGACCGCCATGCTCGTCCCGGCCATGGTCGATCTCTATTACGGTCATGACGACTGGCGTGTCTTCGCCACCTGCGCCTTCATGGTCGGCGGGCTATCGCTGATGGCGGCCATGGCAACGCGCGGGCCGCCGCCCACCTTCAGCAAGCGTTTCGGCTTCCTCTTGGTCAACGTGCTGTGGGTGGTCTTCGCGGTGGTGGGCGCGGTACCCTTTATGTTCTCAGGACCCGAACTCGACTTCGCCCAGGCCTTGTTCGAATCCACCTCCGGCATCACCACGACCGGATCTTCCGTCATTTCGGGACTCGACACCATGCCTCCCGGCCTGCTGATGTGGCGCTCGCTGCTCGCCTGGCTCGGCGGCATCGGTATCGTCGCGCTGGGTCTCTTTGTCCTGCCCTTCCTGCGCGTCGGCGGCATGTCCTTCTTCAAGATGGAATCGTCCGATACCAACGACAAGCCGTTTGCCCGGCTCGCGACATTCACCCGTGCCTTCATGGCCATCTATGTCGGCATCACGCTCTCGTGCGCCATCGCCTACGCCTTCGCCGGCATGAGCCATTTCGACGCGATCAACCATGCCTTTTCGACGGTGGCGACCGCCGGCTTCTCGACCCACGATGCCTCGTTCGGCTATTTCCAGAGCGACGCGATCCTGTGGATCTCGACCTTCTTCATGACACTTTGCAGCCTGCCCTTCTCGATTCTGATCGTCTTTGCCGTCCGCGGTCGGCTGGATGCGTTGCGCGACCCGCAGATCTTCGTCTTCCTCGGCTATGTCTCGGCTTTCGCCATTACCACGGCGCTCTACAATCACGTGAAGAACGGTATCGCGCTACCCGAAGCCCTGACCCATTCCTTCTTCAACTTCGCCTCGATTCTTTCAACCACGGGCTTTGCCAGTCAGGATTATCTGCTTTGGGGTCCCTTCGCCGTGATGGCGGCGTTCTTTGCCACCTTCATGGGCGGGTGTTCGGGCTCCACCTCCGGCGGCATCAAGGCTTATCGCTTCGTCATCCTGGCGAATGTCGTGATCACCGGACTGAAGAAGCTGATCTATCCGAACGCCGTCTATTCGGTCCGCTATGGCAGGCAAACGGTCGATACCGAAACGCAGCGTACCATCTTCCTGTTCTTCAGCGCCTTCACCTTCCTCTGGGTCGTGGGAAGCCTGATCATGGCCGCGCTCGGCTACGATTTTGTCACCGCATCCTCCGCGGTCATCACCGCTTTGGCCAATGTCGGTCCGGGCATCGGTGCGCTGATCGGACCCGCCGGCAATTTTGCCATGATGAACGATCCGGAACTCTATCTGCTGTCGCTCATGATGCTGCTCGGACGTCTCGAGGTTCTTTCGGTTCTCGTTCTGCTCATGCCGATTTTCTGGCGTACCTGACGAGAGTCTTGACGACTCTGCGGATTTTTCCGAACTGCGCTGATAGGGACCAAAAGGGGAGCATCGACATGGGCATCAAAGGACGGACTGCTTTCACCGGCGGACAAATCATCGCGGCGCTTCTCGGCGCCGGACTGATCGCTTCGATCGGTGCCACCCCGGCTATCGCCGGCCCGCTCGCGGATGCCGCCAGGCTGGCCGAGGAGAAGGCCGCCGCCGGCGATGTGGTCGACGCCTATGAAACGATCCGCGATGCCTTCGGCACCTTTGCGATGACCCTGCCCTTCATGGTGAGCAAGGCCGTGTTCGTCACTCAAAAGCCCAGGGCCTACGGCGCCTATGCAGCGCGGCCCGAACCGGTTTTCAGGCCCGGCGAACCGTTGATCACCTATGTCGAATTGATCGGACTGAACTGGAAACCGAACAGCGACGGTCTCGAGGAAGCGAATTTCAGCGTCGACTTCGAGATCTCTAAGCCCGGAGGCAAGGTGCTCGCCAGCCAGAAGAGCTTCGGCGAGTTCACCTTCACCAGCCTGGTGCGCAATCAGGAAATCTTCACCCACCTGACGCTCGACATCACCGGCGCCGAGCCGGGTGACTACCTGTTGAAATACACCGTCAACGACCTCGTCGGCAAACGCTTCACGAGTTTCGAGCAAGCTTTCACCGTCCAGTGACGCCAGCGGCGGCACAGACGCCGGGAACCAATTTCCCGCGCACCATTTACCCCGGCAGTCGAAGGAGAACACCCATGAGACGCATCGCCACCATTTCGATTTCCCTCATTCTCGCGGGCTGCACCGCCGTAAGCCACGAAATTACGCCCGTGCCCGGCAGCATTACCTATGGCGGAGGCCCAACCACCCGCCTGACCAAATCGCCCGCCGGCAGCATTGTCTTCCACCGGTTTCAGGATCAGTTCGGCAAGGAATGGGAAGAGCGCTATATCGTCCAGCCGGACGGAAGCCTCAAGCTCGTCGACCGCCGCCGCTATCCCATCCCGGATGTGTGAAAAAGGCGAAGCACCTGGTGCGGACGGCGGGGATCGAACCCGCATAGCCTAAGGCCGAGAGATTTTAAGTCTCTTGCGTCTACCAGTTTCGCCACGTCCGCGCCGAAGCTTTTTCAATGCTTCACGGGGAAATTGCAAGTCCCTGTTTTGCACAGGCTTTGCCTTGTGTTGCGAAGAATTTGATCGCCTGGCCACCGCGAATTCATGAGTGACGGCGTCGATCCGGAGGCCATTCTCAAGCTCGCCTTCACACGTCGGGCCGATGGTATGGGATTCTTGGCTGAATTCCCAGCTTTGCGGACGGCACATTATCGTCACACCCCCATGTTACTAGGATTGTTCCAACACGATTTGCATCCGAACTTAGGACGTGACTTTTCCGTGACTGGAGAACGATGGCGGAAAGGACTGTCCCGTGACAAAGATCGAGATACGCCAGCAACCTGACATGGTCAAAAACGCAATTCGGCGGCTTCTGAGAGATCACCGTTTTGCCGAGACGCCGGAACTTGCGAGGAACGCAGTGGCGCTGATCATCCAGCTTCACGAAAGCGGCGTGTCCGACGAGGATGATCTGGTCGAACTGGCAGCGCTCAGCGGCGGCAAGCGGCTGGCAGGGACGGCCACCTCAGGCGCGATGCGCGATCGCAACTGACCTGTTCAGCGCCACCGGATTATCAAGAATTGCCGGCACATGCCCGGCCAGGCGACGTCACAGACTCCGGACGAAGAACGGCGGAGGCAAGCCCCCGCCGTCTACAATCCGAAATCTTGCGTCGCGATCAGGCGAGCTTGGCGGCAATCTTCGCCACATGGGCGCCCTGATAGCGGGCACCGTCCAGTTCCACCTCGGACGGCTGACGCGAGCCGTCGCCGTCGGTGATGGTCGACGCGCCATAGGGCGAGCCGCCCTTGACCGCCTCGACGCCCGACTGGCCCTGGAAGGCGTAAGGCAAGCCGACCACGACCATGCCGTGGTGCATGAGAGTGGGGATGAAGCCGAGGATGGTCGATTCCTGGCCGCCGTGCTGGGTGGCCGTCGAGGTGAACACCGATCCGACCTTGCCGACCAGCTTGCCCTGCGCCCAGGCGCCGCCGGTCTGGTCCCAGAAATTGCGCATCTGCGAGGCGACCGTGCCAAACCGCGTGCCGGCGCCGACGATGATCGCGTCATACTGCTCGAGTTCGCCCGGCGTGGCGATTTCGGCCTTCTGGTCCATCTTGTAATGCGAGGCCTTGGCAACGTCCTCGGGAACCAGTTCTGGAACACGCTTCACGGTGACGTCGGCGCCGGCCGATTTTGCACCCTCGGCGACCGCATAGGCCATGGTTTCGATGTGTCCATAAGCGGAATAGTAGAGAACCAATACCTTAGCCATGACGTATCTCCATTTGGACTGAGCGGCGACAACCGCGTTGTGAATTCGATAATGATTATGTAGCGGACCAAGGCCAACAAACCAGCCCTTGCCACGGCGACGGACTGTTCATGTTTCGGCTACAGCCCTCAGCCAATCGCAGAATTTTGGTGAACGACGGCCGCGGCGGTCTCTTGCCAAGCCTTCGGCAGACGATAGACTCAGCTTGAAAAGATCGGGATATCCTCATGACTGACACGACCATCAAGACGGCCGCCATGCTCGCCATCGGCGACGAGCTCCTGTCGGGCCGTACCAAGGACAAGAATATCGGCCATCTCGCCGAGGTGCTGACGCTTTCCGGCATTGACCTGAAAGAGGTGCGTATCGTCGGCGACGAGGAGGCGGAGATCATTGCCGCCCTCAACGCGCTGCGCGCGCGATACACCTATGTCTTCACCTCCGGAGGGATTGGCCCCACGCACGACGACATCACCGCCGATGCGGTCTCGAATGCCTTCGGTGTGCCCTGCACCCACGATCCGGACGCCATGCGACTGCTCGCAGAGATGTACCAGCGCCGCAATATGGAGTTCACCGAGGCCCGCCAGCGCATGGCTCGCATGCCTGAAGGTAGCCGCCACATCCCCAATCCGGTGTCGGTTGCGCCCGGCTTCATCATTGGCAATGTCCATGTGATGGCCGGGGTGCCTCAGGTGTTCCAGGCCATGCTGGATACCGTCGTCGCCACGCTTCCGGCCGGCGCCAGGGTCCTTTCGCGTGCGATCCACTGCCCCTTCGGCGAAGGCGATATCGGAACCTTGTTGGGCGCGGTGCAGAAGGCTCACCCGGAGACCTCGATCGGCTCCTATCCGCACTTCGACGGCCTGCGGTTCACCACCGAGCTGGTAGTGCGGGCGCGAAACGGCGAGGCGCTCGAGGCCGCGGCCGGTGATGTCGCGGCGATGATCGAAGCGCTTACCACCGAACAGGAAGGCGCTACGGAAAAGGATCTCGGGACCGGCGAACTTGCCTGAGAACTTCGGGCGCTACACACCGCCGCTATTGACCGAAGTCAAGGAAGGCCGCAAGGATTGTCGCCATAAATCGATTATGCGGGATCCCATGATCACCGCTCGAGGGAGACATTTATGGGCTATAAAACCATTCTCGCCGTCTTGGACACGCCCAAGAACGCGCAGCAAATTACAGATTTTTCCATTTCGCTCGCCGAACAATTCAAATCGCACGTGATCGGCCTGCATGCCGAGGCGCTCGCCACCTTGCCGCTGGTGGCACCGATGGAAATCCCCGACCCCTCGACCGTCCAGGCCCTGCAGGACATGGCCCATGCCGAGGCGGTCGACGTCGAGAGGATCTTCCGCGAGCGCTCCGCGCGCAACGGCACCTCCCATGAATGGCGCAGCTTCGTGTCGTCCGCCGGTTACGGTGCAGCGTCCCTGGTCGACAGCGCGCGCCACTGCGACCTCGTGGTCGCCGCCCAAGGCGAAAACACCATTCTCTCCGAGAGCCGCGCCGATCTCGAGGGCTTCTTGTTCGAAAGCGGCCGACCGGTCCTGCTCGTTCCCTATATCCTCAAGGAGCCGAAGCCGATCAAGCGCGTGCTCATCGCCTGGAACGGCTCACGCGAGGCGGCCCGCGCTACCTTCGACTCCCTCCCCTTCCTCAAGGCCGCGGAGAGCGTCGAGGTCTTCACCGTTGATCCGCCGGAGACCCGCTCGCAGTCTCCCAGCATGGCCGGCGCCGAGATCGCCGCCACGCTTGCCCGCCACGGCGTGAACATCACCGTCGTTCGCGAGGAAACGGACCAATTGCCGGCGTCTGCGGCGATCGAGAACCGTTTGTCAGACAGTTCCATCGACCTTCTCGTCATGGGCGCATACGGCCACAAGCGCTGGTGGGAAATGCTGTTCGGCGGCGTGACCCGCACCGTGCTCGAATCGATGACAGCGCTCACCCTGCTTTCGCGCTGACAGCTGGGTGCCGGGCCTTGCCTTGCGCCTTCAAATACCGCTAATAGCTGCGGGCAAGGACTAAGGCCCTTGCGGGCAGCAATCGCGCGGCACTGTCCGCGCGATCAGCGTTTGAAGCATCCACCAAACGCGACGGCATTTCCCGCAACCGGCCGGTCTTGAAACCGCCGGAACAACGCCGGCACCTCGATCATGATGCCTTTTGCGGAGCCTGAGAGCGATGTCCCTGCCTGAAAAAGCCTTTCCCGTATCCTGGGATCAGTTTCACCGCGACGCCCGGGCGCTGGCCTGGCGGCTCGCCGGTCTCAAGCAGGACTTCCGCGCCATCGTCTGCATCACCCGCGGCGGGCTCGTGCCGGCCGCCATCATCTCGCGCGAACTGAACATCCGCTTGATCGAAACGGTCTGCATCGCCTCCTATCACGACTATACCAGCCAGGGCGACATGCAGCTCCTGAAGGGCATTACGGCGGAACTGACCACCGACGGCGGACAGGGGGTACTCGTCGTCGACGACCTGACCGACACCGGCAAGACCGCAACCGAGGTCCGGGCAATGATGCCAAAGGCGCATTTCGCTTGCGTCTACGCCAAGCCCAAGGGCGTGCCGACGGTCGACACATTCATCACCGAGGTCAGCCAGGACACCTGGATCTATTTCCCTTGGGACCTGGGCTTCACCTACCAGGAGCCGATCGCCAAGCACAACGGCGCCTGAACCGCGGCAACATCGATTCGCGACCGCGAGGTCGGCCGGAAGGGCGCGAGACGATCGCGCCTTTTTTGATTGTACTTCCCACCCACGTTGCCCCAAACGCTAGATACCGTCCGCGTGCGAATCTGCATGGGAATCACTGAGTGCACCCACCCTGAGGCGCAGCAAGGGGCCGCGCTGCCGCGGGTGGATTTTGCAGCAACCGAAAAAATCAAACGCCTCTCGCCGACCACGCCTGGCCCGCCTTGGCCGGCTGTCATTGCAAAACCCGAACGATTCCATCGACATGCACCTTTCCCCGTTTTCCACAGCCGGTAACCACAATATCTGGTATTAATAATTTCGTCACAACCCACCCCTTGACGGAATCAGCCCTTTCAAAGTTAATGCTTCCTTATGTTGCGGCGGCGACGGAACCGGACATCACGAGGCCGGTTCGTTTCAGTAAATCGCGAGGCGTAAATGCGGGGTCGGGGCCATGATCAGCCCTCTGGCTGGCGGGTCTTACTGTGCGATTTCAGACCGCCAAAACAGCGTGCGGGGACTGGCGAAAACGAACTGTTAATACTATATTTAGCGTTTGCAGCCACAATCACCACAAGATACAGAGTGACCATCGCTGGATGAATCACCTGATTTGAAGCGGACGGAGACTGGCTGTGCATCGAAAAGCGCCGCCGGAACGGGGTATATTGCGCCTTTGACGAGGCGCTGAATTTTCAAGGGACAAGAGCCAGATGCGCATCGAACGTCGTTTCACCAAACCCGGCCAATCACCCTACGCGGAAATCGAATTCCGCCAGGCGGTGAGTGAGATCAAGAATCCGGACGGCTCGATCGTCTTCAGGCTCGCTGACATTGATGTTCCGGCGCAATTCTCCCAGGTCGCGACCGACGTTCTGGCGCAGAAATATTTCCGCAAGGCCGGCGTGCCGAAGGTGCTGAAAAAAGTCGAGGAGAACGACGTCCCCTCCTTCCTGTGGCGCTCGGTCGCCGACGAAAAGGCGATGGCCGCCCTGCCGGAAGGTGAGCGCTACGGCTCTGAAACCGATGCCCGCCAGGTCTTCGACCGTCTCGCCGGCACCTGGGCCTATTGGGGCTGGAAGGGCAAGTATTTCACCTCGGAAGAAGACGCCCTCGCCTTCCGCGATGAGCTCGCCTACATGCTTGCCACCCAGCGCGTCGCCCCCAATTCCCCGCAGTGGTTCAACACCGGCCTGCACTGGGCCTATGGCATCGACGGCCCTGGCCAAGGCCATTTCTATGTCGACCCCTTCACCGGCAAGCTCGTCAAGTCGAAGTCGGCCTATGAGCATCCGCAGCCGCATGCCTGCTTCATCCAGTCCGTTGGTGACGACCTGGTCAACGATGGCGGCATCATGGACCTGTGGGTGCGTGAAGCCCGCCTGTTCAAATACGGCTCCGGCACCGGCTCCAACTTCTCCTATCTGCGCGGCGAAGGCGAAAAGCTGTCGGGCGGCGGTCGCTCAAGCGGCCTGATGAGCTTCCTCAAGATCGGCGACCGCGCCGCCGGCGCCATCAAGTCGGGCGGCACCACGCGCCGCGCCGCCAAGATGGTGGTGGTCGACATCGACCATCCGGACATCGAGGAATACATCAACTGGAAGGTCAAGGAAGAGCAGAAGGTGGCGGCGCTGGTCACCGGCTCGAAGATCGTTGCCCGTCACCTGAGGGCGATCATGAAGGCCTGCGTCAACTGCTCGGCCGAGAACGACGCCTGCTTCGACCCGAACCAGAACCCGGCCCTGAAGCGCGAGATCAAGGCCGCCAAGAAGGACCAGGTTCCGGAAAGCTACGTCAAGCGCGTCATCCAGTTCGCCCAGCAGGGTTACAAGGACATGGAGTTCAAGACCTACGACACGGACTGGGATTCGGAAGCCTATCTCACCGTCTCGGGCCAGAACTCCAACAATTCCGTCTCGCTGAAGGACGACTTCCTGCGCGCCGTCGAAACAGACGGTGACTGGAACCTGACCGCCCGCAAGGACGGCAAGGTGATGAAGACGCTGAAGGCCCGCGACCTGTGGGAGAAGATCTCCTATGCCGCGTGGGCATCGGCCGATCCGGGCCTGCACTTCAACACGACGATGAACGACTGGCATACCTGCCCGGCCGCCGGTCCCATCCGCGCGTCGAACCCGTGCTCCGAATACATGTTCCTCGACGACACGGCCTGCAATCTGGCCTCGCTGAATCTCCTGCAGTTCAAGGACGCCAAGACCAAGAAGATTGACATCGCCGACTATGAGCATGCCGTTCGGCTGTGGACCGTCGTTCTCGAAGTCTCGGTGATGATGGCGCAGTTCCCGTCGCGCCAGATTGCCGAACTGTCCTATGAATACCGCACGCTCGGCCTCGGTTACGCCAATATCGGCGGCTTCCTGATGTCATCGGGCATCCCCTATGATTCGGCAGAAGGCCGCGCCCTTTGCGGTGCGCTGACCGCCATCATGACCGGCGTCTCCTATGCGACCTCGGCGGAAATCGCCTCCGAGCTCGGCCCCTTCCCGGGCTTTGCGCCGAACCGCGACAACATGCTGCGCGTAATCCGCAACCATCGCCGCGCCGCCCACGGCCTGTCCGAGGGTTACGAGGGCCTTTCGGTCAACCCGGTTCCGCTCGTTCATGCCGAGTGCACCGACCCGGCGCTCGTCGCCCATGCAACCGCCGCCTGGGACAAGGCGCTGGAGCTCGGCGAAAAGCACGGCTATCGCAATGCCCAGGTTTCGGTCATCGCGCCGACCGGCACGATCGGTCTGGTCATGGACTGCGACACCACCGGCATCGAGCCCGACTTCGCGCTGGTCAAGTTCAAGAAGCTCGCCGGCGGCGGCTACTTCAAGATCATCAACGGCGCCGTTCCGGAAGCGCTGCGCTCGCTCGGCTATAGCGAGAGCCAGATCGCCGAGATCGAGGCCTATGCCGTCGGCCATGGCAATCTCAACCAGGCGCCGGGGATCAACCCCGGCACGCTGAAGGCCAAGGGTTTCCACGACAGCACCATCGAGGCGATCAACACCGCGTTGAAGTCGGCCTTCGACATCAAGTTCGTGTTCAACCGCTGGACGATCGGCGACGAGCAGATGTCGGCGCTGATGATCCCGGAGGAGCATTTCTCCGATCCGGCCTTCGACCTGCTTCAGCATCTCGGCTTCACCAAGAAGGAAATCGAGGCGGCCAACGTCCATATCTGCGGTGCGATGACGCTCGAAGGCGCCCCCTTCCTCAAGGATGAGCATCTGCCGGTGTTCGATTGCGCCAATCCGTGCGGCAAGGTCGGCAAGCGCTACCTCTCGGTCGAAAGCCACATCCGCATGATGGCGGCCGCCCAGCCGTTCATCTCGGGCGCCATCTCCAAGACCATCAACATGCCGAACGAGGCCACCGTCGAGGATTGCGGCGCGGCCTACATGCTGTCGTGGAAGCTGGCGATCAAGGCCAATGCGCTCTATCGCGACGGCTCCAAGCTCAGCCAGCCGCTCAACGCCTCGCTGATCGAGGACGAGGAGGACGAGGATGCCCTCGAAGACCTGATCCAGCAGCCGGCCGCCGCCCAGGCGGTCNNTGTCACCGAGAAGATTGTCGAGCGTGTGATCGAACGGGTCGTTCGCGAGCGGGAAAAGCTGCCGAACCGCCGTCAGGGCTATACCCAGAAGGCAACCGTCGGCGGCCACAAGGTCTATCTGCGCACCGGCGAATTCGGCGACGGCCGGATCGGCGAGATCTTCATCGACATGCACAAGGAGGGTGCTGCCTTCCGGGCGATGATGAACAATTTCGCCATCTCGATTTCGCTCGGCCTGCAATATGGCGTGCCGCTCGAGGAATTTGTCGAGGCCTTCACCTTCACCAAGTTCGAACCGGCCGGCATGGTCCAGGGCAATGACGCGATCAAGAACGCGACCTCGATCCTCGACTACGTGTTCCGCGAACTGGCCGTCTCCTATCTCGGTCGCCATGATCTGGCCCATGTCGACACCTCGGACTTCTCCAACACCGCGCTCGGCAAGGGGATTTCCGAAGGCAAGACCAACCTGCTGTCGACCGGCTGGACCCGCGGCTACAAGCCGACCCTGGTGGCCGGCGGCACGATCGACCGCCCGCTCGGCGAACCGAAGGGCGCGGCGACCGGCGCCCCCGCCAAGGCTTCCTCCGGCGGCAATGTCTCCGCCTTTGCCGGCTCAGCCGCCCGCAAGCTGGAAGTGACGACCGCCATCTCGACCTCGGAAGTCGTCTCCTTCAAGCGCGACTACGAGGAGCGCGCGGTGGAGGAAATCGCTGAGTCCGGTACCCAGGACGCGACCGCGCTGTTCTCCGACAAGGCCGCCGCCGACGCCGCCGCCGCCAAGGCCGAAGCCAA
>DBUL01000167.1 GCA_002307905.1 Rhizobiaceae bacterium UBA1291
GAAGAGCACCACGAAATTCTTCGACGCTTCGGCGTCGATCGCGGCCAGGGTTATCTGTTCGCTCGCCCCCAGCCTGTCCACCAGTTGATCGAGACCCTGAAGAGTTCATCAAAACGCGGACGCTCAATCACCTGAGCATCCCGGAAATCGCGAAGGAAAGTGCCTATGAGGATCGCCGCATTTCTCCTGTCGATGACATTCGCCGGCGCCGCCTGTGCCGAGACCATCCACTTCACCACCGAGGACTACCCGCCCTATAATTTCCGCGAAGGCGGGGAATATCGGGGCGTCGGCTACGAACAGACGGTCAGCCTGATGAAAGACGTCAAGGCGGACTACACGATCGAAATGATGCCCTGGGCGCGGGCGCTCCAGCTCGCCGAGAGCGAGAAGACGCACTGCGTCTTCACCACCGCCCACATCGCCGAACGCGACAAGCGGTTCAAATGGGTTGAGCCACTCGCCATCGACCGCAATGTAGTGATTGCCAACAAGGCATCCGGCATCAAGCCACGTTCTATTGAGGAGGCGCGGCAATACGTCGTCGGCACCCAGCGCAATGACTACACTCAAGACCTGCTTGAACGGAACGCCTTCCCGAAAATCGATCTCGCGACCGACTTGAAGCTCACTTTCAAGAAGCTGATGAGCGGACGGATCGACCTGATGCCGATCTCCGAAAAATACTATGAGGACCTGAAGGCCGAGGGAAACGCGATCGAGGCTCTCTTCATCCTTTCCGAACAGAAGTTCTCCATCGCCTGCAACATCGACTTCCCGGATGCTTTGCTCGTCGAGATGCAGGCCGGCCTCGACAAGCTGATCGCCGACGGGAGGCAGAAGGCAATCTTCGAGAAATACAAGATGCCGAGCGGCAATTGATCGTCTCTTGCCCGCGCCGGCCGGCAAACCGGCTTGACAACGCCGCCGTTTCGCGGTGCTGAGGGGCCACGTTCACCATCGACGGACACGGCACATGATCATCATAGCGGGGCTCGGCAATCCCGGCGCGCAATACCAGGCGAACCGCCACAACATCGGTTTCATGGCGGTGGACGCCATACACCGGCGCCATTCCTTCTCGCCTTGGGCGAAGAAGTTCAAGGCAGAGATCGCCGAAGGCGAAATCGCCGGCGAGAAGGTTCTGCTGCTAAAGCCGCAGACCTTCATGAACCTGNNGCGAGGCCATGCGTTTCTACAAGCTCGGTCCCGGTGCCATCATCGCCCTGCATGACGAACTCGATTTGCTGCCGGGCAAGGTCCGCATCAAGGTCGGCGGCGGGCATGGTGGCCATAACGGCCTGAAATCCCTCGACGCCCATTGCGGCAAGGACTACCGCAGGCTGCGCCTCGGCATTGGCCATCCGGGCGACAAGGACCGCGTGCACAGCCATGTGCTCGGCGACTTCGCCAAGGCCGACCGCATCTGGCTGGAGCCTCTGCTCGACGCCATCTCCGACAATGTCGAACTGCTGGTGAAGGGTGACGATAGCAAGCTGATGAACAAGCTGGCGCTCGCCACCGGAGGCAAGGAGGAAGCCCCTTCCCCGGTCAAGGCGGCAAAGCCGGCCGGCCAGTCGCATATCCGCCAGGCCCGCAACACGGCCCAGCCGAAAAAACTGCCCGAGACCGGGCCGATGGCCGAGATGCTGAAGCGCATGTTCGGCAAGAAGGACGACTGACCCCATGTCGACTTCCGTCGAGGTCCGGCCCCTGCAACAGCGCGACCTCGCAGGCCTGCTCGCGCTCTATGCCCAATTGATCGAAGACGACCTGCTGCTCTCTCCTGCCTTGGCCGAGACACGTTTCGGCGAGATACTGAAGCGCGAAGGCCTCACCGTGTTCGGTGGTTTCGTCGACGGCGTTCTCGCCAGCACATGCGTCCTGATCGTGGTGCCCAATCTCACCCGTGGCGGCATGTCCTATGCCTTCATCGAGAACGTCGTGACCGACGGAGCGCATCGCCGCACCGGCCTTGGACGCCAGACGGTCAAGACTGCGATCGATGCGGCGTTCAGCGCCGGCTGCTATACGGTTCGGCTGCAGACGGGCGGAACGCGGCCCGGCACGCTCGACTTCTACAGGAGCTGCGGCTTCGACCTGACGAAACACGGCTTGGAGGTACGTCGGATACCACCCCGCTAGAATTCGCCCGCCTGGGCGGGCGGAACAAGGTCGGCTCTTCCTGCATTGACCAGCCCTGGAGGCCACCTATGCGACTCGCCCTTTCACCCCTGCCCCTGCCCGGCCCCTTGAGCCGCAGACTCGATCTCTTTGCCCTCAGCCTGTCCCAGCCCAAGGGCATGGCTTTCGATTTCTCCGCACCCGCAGGCGAACCGGCGTTGGTGCCGGCGAACTCGGTTTCCTGGCAGGTGTTCAAGAACCCCGTCACGGTCTTCATCGGCGGCATCACCGCCGTCCTGCTCGAACTGGCCGAACCCCATGTTCGCGACGGAGTCTGGCAACACAGCAGCTTTAGAACCGACGCGCTGACCCGCATGCAACGCACCGGCCTTGCCGCCATGATCACCGTCTATGGCGCGCGCAGCAGGGCCGAAGCGATGATAGAGGGGGTCAATCGCCGCCACGGCTCGGTGACCGGCCTGACGACCGAGGGCAAGCACTACCGCGCCGACGATCCGATCCTGCTCGACTGGGTACAGGCCACCGCCGCCTACGGCTTCATGGAAGCCTATCATCGCTATGCCCAACCGCTTTCGGACGAGGCCCGCAACCGCTTCCTCGCAGAAGGCAAGGCTGCCGCCGACCTCTATGGCGCGACGAACGCACCAGCCTCGGTCTCCGAATTGAACATGCTGTTCGACGTAATGCGCTCGCGGCTTGCGAAATCCGAGATTGTCTTCGAGTTCCTCGATATCGTCGGCAAGGTTCAAGTCCTTCCGGCAACCCTGCGACCCTTGCAGAAACTGCTCATCGCGGCTGCGGTCGAGCTGTTGCCCGCCTGGGTAGGCGACAGGCTGGGGATTCGGCAGTCCTGGTCCCTGACGCCCATGCAACGCGCGCTGGTCAAGGCGGCCGCATACGGCGCCGAACGCATTATACTTCCATCGTCCGCACCGGTCCAGGCCTGTCGCCGCCTCGGGCTTCCGGACACATACCTCTACCGCCGGCGGCCCTGAGCCCCCGAGAGCGTCCGGATCATTCCTCCGGC
This sequence comes from Rhizobiaceae bacterium UBA1291, assembly GCA_002307905.1. Lineage (GTDB taxonomy): Bacteria > Pseudomonadota > Alphaproteobacteria > Rhizobiales > Rhizobiaceae > Allorhizobium. Next base: position 3,173 of record DBUL01000167.1, read on the forward strand.
TCAGTCGTGAACATCAGCGGAAAGCCGGCGTCCTTGCCGACATCATTTGCCTCCTTCGCCTTGGTTTCGGCGATATCCCTGGCACAGACGACCACCACGGCCATACCGAACTTGTGCGCGGTCATCATTACCCGGTAGCCGGTTTCCTCGCTCATGCCGAAGACCACCTTCAACACCAGTGTCACGAATTCGCGTGGTGTGAAGTCGTCGTTGAGCAGCAAGACCTTATAGAGCCTTGGCCTTTCAGGCTTCGGCTTGGTCGCGGTTTTCGGCTTGAGAGCAGCATCGTCGCCCGTCATCGGAACCTCTCTTGCGATGACTTCAGACCGGCCTCTGTCGCCGGCCCAGCTTTTGCATAATAGGACATCCGCCAGCCGCCGTCGACCTTCGCGCACCTGGCCGGAATGGTGCAAACACTTGACCGCCTGCCTCCTTTATCCCATAGGCGTGGGCAACGAAAATTCCAAGCTAAGCAGGTATTCTGGCCATGGGCTTCAAATGCGGTATCGTCGGCTTGCCCAATGTCGGCAAGTCCACTCTCTTCAACGCGCTGACCAAGACGGCGGCGGCGCAAGCCGCCAACTATCCGTTCTGCACGATCGAGCCGAACACCGGTGAAGTCGCCGTTCCCGATCCGCGCATGCAGAAGCTCGCGGCCGTCGCCGGATCCAAGGAGATCATCCCGACGCGCATCTCCTTCGTCGACATCGCCGGCCTGGTACGCGGCGCATCCAAGGGCGAAGGCCTCGGCAACAAGTTCCTCGCCAACATCCGCGAAACCGACGCCATCGCCCACGTGGTGCGCTGCTTCGAAGACNNCGCCGAGACCATCGAGACCGAGCTGATGCTTGCCGACCTCGAGAGCCTGGAGCGCCGGGTTGACCAGACCCGCAAGCGCGCCGCCTCCAAGGACAAGGAATCGCTCGCCCAACTGCCGGTGATGGAAGCCGTCATCAAGCTGCTGAATGAAGGAAAGCCGGCCCGTCTGCTGCTGAAAACTCTGGCGGACGACGAAATCGAGGTCCTGAAGGGTCTGAACCTCCTGACCTCGCATCCGGTCCTGTATGTCTGCAACGTCGCGGAAAGCGACGCCGTCGATGGCAATGCCCACACCCAGGCCGTCGCCAAGATGGCCGCCGAGCAGGGTGCCGAGTGCGTGATCATCTCCGCGGCGATCGAATCCGAAGTGGCGCAACTGCCGGAAGACGAAGCTAAGGAATTCCTCTCGGCGCTCGGCCTGGAAGAAGCCGGCCTCGACCGCCTGATTCGTGCAGGCTACCACCTGCTCGATCTCATCACCTATTTTACCGTCGGTCCGAAAGAGTGCCGCGCCTGGACCATCGTGCGTGGCACCAAGGCACCGGCCGCCGCCGGCGTCATCCATACCGATTTCGAGCGCGGCTTCATCCGCGCCTTCACCATCGCCTATGACGACTACATCAATTTCAAGGGTGAAGTCGGCGCCAAGGAAGCCGGCAAGGGCCGCGACGAAGGCAAGGAATATGTCGTCCAGGACGGCGACGTGATCCACTTCCGTTTCAACACCTGAGACGGATTGGACCACATATCACGAAAGACTTTGCGCTGCCGCCCTTCACTCGACGGGCGGCAGTTTCTCGTTGCGCCGTGGCGTCGGTCTCAGACCTTCTTCATCGGGCAGGTCGACATGCCGAAGATGGAATAGAGCGGGCAGGTCGAGAGGAGCCCAGTGAGCAAGGGGACGATGCCGATCAGCGTCCAATAGCGCCACGAGGCGTCTGGATAGATGAAGAATAGCGACAGCACAGCGAGACCGACGATGATGCGTAGGATACGATCGATTGATCCGACATTCTTGGCGAGCATGGCAATCTCCTTTCAGGGGCTGGTTTTCAACAGGAAGGTCTCTGGATGTCTGCGTGCCGCGCGCGCGGTTCGGCCAGGAACGACGCCTGTTCGAAACCAAACGCCGGCACTCCTTGTAATTGCCCTTCAAGCTGATCATTCTACACTGAAACGACTACAAGGAAACGTCGCATGCCATCTCCGAAACTTCATTTCGAAGACTTCCGCGTCGGAAGGGCGTTCGAGCTTGGACCGAAGACAGTCAGCGCCTCGGAGATCATCGAATTCGCGCAGGAATTCGACCCACAACCGATGCATCTTTCGGAGGAGGCCGGCAAGGCCAGCATCCTCGGCGGCCTCTCGGCATCGGGCTGGCACACCAGCAGCATGTTCATGCGGATGATGATCGATTCCTACCTGCTTGACTCCGTTTCCGAGGGCGCGCCAGGTATCGACCTGATGGAATGGAAGAAGCCGGTGTTGGCTGGCGACACCCTGAAGGGCCGCTCGACAGTCGAGAGTGCCCGACCGATGCGCTCGCGACCGCATATCGGTATCGTCACGTTGAACCACGAACTGGAAAACCAGCGAGGCGAGATCGTCCTGCGCTCGCGCAATTCGATCATGTTCCGCCGGCGTGATACGAGTGAAACGGGGGATGCTGCATGAAGCTGATCGAGCTCTATCCCGCCGGCCACAAGGTCGTGACCGGCGCGCGGATCTTCACCGCCGAGGACATCATCCGTTACGCAGAAAAATTCGATCCGCAACCGTTCCACACCGACGCCGAGGCGGCAAAATCCTACGTATTCGGCGCGCTCTGCGCCTCGGGATGGCATACCTGTGCCGGATGGATGCGCTGCTTCGTCGATTTCTGGGGCGTCGAGTTAAAAAGGCTGAAGGCTGAAGGCACTGTTCCTCCGCGTCTCGGCCCCTCCCCCGGCTTCGAGGAACTGCAGTGGTTAAAGCCGGTCTATGCCGGAGACACGATCACCTATAGTCTGACCAGCCTGGAGAGCCGGCCTCTGGCATCACGCCCCGGGCTGATGCTGAATGTCGGCCTCGGTGAGGGTGAGAACCAGAACGGAGAAACCGTCCTGCGCTTCAAGACCAAGATCCTCGAATTCGAATAGGAGCGATGCCCCGTGAACCTCCANNACCTCCACGATTTCCACGCGATTGACATCGACGGCAAGGATCGCCCGCTTTCGGACTTCGCCGGCAAACTGGTGCTGGTCGTCAATACCGCCAGCGCTTGCGGCTACACGCCCCAGTATGAAGGCCTGCAGAAGCTGCAGGAAACCTATGCTGCGGATCTCGTCGTCCTCGGCTTCCCCTGCAACCAGTTCGGTGGCCAGGAACCCGGCGACGAACAGCAGATCAAGGCCTTCTGCGAACTGAACTATCAGGTCGGCTTCCCGCTGTTTGCCAAGGTCGAGGTCAACGGTGCAGGCGCGCATCCGCTGTTCAAGTACCTGACGCATGAGGTTCCGGGCATCCTCGGCACCGAGGCAATCAAGTGGAACTTCACCAAGTTCCTCGTCGGCCGTAACGGCGAGCCGATTGCGCGCTATGCACCGGCGACGAAACCGGAGACTTTGGAGGACGACATCCGCAAGGCGCTCACCGCGTGACCAATTGCTGGGCGCGACGCCGTTCGCGCCCTTCCGCCTGCCGACAAATGTTCCGGCCCGCTATCACCGATGGAACTGTCCGATGCCGCACTCGTTCTACCCTGTGTTTGACAAGAACAGGAGCTGACGATGCACAAGGACAAGCGACAGCAGGAAGCCGAAGACAAGGGCGATCTCGATCACCGGATCATCGTCGCCGGGCCCGAAACGCGCGCCCGCGAAAATGAAGGGAAGGATCCCCAATCCGCCGGGACCGTCGTCCGCAACGGTAAGGACGGCAATCGCTGAACAAACGACTGCCCGAGGCGCCGCTTAGGGCATCTTCGGTTGAAAGGTGCTCGCTACCGTTTTAGTATCTCAGTGGCCGGAGAATTCGACCAGCGTGCGGACCTCAACCCCGAGGGCTTCCAGCTTCTTGCGGCCGCCGAGATCCGGAAGATCAATGACGAAACAGGCGGAGATCACATCCGCACCGATCTTGCGTAGCAGCTGCACGGCGCCGACGGCCGTACCGCCGGTCGCGATCAGGTCGTCGACGAGAATGACCTTCTGCCCCGGCTCAACGGCATCGATGTGCATTTCCATCTCATCGATGCCGTACTCCAGGCTGTAGGCAATGCTGACCGTCTCATGGGGCAGCTTGCCCTTCTTGCGGATTGGCACGAAGCCCGTCGAGAGCTGGTGCGCAACGGCCCCGCCGAGGATAAAGCCGCGGGCTTCCATTCCCGCGATCTTGTCGATCTTGAGGCCAGCATAGGGCTGCACCAGTTCATCAACGGTGCGCCGGAAGGCTCGCGGATTGCCAAGTAACGTAGTGATGTCACGGAAGATAATGCCCGGCTTGGGATAGTCGGGAATGGAGCGGATCGAGGATGCAAGCTCCAGGGCAAAATTGCTCATGTTGGGTCCATTGGAGAGTCTATGGGAGATGACGCTGGACACTATCAAGTCTGGCAAATCCAGACCAACAAAAAGGCGACCCGAAGGTCGCCTTTTCAATTCAAGCTCTGGTCCCGGAAGGGATCAGTGCTCCTTGTTGGCGTAGACCGACTTTTTCGTCAGATAGATGAGCGCGGTGAAGATCGCCAAGAATACCATGACCATGAAACCGGTGCGTTTGCGGTCTTCGAGGTGCGGCTCGGCAGCCCACATCAGGAATGCGGAGACGTCCTTGGAATACTGATCCACCGTCTGTGGTGCGCCGTCGTCATAATCCACCTGATCGTCAGAGATCGGCGGAGCCATGGCGAGCGACGCGGAGCCGACGAAGTACGGATTGAAATATGTGCCCTCGGGCACTTCAACACCTTCCGGCGGATCCTGGTAACCGGTCAGCAGGGAGTAGATATAATCCGCGCCGCCTTCCTGGTACTGGGTGAAAATGTCGAAGACGAAGGTCGGAAACCCACGTTCCACACCGCGCGCCTTGGCGATGAGGGAGAAGTCCGGCGGAGCGGCCCCGCCGTTGGAGGCAGCCGCTGCCTCCTTGTTCGGGAAGGGCGAAGGGAAGTAGTCGGACGCAACAGCCGTGCGGGTGAACATGTCACCGTCGGCATTCGGACCGTCTTGGACCTCGTACTCGGCCGCGAACGCCTTGACCTGATCCTCGGAGTAACCAAGATCCGACAGCGTGCGGAACGGAACCAGCGACATCGAGTGGCAGGCCGAACAGACTTCCTTGTAAACCTTCAGGCCGCGCTGCAATTGGCCCTTGTCATATTTCCCGAACGGGCCGGCGAAGCTCCAGTCGTNNCAAGGTCGCTACCTTCTGCAGCAAGCGTAGCACTGGCACCGAAACCGGTCAGGCCAGCGATCAGAGCGATGCTTGTGACAAGCTTTTTCATCTTTGTTTTCCCTCTATCGCAGCGATCAGACGGTTGCGTCAGCGGACTTGCCGCTCTTTTCGAGAACCGCCTCGGTGATCGAGTTCGGAATGCGACGTGGCTTCTCGAACAGACCCAGCAACGGCATGATCACGAGGAAGAAGCCGAAATAGTAGGCTGTGCCGATCTGCGACAGGGTGACATACAAGCCTTCCGCCGGACGCGACCCGAGCCAGCCGAGCATGATGGCATTGGCGACGAAGATCCAGAAGAACAGCTTGTACCACGGACGGTAGACCGCCGAACGCACCTTCGACGTGTCGAGCCAGGGCAGGAAGAACAGCACGAGGATCGCACCGAACATCACCAGAACGCCGCCAAGCTTTGAGTCGATGAACAGGACGTTGAAGGTGATCGCCCGCAGCATCGCGTAGAACGGCAGGTAGTACCACTCCGGAACGATGTGAGCCGGCGTCTTCAGCGGATCGGCCATGATGTAGTTGTCGGGATGGCCGAGATAGTTCGGCATGTAGAAGATGAACCAGGCAAACACGATCAGGAAGACCGACACGCCGAAGGCATCCTTGAGGGTCGCGTAGGGCGTGAACGGAACCGTGTCCGTCTTCGACTTGACCTCGACACCGGTCGGGTTGGTCTGGCCGGTGACATGCAAGGCCCAGACGTGCAGGATGACGACGCCGGCGATCATGAACGGCAGCAGGTAGTGCAGCGCAAAGAAGCGGTTCAGCGTCGGATTGTCGACGGCGAAACCGCCCAGAAGGAACTGCTGTATCCACTCGCCGACCAGCGGGAAGGCGGTGAAGAAGCCGGTGATGACTGTCGCGCCCCAGAAGGACATCTGACCCCAGGGCAGAACATAGCCCATGAAGCCGGTTGCCATCATCAGCAGGTAAATGACCACGCCAAGGATCCAGAGGATCTCGCGCGGCGCCTTGTAGGAACCGTAGTAGAGGCCGCGGGCGATATGCAGGTATACGGCGATGAAGAAGAACGAAGCGCCGTTGGCATGCATATAGCGCAGCAGCCAGCCGTTGTTGACGTCACGCATGATCTTCTCGACCGAAACGAAGGCGACGCTCGTTTCGGCGGCATAGTGCATGGCCAGAACGACGCCGGTCAGAATCTGCACAATCAGCATGACCGACAGCATGGCGCCAAAGGTATAGGCATAGTTCAGGTTGCGGGGAACCGGATAGGCGACAAAACTGTCATAGATCATGCGCGGCAGCGGCAGCCGCGAATCGATCCACTTCTCAAGGCCGCTCGACGGCTGGTAACTGGAATGATCACTCATATTTCTGAATCCCCTCAGCCGATCTTGATCACAGTATCGGAAACAAATGCAAATGTCGGAATGGGCAGGTTTTCCGGAGCCGGACCTGTGCGGATACGGCCCGCGGTATCGTAGTGCGAACCGTGGCAGGGACAGAACCAGCCACCGAAATCACCAGCCTGCCCCAAAGGCACGCAGCCGAGGTGGGTGCAGACTCCGATCATCACCAGCCAGTTCTCCTTGCCTTCACCGGCGGAGCGGGCGAGGTCCGTAGCTTCGGCGGCGGCGTCGCCATTGGCATTGCGTGCGACCGGATCCTTGAGATCTGCGAGCGCGACAGCCTTGCCTTGCTCGACTTCCGCGTCGGTACGGTTGCGGATGAAGACCGGCTTGCCACGCCATTTGACGATGAGCGACATGCCTGGCTCGAGTGCCGAGACATCGACCTCGATCGAGCCGAGCGCCAGCGTCGAGGCATCCGGCCGCATCTGGTCGATGAAGGGCCAGACGAAGGCAGCGGCGCCGACGGCACCGGCCACACCCGTGGTCAGGTAAAGGAAGTCGCGGCGAGAAGGCTCGCCCAAGGTTTCGCTATTCATCTCGTGCTCGCTCACGGTCAAACCATCCTTTTCGCAAAATCTATGCGACACACCGCATTGCCAGGCGACAAGTAATCCAACGCGATCACGATTGCGCCACAGATTCCTCGCCAATTTGGCGCCTTCTAAGCTTGATATCGGATTATGTCCAGTCTTCACAGGGGGATGAGGGCACAATGTCGCGGAATATTCACGCCTGTTCGCGGGTTTTTGGAAGAGCCGCGGGCCTTGTTGCAACGCAAAGCGAATTGCGGCATGTTCGCCGCTTCTGGACAGGGTTCACGCCCACGGACTTGCACCTTTGATAAGAGATCGAACTTCCTCCGCTCTGGGCGTGCTTCTGTCCTTCGGCCTGATAGTCGTCAGCCTTCGCTACGTGACCGATTCCTGGTTCCTGTCCTTCTTCTTCAGCCTGCAACCACAACTTGGCGTCACCGCCGCCCTGGGCGCCCTCACCTGTCTGGTGCTGAAACGCAGCGCCTTTGGATATGCTCTGCTCACCGCCTCGCTATTGCTGTGCGGTCATGCCCTATGGATGCAGCGAGAATTCCTGCCCGCCCAGATCGGCATGCCGTCGGAGGCGACGCGGTTGCGCCTCCTCTCCTTCAACATGCTGAGCAACAACCACGAAAATGCCAGCCGCATCGCCGAGATGATCAACGACTCGGGTGCGGACGTTGCCTACCTATTCGAATCAGGTCCGCTGTTGCATCACCTTCCAGCCCTGCAAGCCGCCTATCCCTACAGGATCGGCTGCGGCATCCTGGTGGAGGAATGCGACCTGATGATCTTGTCGAAATATGCGATCGAGGATCCGCAGTTTCTCAGCCTGAGCGAGATCCGTAGCAACCGTTTCGCCATGGCAACAATCCGGGTCGGCGGGCAGTCCGTGCAACTGGCCGCGATCCACCTGACAAAGCCGTATTTCGACGACTATCACACCATCGAATTGCGGCGCGCCAGTATGGTCCTGCGCGAGCGCGGCGGACCCGTCGTGATCGGCGGTGACTTCAACTCCGACACCATCGCGCCGGACATGCAGGAATTCTTGCGGCGCAATGCCCTGCAGACCGCCGGCACAGAACCCGCCACCTGGCCGGTCGCGGCCGGGATTTTCGGCATCCCGATCGATCACATCTACGTGTCGAAGGACATCCTGCCGCTTTCACTCACCCGCCTCGAGGACGCCTACGGTTCGAACCACTACGGTCTGATTGGCGATCTGGCGCTCATCGTCGAGCACTGATGCGGCGGCGCCGGCGGCATCACACGGCAACTGGCTGACCATCGCCGCCGTTTTCATCCTCACTATCGTGCGTATGCAGGAACCCGCCGGACTGGCGCGCCCAAAGCTCGGCATAGAGCCCGCCCCTTTCAACAAGTTCAGCATGCGTCCCCTCCTCGATGATCCTGCCCTTGTCCATGACGACCAGCCGGTCGAGGGCGGCAATGGTCGACAGCCGGTGGGCG
>DBUL01000168.1:0-2357 GCA_002307905.1 Rhizobiaceae bacterium UBA1291
CGCGGTCTCTACTCGCGCCTCTTTATCCTGTCCGTTGTCTTTGCCACCTTGGGTATGGGCGCGTGGTGGATCTATACATCAGGTATAATGCTGTCGGTGGAGGAACGTGACACAAGCGTTCCCAATCCGCCGCCGCGTGCCGAGGACGAGGATTTCACTGGCGCCGATGCGACCACGGAGCCGACAGCGGAATCTTCGGCCGCACCACGCACGCTCGACGCTCAGAGCGGTTTTTCCGACAGCTGGATCCAGGTGTTCGAGCCCAAGCAGATTTCCGCGATCAGAGCCCGCGGCAATGCACTGGTGGATGTCGTGGCCGCGAGCGACGGGACGGCCATACAGATCGTTTCCCGCAGTGCCGATGCCGATGGCAGTGCGGAAATCACGGTTCCGACAGATATCTTGCGGGAAATGGCGGGACGGACCTCGACCATCGCGCTCACCCTGCAATCGGCAGACGACAAGCCGGTGCAGATATCGGTCTCCTGCGATTTCGGTCGTCTCGGTGATTGCGCACGCCACCGCTTCACAGTGAACCCGGAAAAGACAGATGTGCTTTTCCGGGTATCGTTCGAGCGCGCCATGGCCCCCGGTACGTCCGGCCAACTGCTGCTGAACGGAGACCTCGGTGGCACGGGACGCGGCGTCAACCTCTATTCCGTGCGCATCCTGCCGGGCGAGTGATCGCCCGGCCGCTCATTTCTGCTTTCCGTTGAGGAAATCCGGGCCTGAGCCGATGATTTTCGGATCCAGCTTGCCGACCTTGCCATCGTCCCTTCCGTCATAATCCATGGAGCGCAGGATGTGCCGGATGACGTTGAGTCTGGCCCGGCGTTTGTCATTGGCCTTTACGATCGTCCACGGGGCGTAGGCGGTGTGTGTTTCGTTCAACATGCGGTTGCGTTTTTCGGTGTACTCGTCCCACTTGCCGAGCGCGACGATGTCGATGGGCGACAGTTTCCATATCTTCAGTGGATCGTGCCGGCGGTCGTGGAAACGCTCGATCTGCATCTCCTGGCCTATATTCAGCCAGAATTTGCAGAAGTGGATCCCGTCCTGCTCGATCAGCCTCTCGAAGCGCGGTGCCTCCGCGAGGAACTTCTCATATTGCTCGGTTGTGCAGAAACCGTTGACGGGTTCGACTACAGCGCGATTGTACCAGGAGCGGTCAAACAGCACAAATTCTCCGGCGGTCGGAAAATGGCTGACATAGCGCTGGAAATACCATTGACCGCGTTCTGTTTCCGTCGGCTTCGGCAGCGCCACCTCTCGGGCGGAGCGCGGATTCATGTAAGCAAGGATGTTCTTGACCGTGCCGCCCTTGCCGGCGGCATCGCGCCCTTCGAAAAGCGCCATGAAACGCTGGCCTGTCCGCTGCAGCCAGAACTGCAGTTTCACAAGTTCGATCTGCGCGTCCTTGAGTTGATCCTCGTATTCTTCCTCATCCATCTTCTTGTCATATGGGAAACTGCCTGAGGCCAGGGACTTGTCATCGATCCATTTCGGCAATTTCGGGTCGTCGATGTCGAACCTGCGTTTCTCTCCGTCGAGCGTCAGTTCGACGATCCGGCTTTCGATTTCGATGTCCATGGCTCTTCTCCTGCTTGCCGCAGCGCGTGCCGGCAATGTCAGTGAGGACATATTTGCCGCACGAATTCAAGCCCTTGCTGATATCCGTGGCAAGCGGCTTCGTGCGGAAATCCCTGACGAACGATGGCAAGGTTGGCAAACATCTGTCATGAATCATCGCTAGGATGGCAGGTTCGTATTCGGTTGCAGGCACGGAGGGCAGAGGGATCTTGAGTGGAAAAACGACTGGCTGGCGAGCTCTGATGTGGCGAATGGTTTCCGGCTGGATCTATCTTGCCGCCGCTGCGCTGGTTTCGCTCGCCGCCTATCTTTCGGGAGCGCAGCCGGCATTCGCAGGCATTCTTTTCGCGCTTTCCGTCCTGGCGATTCTGTTGCGAAGCGGGGAAGAAACCCAGAGTAGCCGACCCGCGGTCGCCACCGAATCCGTTGCCGCCGAGGAAGTTGAGGGCACCGGACAGGTCGTCTCGGCGGTCCTGAACGCCATAGACCTGCCGGTTTTCGTCCTAGGCCGTGATGCGGCGCTACGCGATCAGAACCTTGCCGCCGAGANNCGCTTCCGCTCCCCCGGCGTCCTGGACATGGTGCGTGAGACGATCGCCACGGACGAGCCGAACCAGATCGAGCACTCCGAACGACTTCCCTCCGAGCGCGTCTATATTGTGCGGTCCTCGCCGCTGCATATCGAAGGCGCGAAGGAGGACCTGTTCCTCTTGTCGTTCAAGGATATTTCCGAACTGCGCCGGATCGATCGGATGCGCAGCGATTTA
>DBUL01000168.1:2482-2957 GCA_002307905.1 Rhizobiaceae bacterium UBA1291
CTGCGCACGCCGCTGGCTTCGCTACGCGGTTTCATCGAGACCATGCAGGGCCCGGCGCGCGGCGACCCCAAGGCCCAGGAGCGGTTTCTCACCATTATGCTCGAACAGGCGAACCGGATGAGCCGCCTCGTCGATGACCTGCTTTCGTTGTCCCGCCTGGAACTGAAGGCTCATCTCGCGCCCGACCAGATGGTCGATCTCGTGCCCGTCATAGGCCATGTCCGCGACAGCCTGGCGCCGCTGGCCGCGGAACTGGATGTGGAGATCCGCCTGCATATGCCGCAGGAGAAGGTGGAGGTTCTCGGGGATCGGGATGAACTGGTCCAGGTTTTCGAAAACCTGATTGAGAACGCCTGCAAATATGGGCAGGAAGGCAAGACCGTCGACGTTCATGTTCGCAATCCGGGTGGCGGCTCGGTGGAGGTCAGCGTCATCGACCACGGACCCGGAATTCCGTCCGAGCACGTGCCGCGCC
>DBUL01000168.1:3009-9698 GCA_002307905.1 Rhizobiaceae bacterium UBA1291
ACATCGTGAAGTCGGAAATCGACCAGGGAACCGAGTTTACCGTCCGTTTTTGACATATAAATCCGGAAATTGCGGAAATCGTTTGGAATATACAAACAAAATCAAAGAGATGAATTGTCACAAATGTTTCATCGAACTGACATAAAAGCTTGTGGGAAGGGCCGCTATGAACAGCGTGCTGATCTTCGGCGGTCACCGCTGAACATGGTTGCATCGACCCAACAGCCCAATAACGGGAGAATTCCAGATGAACGTTTTGAAACTTTCGGCAGCAGCCCTTGTTGCCTCGGTCGCCTTCGCAGGCGTTGCAGTTGCTCGTGACCAGATCAAGGTAACCGGTTCCTCGACCGTGTTCCCTTACTCTCAGGCTGCGGCTGAAGAATTTGCCAACAAGTCCGGCAAGCCGGCTCCGGTTGTCGAGTCGGTCGGTACCGGCGGCGGTTTCAAGGCGTTCTGCGGCGGCATCGGCCCTGACTTCGCTGACATCACCGGCGCTTCGCGCGCCATCAAGGAATCGGAAGTCAAGCTGTGCACCGACAACGGTGTGACCGACATCACCGAAGCCATGATCGGTTATGACGGTCTTTCCATCGCCGTTTCGCGTGCCAATGCAGCCGACTGGAACCTGACCGAAGAGCAGATCTTCAAGGCGCTGGCCGCCGAACTTCCGGATGGCAAGGGTGGTTTCGTCGCCAATCCGAACAAGACGTGGTCAGACGTTGACGCATCGCTGCCGGCCATCAACATCGTCGCTTTCGGCCCCCCGCCGACCTCCGGTACCCGCGATGCTTTCGTCGAACTCGTCATGCATGACGGTTGCGGCAAGCTCGAGGGCATGGCCGACCTGAAGAAGGCCGACGAAAAGAAGTGGAACGAGGTCTGCTCGCGCATGCGTCAGGACGGTCCGTTCGTTGAAGCTGGCGAAAACGACAACCTCATCGTTCAGCGTCTCGAATCCGATCCGAACTCGCTCGGTATCTTCGGCTATTCGTTCCTCTACGAGAACGCCGACAAGCTCAAGGGCGTACACGTCAATGGCGTCGAACCGACCTTCGACACCATTGCTGATGGTTCGTACCCGGTTGCCCGTCCGCTGTTCTTCTATGTCAAGAACGCCCACCGCGACGTTATCCCGGGCATGAAGGAATTCCTCGAAGAGTACGTTTCTGATGCGGCTCTCGGTGCCGACGGCTACATGGCCGAGCGCGGTCTCACCCCGCTTGCACCGGAACTTCTCAAGGAAGTTCAGAAGGCTGTCATCGAAGGCAAGAAGTTCGGCTCGTAATCGGCCCTCTCTATAAGGCTGCCCGCCATCATGGCGGGCAGCCGTTCCTTGTTTTGATTGGGGGCGTTATGTCGGGCTATCTGTTTGGTATGATGGCACTTGCGGCGGTTGTCGTGGCCTATTTCGCCACGGCGCGGGCAAAGTCGATCTATTCCGGCGCGCAGGTGAAAGTTCACTCGCGACCGATCTACCACGGTCTGAATGCCGCGATCTGGACGGGAATTCCCGCCTTCATCTTCCTCATCCTTTGGCTTCTCGGACAGGACAGCATCATCGACATGCTCGTTCTCGCGTCGGTGCCCGGATCCGAAGCGCTCGAAGGCGCGAGGAAATCCATTCTGATCAGCGAGATTAGGCAGGTTGCCTCCGGCAACCTCTTCAAGGAGCCGACGCCCGAGGTTGTTGCGGCCGTCGAGCACATGAAGTCTCTCAGAAACATCGCGAATATCGCCATCATCGCCGTCGTGGCATCCTTTATGGCGATTGGCGCGTTCTTCAGCATGAGGGTGATTTCGCCGCGGTATCGCGCGCGCCACAGTGTCGAGCGTTCGGTCGGTTATTTCATGATGTTCTCGTCGCTGGTCGCCATCATGACGACTGCCGGCATCGTCGGCTCTCTGGTGTTCGAGGCCATGCAATTCTTCGCCAAGGTTCCGGTCACCGAGTTTCTCTTCGGCCTGCGCTGGGAGCCGCAGATTGCCCTGCGTGCCGACCAGGTTGCGGGCGTAGGCGCTTTCGGCGTGATCCCCGTGCTGTTCGGTACATTCGTCATTTCCGGCCTTGCAATGATTGTTGCAACGCCGACCGGCATTCTTTCCGCCATCTATCTCACGGAATATTCGGATCATCGTTTTCGGGCGGTGGTTAAGCCGCTGCTGGAAATCCTCGCGGGTATTCCGACGGTCGTCTACGGCTTCTTCGCCGTGCTGACTGTTGCGCCCCTGGTTCGATCGCTTGGCATAACCATGGGCCTGGATGCCGCACCGAACAGCGCGCTGGCTGCCGGCGCCGTAATGGGTGTGATGATCATTCCGTTTATCTCGTCGCTCTCCGACGACGCCCTTGCCGCTGTCCCCCGCGCCATGCGCGACGGATCCTATGCGCTCGGCGCGACCAAGGGCGAGACAATCCGCAAGGTCCTCTTGCCAGCGGCTCTCCCCGGCATCGTTGGTGGCGTGCTTCTGGCTCTCAGCCGGGCGATCGGCGAAACCATGATTGTCGTCATGGCGGCCGGTCTCATTGCCAAGATGACCCTCAATCCGTTCGATTCTGTCACCACGGTTACCGTGCAGATCGTCACTTTGCTGATTGGCGACTCGGAGTTTGACAATCCGAAGACGCTGGCCGCCTTCGCGCTCGGCCTGGTTCTCTTCATCATCACCCTGGGCCTCAACCTGATCGCATTGCAAACTGTTCGCAGATACCGGGAGAAGTACTGATGTCCATTGAAGCTACTTCCGGTTCGCGCGGCATCGACTGGCAGTCGGATGCCATGAAGTCCCTGCGGAAAAGGCGCTATGCCGCCGATCGTCGGCTGCAGATCTATGGCATGGTCGCTATTGCCTTCGCCCTCGGCTTTCTGGCCCTGCTGATCGGTACCCTGACGTTCACCGGCTACAAGGCCTTTACCCAGACCATGGTATCGATCGAGATCGATCTTTCCTCGCAGGAACTCGACCGCGAAGATCTCATGGGCGCCAACTGGCGCAATCTGGTGCGGGACGCGATGCGCGAACGGATCGGCGATTTGCCGCGCTCGGATGAGCGCGACTATTTCAACATGTTCACTTCCTCGGCGCCGTTCCTGGTGCGCGATGCGGTAATGGCAAATCCGTCGCTGCTGGAGGAGAAGCACACCTACCTGATCCCCTTGTCAGACCCTCTTGATCAGCTTTCCAAGGGCGAGATCGACCGTAACACGCCGGCCAACCAGCGCCGGGTGAACGATCAGCAGATCGGATGGTATGACCAACTCGTGTCCAGCGGTGTTATTTCCCGGCCGTTCAACTGGGGCCTGTTCTTCAATTCCGACAGTCGGTTTCCAGAGCTGGCTGGCTTGGCCGGCGCGATATCCGGTTCTTTCTGGCTGCTGCTGGTATGTCTCGTCATCAGCCTGCCGGTCGGCATTGCCGCCGCCATCTATCTCGAGGAATTTGCGCCTAAGAACAAGTTCACTGACCTGATTGAGATCAACATCAACAACCTTGCCGCCGTGCCCTCGGTCGTCTTCGGTCTGCTGGGCCTCGCGGTGTTCCTCGGCTGGTTTGGCCTGCCCCGTTCGGCTCCCTTGGTCGGCGGGCTTGTGCTGTCGTTGATGACCCTGCCCACGATCATCATCGTGACCCGTGCCTCGCTAAAATCCGTCCCCTCGTCGATACGGGAGCCAGCGCTCGGCGTCGGCGCATCCAAACACGAGGCGATCTTCCATCACATCCTGCCATTGTCGATGCCGACGATCATGACCGGCACGATCATCGGCCTTGCCCAGGCGCTCGGCTTCGCTGANNGGCATCGCAATTTTCCTCCGGCAGCGTTTTGAGCGCCGATGGTAGATGGAGTAAGGCTTATGAACGTGATGTCGGAAGCAGCAGTTGAACAGGCGCTGGATAAGAAGATGACTGACGCTAAATTTAAAATGGTCGGAAAAGACGTTTCAGTTTATTACAGCGAAAAGCGTGCCCTTTTCGACGTGAATTTGGGTATCCGGCTCAACACCGTGACGGCGCTGATCGGTCCCTCCGGTTGTGGCAAGTCGACATTCCTGCGGACGCTCAACCGCATGAACGATACAATCGACGGATGCCGGATGACCGGCAGCATCACACTTGATGATCAGGATATCTACGATCCTTCGATCGACGTGGTCGAGCTGCGTGCCCGTGTCGGGATGGTCTTCCAGAAGCCGAACCCGTTCCCGAAGTCGATCTACGAAAACATTGCCTACGGCCCANNGGCCAGCAGCAGCGCCTGTGCATTGCCCGCGCGATTGCCGTCAGCCCGGAAGTGATCCTGATGGACGAACCCTGCTCGGCGCTCGACCCGATCGCGACCGCCAAGGTCGAGGAGTTGATCCACGAACTGCGCGCCAACTTTACCATCGTCATCGTTACCCACTCGATGCAGCAGGCCGCCCGCGTGTCGCAGCGCACCGCAATGTTCCACCTTGGCCTGCTGGTCGAGGAAAACGACACGGACAAGATGTTCACCAATCCGGACGATCAGCGCACCCAGGACTACATCATGGGCCGTTTCGGCTGAGCCGGCGCTTCCTTCCGGGCGGATACCAAATTCAAGGACAACGAACATGTCGCCATCGCATATCTACACGGCCTATGACGAAGAACTGAAATACCTGATGCGCCGCATCACCGAGATGGGCGGCCTTGCCGAACAGATGGTGGCCGACAGCGTGCGTGCGCTGGTCAACTCCGACGCGGCGCTGGCACAGAAGGTCATTTCCGACGACGTGCTGATGGATGCCGCCGAGCTGGAGATCGGCGACAAGGCGATCGTCACCATCGCGCGCCGCCAGCCGGTCGCCGCCGACCTTCGCGAGATCATCGGCGCGCTGCGCATCGCCAACGACCTGGAACGGGTCGGCGACCTCGGCAAGAGCAATGCCAAGCGCGTCATGGCCATTCAGACGACCGGCGTGCCGCGAAAGCTGGCCCGCGGTCTCGAGCACTTGAGCGAACTGGCCCTTATCCAGCTCAAGGAAGTGCTCGACGTCTACAACACCCGGTCGGCAGAAAAGGCGAAATCCATCCGCGACCGGGACGAGGAAATCGACGCCATGTACACCTCGCTGTTCCGCGAGCTGCTCACCTACATGATGGAAGATCCGCGCAACATCACCAGTTGCACCCATCTTCTCTTCTGCGCCAAGAACATCGAGCGCATCGGCGACCATGCGACCAACATCGCCGAGACGATCTATTACATGGCCACGGGTGCCCAGCCCGAAGGCGAGCGCCCGAAGGATGACCTGACCTCTTCCGTCGGCGCCATCACCGAGTAATCCGACCGCATTCGAAAGGTTATCGATACCGATGCTGCCAAAGATCGCTGTCGTCGAGGACGAGGAAGCCCTGAGCGTACTCCTGCGCTATAATCTCGAGGCGGAGGGCTACGAGGTCGAAACGATATTGCGGGGTGACGAAGCGGAACTTCGCCTGCAGGAGCGGGTCCCCGACCTCCTGATCCTCGACTGGATGCTGCCGGGCGTATCCGGAATTGAGCTCTGCCGTCGTCTGCGCATGCGTCCTGAAACCGAGCGCCTGCCCATCATCATGCTAACGGCGCGTGGCGAAGAGAGCGAGCGTGTCCGCGGACTTGCGACCGGGGCGGACGACTATGTCGTCAAGCCGTTCTCGACACCGGAACTGATGGCGCGCGTCAGGGCCATGCTGCGGCGCGCCCGTCCGGAAGTCTTGTCCAGCGTGCTCCGTTGCGGCGACATCGAACTCGACCGCGAAACGCATCGCGTCCACCGCAAGAGCCGCGAAGTGCGGCTCGGTCCGACGGAATTCCGCTTGCTAGAGTTCCTGATGGCATCGCCCGGCCGCGTCTTCTCGCGTTCGCAATTGCTGGACGGGGTTTGGGGGCACGACATCTATGTCGATGAGCGCACCGTCGACGTACACGTCGGGCGTCTGCGCAAAGCGCTCAATTTTGCCAATTCGCAGGACGTCATTCGTACGGTCCGCGGCGCCGGTTATTCGATGGAAGCCTGACGGCTGGGTCGATTCCAGCAGTCAAACAAAAAACGGGCCTCTGTGGCCCGTTTTGCGTTTCGATGCGGGGAGAGACAGCGCTCAGCGCGCTGCCGAATTGGCTGCCTTGCGACGCTCGCCAACCGGCTGGTAGGCCATTTTGGCGTGGTAGCTGCAATAGGGCGAGGTGTCGGCGGATTCGCAGCCGCAGAAGTGGAAATCGTCCTTCATCGGGTCGCCGATCGGCCATTTGCAGGTGCGCTCGGTGAGTTCGGTCAGTACCAGTTTGCGCGAGATCGGCAGGATGACATTGCCAGCCGGGGAGATTTTGATCTCTTCGACGCCGTCGATCTCGACCTCTTCCTTGAGCATGTTGNNCGGGTCGTGACGCGCGAAGCATAGCTCGGCGTGCGCGGTTCCGATGCCGGGCGCTTTGCGGCCCGCGTCGCCGCGGAATTGCCGCCGGCCTTGGCTCGGCCCGGAAGGTTCAACCGGTGAACCTTGCCGATGACGGCGTTGCGGCTGACGCCGCCTAGTTGTGCTGCGATCTGGCTCGCGCTCAAGCCTTCGGCCCAAAGGCGCTTCAGTTTCTCGACGCGTTCATCCGTCCAGTTCATGCCGTTATCTCTCCGCCGCTCGCGATGCATGATGGCAGAATCGTTCACCCTTGCTTCGGAATGATCCGAAACAAA
>DBUL01000168.1:9726-28804 GCA_002307905.1 Rhizobiaceae bacterium UBA1291
TTTGGTCGAGTCTCGATCGTCTTGCCTGCGCGGTCGAAAATTCAGGTGCGGCGCGCTGTTTCGTTGACAGGCAAGGCCGAAATGCTGATAGTGCCCCCGCCGCCGCAAGGCGGCATTTTTGATTTTTTGGGGCCGCGATCGCCCGCGAAATCAGAAGCATCCATAGTCCCGTCAAGCCCTCCCGAAGGAGTGTTTTATCATGGTCGAAGCCTCGCCCCTCTATCAGACCTATATGCGCGCGCCCTTGCGGTTCGAGCGAGGAGAGGGTGTTTGGCTCGTGACCGAGGGTGGCGAACGCTATCTCGACTTCGCAGCTGGCGTCGCGGTCAATTCGCTCGGCCATGCCCATCCGCATCTGATCGAGGCACTGACGACGCAGGCCGGCAAGGTCTGGCACCTGTCAAACCTCTATGACGTTCCTGGCCAGGAGAGGCTCGGTCGCCGCCTGACCGAGGCGACGTTTGCCGATCGGGTCTTCTTCACCAATTCGGGCGCCGAGGCGCTCGAATGTGCGATCAAGACGGCGCGCCGCTATCAGTTCGTCAAGGGCCATCCCGAGCGCTTCCATATCATCACCTTCGAAGGCGCCTTCCATGGACGGACCATCGCGACGATCGCGGCCGGTGGCCAGGAGAAGTATCTTGAAGGCTTCGGCCCCAAGGCCCCCGGCTTCGACCAGGTGCCGTTCGGCGATCTCGACGCGGTAAAGGCGGCGATCACCGAGGAGACGGCGGCGATCNNCGAATTCCTCCGGGCGCTTCGCCAGATCTGCGACGACAACGGACTGCTGCTGGTGCTGGACGAGGTTCAGTGCGGCGTCGGTCGGACCGGCAAGCTGTTCGCCCACGAATGGGCCGGCATCACCCCGGACATCATGGCGGTTGCCAAGGGCATCGGCGGCGGTTTCCCGCTCGGCGCCTGCCTGGCGACGGAAGAAGCAGCCTCCGGCATGAAGGCCGGCACCCATGGTTCGACCTATGGCGGCAATCCGCTCGCCATGGCCGTCGGCAATGCCGTGCTCGATGTCGTGCTGGCCGATGGCTTCCTTGATCACGTCCGCGACGTGGCATTGATTTTCCGCCAGGGACTGGCATCGCTGAAGGACCGCTATCCCGATATCATCGAGGAGATCCGCGGCGAGGGCCTGATGCTTGGCATCAAGGCCAAGGTCCCCAACACCGACCTGCTGATGGCGATGCGCGAGGAGCATGTGCTGGGCGTTCCCGCCGGCGACAACGTCATCCNNTCTCCGCCATGACGGCACCCGACCTCCGGCTGATCCTGGAGGACGCCAAGACGCGCAAGCAGTCGACCAAGGCCGGCACCGCCGAAAAGCCGCTGGCCGGCAAGATGCTGGCGATGATCTTCGAAAAGCCGTCGACCCGCACCCGCGTCTCCTTCGACGTCGGCATGCGCCAGCTCGGCGGCGAGACGCTGTTCCTGTCCGGCACCGAAATGCAGCTCGGCCGCGCCGAGACCATCGGCGACACGGCCAAGGTCCTGTCGCGTTATGTCGACGCGATCATGATCCGCACCACCGACCACTCGCGTCTGCTGGAAATGGCCGAGCACGCCACCGTTCCGGTGATCAATGCGCTGACCGACAGCACCCATCCCTGCCAGATCATGGCCGACGTGATGACCTTCGAGGAGCATCGCGGCCCGATCAAGGGAAAGACCATCGCCTGGACCGGCGACGGCAACAATGTCCTGCATTCGCTTGTCGAGGGCTCTGCCCGGTTCGGCTACCGGATGAACATGGCCGTGCCGCTCGGTTCCGAGCCGGACGACAAGATCCTCAACTGGGCGCGCAACAATGGCGGCGAGATCATGCTGTGGGNNCCATGACGCGGACCGCGCCGTGGACGGTGCCGACGTGGTGGTCACCGATACTTGGATCTCGATGAACCAGGAACACAAGGCGCGCGGCCACAATGTCTTTCAGCCGTTCCAGGTCAATGCGGCGCTGATGAAGCAGGCGGCCCCGGACGCGCTGTTCATGCACTGCCTGCCCGCCCACCGCGGCGAGGAGGTGACCGACGAGGTGATCGACGGCCCTCAGTCGGTCGTGTTCGACGAGGCGGAAAACCGTCTGCATGCCCAGAAGTCCATCCTGGCGTGGTGCCTCGGCGCTATCTGATCAACGCCGGCGCAAAAAGGGGGACGGATTGCGCGGCGAGGCCTGTCCTCTTGCCACGCTTGATCTTTTTCCGTCCGGTTCCCATTTGTGCCGTTGAGAAAGAGGCCCAGCGCCTCACCATGTTCGAGCGCCAAGGCGCCAGGAGTACAATGATGATGAACAGGCCTGCCGAGCTTGGCGAATTCGGTTTCGCCGGTGATGACCGGGTCGTGCCCGTCCAGGTGGAAGGGCTCGACGTGCGCGGTCGCGCCGTGCAGATCGGTCCCTTGCTGAATGCAATTCTTGCCCGCCATGACTATCCCGAGCCGGTCGCCCGGCTGCTGGCCGAGGCGATCGTGCTCACCGTGCTGATCGGCACCTCGTTGAAGTTCGAGGGCAAGTTCACCGTCCAGACCAAGAGTGACGGTCCGGTCGACCTGCTGGTCGCTGACTTCGCCTCGCCGGAAAACGTCCGAGCCTATGCCCGCTTCGACGAGGAGCGGTTGGCGGAAGCGGTCGCTGCCGGTCTCACCTCGCCTGAACAGCTACTGGGTGCGGGCGTGCTGGCGCTCACCATCGACCAGGGCAATTTCATGCAGCCCTATCAGGGCATCGTGCCGCTCGACGGCGCCTCGCTCGAGGACATCGCCGGGGTCTATTTCCGCCAGTCGGAGCAGATCCCGACGCGGGTTCGCCTCGGTGCCGCCGAGTTCTTCGATCGCGACGAGGAAGGTCGGCCGCGCCGCACCTGGCGGGCCGGCGGGCTGATCGCGCAGTTCCTGCCCGAGGCACCGGAGCGCATACGCCATTCCGACCTGCATGGCGGCGATGGCGACAATGGAGAGAGACCGCACTCGGACGACGATGCCTGGGCGGAAGCGCGCATGCTGGTCGACACGATCGACGCCGACGAGCTGACCGATCCGCAAATCGGCGCGGAACGGCTGCTTTACCGTCTGTTCCACGAGCGCGGCGTTCGGGTCTACGAGCCTCACGCCGTCTACGATCGCTGCAGTTGCTCGCGCGAAAAGATCAAGGGCGTGCTGTCGAGCTTCTCTCAGGAGGAGATCGATGCCAGCCAGACGGATGGGGCCATTACGGTGACCTGCGAGTTCTGCTCGACCACCTATCGCTACGAGGCGGCGGAAGTCGTGAACGCCTGAGCAAGGGCGAGAATGTGAAATAGGGTGACGGCAGGGCGAAGGCCCTGCCGTTGTCAGTTCAGCACGCGCAGCATTCCCGGTGCATCGAGCGAAAAGGCCGGTATGGCGACGTCGAAGATCTCGCCGTCATCGGATTCCATCTGGTAATGCCCGAACATCATACCAGACGGCGTGTCGAGCGGGCAGCCCGAGGAATATTCATAGGTGTCGCCGGGTCGCAGGCGCGGTTGCTCGCCGATCACGCCCGGCCCGTGCACTTCGTCGACCTGGCCGTTCTGGTCGGTGATGTTCCAGTAGCGGTGCATGAGGCGAACGGATGCCGCGGAGTGGTTCGCGATCACGATGCGATAGCCCCAGACATAGCGGCTGTCTTCCGGATCGGATTGCTCCTCCAGGTAATAGGGTTCGACACTGACCTCGATGTCGCGTGTCACGGCGCGGTACATGCACTGGACCTTTTCAAAGCATCACTAAACATAGCTTACAGCATGGCGTGATGAGGAAAAAATACAAGCGCGCCGGCCTGCCAAAGCGTCCGGCGACGCGCACATTTTGTTGTTAATGCTAACCGTTGGGGTTAAGGACCTCGGTCCGAGCGCGCAAGCCGCGTGCCCGGACTTTTCTAGGTCATTGCAGGCCGGGAACGGCGCTCAGGCGCCGACGCTTGCCATGGCGCGGGCAAAATCCTCGAGCAGGTCCTGCGTATCCTCGATGCCGCAGGAAAGACGCACCGTGCCGCCGGACATGCCGAGTTCGGCCCGTGCCTCGTCCGTCAGGTTCTTGTGCGTCGTCGTGGCCGGATGGGTAATCAGGCTCTTGGCATCGCCGAGATTGTTGGAGATCTTGACGATCTCCAGCGCGTTCTGCAGCTTGAACGCCGCGTCCTTGCCGCCCTTCATCTCGAAGGCGACAAGCGTCGAGCCGCCGGTCATCTGCTTGGCGATGATGTCGGCCTGCGGATGGTCGGCGCGACCGGGATAGATCACCTTGGCGACCTGCGGCTGTTCGGCCAGGAAGTCGGCGATCGCCGCGGCATTCGCCGTCTGCTGTTTGACGCGCAGCGGCAGCGTTTCGACCCCTTTCAGTAGCGTCCAGGCATTGAACGGCGACATGGCGGGGCCGGTATGGCGGAAATAGTCCTGCAGGTTCTCGGCGATCCAGTCCTTCGATGAGAGCACGACGCCGCCGAGGCAGCGGCCCTGGCCGTCGATATGCTTGGTTGCCGAATAGACCACCACATGGGCGCCGAGTTCGAGTGGCTTCTGGAAGAGCGGTGTGGCGAAGACGTTGTCGACGATCAGCGTCGCGCCCACCTGGTCGGCGAGCTTGGCGACGCCGGCAATGTCCACGACTTCAAGCGTCGGGTTAGTTGGGCTTTCGAGGAACATAACTTTCGTGTTCGGCCGGATTGCCGCTTCCCAGTTCGCCAGATCCCGGCCGTCGACCAGTGTACACTCCACGCCGTAGCGCGGCGCCAGCGTCTCGACGACATAGCGGCACGAGCCGAACAGGGCGCGCGCCGCGACGATGTGATCGCCGGCCTTCACCTGGCACAGAACGGATGCGGCGACGGCGGCCATGCCCGAGGCCATGGCGCGGGCGTCCTCGGCGCCTTCGAGCAGGCACATGCGCTTTTCGAACATGTCATTGGTCGGGCTGCCGTAGCGAGCGTAGATATAGCCGTCCGTCTCACCCTTGAAGCGCGCTTCTGCCGCTTCCGAGGTCTCATAGACGAAACCCTGGGTCAGGAAGATTGCCTCGGACGTTTCACCGTAGGGCGAACGCAGGGTTCCGCCATGGACCAGTTGGGTTGCCGGACGCCAGTTCTTGCTCATGCCACTTAAGCCTCTCGCATACAAAAAAACCGGTCGCGAAATCGGACCGGTTTCTAGCACCCGGTCTCTTTAGCCATTTGTTTAACGTGGCTGCAAGCCGACCGGCCAAATCACCACGGGATAAGCCTGCCATACGCCCAACACGGACTTGCGTCAATTCCTCGACTTTGGTTTTGTCGGGCCCAAACAGGATGAAACAAGATGACCAGGACCACGGGCATTCTCTCGGACAGTGCCATCGGCACGCTCTTCGGCGAAGGCCGGCTAATGAGCGAGAAGATGCTCGACCATGATCAGATCCAGCCGGCCAGCCTCGACCTCCGCCTTGGCGCGAAGGCGTTGCGCGTGCGCGCGAGCTTTATGCCCGGCCGCGCCCACACGGTTGCCGACAAGCTCGAGCGGCTGACCCTGCACGAGATCGACCTGGAAAACGGCGCCGTGCTCGAGACCGGATGCGTCTATATCGTTCCGTTGATGGAAAGCCTCGATCTGCCGGCGGAAATGTCGGCATCCGCCAATCCGAAGAGCTCGACCGGCCGCCTCGACATTTTTACCCGGGTCATGGTCGATTATGCCCAGGAATTCGACAAGATCCCGGCCGGCTACAAGGGGCCGCTCTATCTGGAGATCTCCCCGCGCACCTTCCCGGTCATCGTGCGGCGCGGCTCGCGCCTGTCGCAGATCCGCTTCCGCGTCGGCCAGGCCTTGCTCGGCGAGCGTGAACTGCTCGACCTGCATGCGACAGAGACGCTGGTTGCTAGCGAAGCGCCGAACGTCTCGGGCGGCGGCATCGCGCTGTCGATCGACCTGAAAGGCACCGGCGATGACGGCCTGATCGGCTATCGCGGCAAGCACCATACCGGCGTGATCGACGTCGACAAGAAGGCCGCGCACGACGTGCTCGACTTCTGGGAGCCGCTCTACAGCCGCGGTGCCGACGAACTGATCCTCGATCCGGACGAGTTCTACATCCTCGTCTCCAACGAGGCTGTGCACGTGCCGCCGCTCTATGCGGCGGAAATGACGCCCTATGATCCGCTGGTCGGCGAATTCCGCGTGCATTATGCCGGCTTCTTCGACCCCGGTTTCGGCCATGCCGCCGCCGGCGGCTCGGGAAGCCGGGCGGTCTTGGAAGTGCGCAGCCACGAAGTGCCCTTCATCCTCGAGCACGGTCAGGTGATCGGCCGTCTGGTCTACGAACACATGCAGCAGCTTCCGCAAGGCCTTTACGGTTCCGGCCTCGGCTCCAACTACCAGGCGCAGGGCCTGAAACTATCAAAGCATTTCCGGCTGGGTTGACCCACGCTCGCGCCGGAACGTCGCGAGTTCGCGCCGCAGTTCCTGCAGCTCGGACAGGATCTTTCTCTGGTCCTCGATCATCTGTTCCTGGCCGACCTGCGTCGGGATTTCATGCTCGGCCTGCATCGACGAGACGATGATGCCGATGAACAGGTTGAGCACGGTAAACGACGTGGCAATGATGAACGGGATGAAGAACACCCAGGCGAGCGGATGCACGGCCATGATCGGTCGCACCACTTCTCCGGTCCAGCCTTCGAGCGTCATGACCTGGAACAGGGTGAAGGCCGAGGCGGCAATCGTCCCGAAAAGTTCGGGAAAATCGGCGGCGAACAGCTTGGTCGCTGCGACCGAGGAGACGTAGAAGACGAGGCTCAGCAGCAGGAAGATCGATCCCATTCCGGGGAGCGCGGAGAATAGCCCGCCGACCACCCGGCGCATTGACGGCACCATCGAGATCAGACGGAAAAGCCGGATGACGCGCAAGGCGCGCAGGATTGAGATGCTTTCGGTGCTTGGCACCACGGAAATGGCGATGACGAGCAGGTCGAAGATCCGCCAGGGTTCGCGGAAAAAATTGCGGCGATAGAGCAGGAGCTTGATGAGCAATTCGATTATGAAGATGGCAAGCAGGGTCTGATCGGCGGCGTGAAGCGCGGTTCCGAAGTGATGCATGATCACGGGTGACGTCTCGAGACCCAGCGTGATGGCATTCAAGAGGATCAGAAACGTAATCGTGTTTTCGAAACGTCGCGATTGAAGCAGGTTGCGCAGGGCATGCATGATGGCTGACCGAAGGGAAAAAGACCGGAAATATCCCGCCATTGTCACGAGCGGAGGTTAACATCTTCCTTGCGCAGCGGGCCGCATTCTCCCTTGACAGGGCGCCGCAACTGTTGGAACTGTGCGGGCCGCGCGGGTGTAGCTCAATGGTAGAGCAGCAGCTTCCCAAGCTGAATACGAGGGTTCGATTCCCTTCACCCGCTCCAGCCACTCCTATCTTCACCGTATTGCCCAGCTAATTTCCGGTTTCAGTCCCGCTTCCGTTGCGCCGGCGCCGGCGCCGGGCTTCGAGCCACGCCAGTCCTGCAAGCGTCACGAGTGTGAAGCCCGCGCCTGCGAGGAATGTGCCCATCGGGCCGGTCGCATCCCACAGCAAGCCGGCGATGACGCTCGCGGCCAGAAGCACCACCCCCGTCATCAGGTTGAACACGCCGAACGCGGTGCCGCGCAGTTCGGCCGGCGCGGTATCGGCGACGAGCGTCGCAAGCACTCCCTGAGTAAATCCCATGTGGAAACCCCAGAGCGTGGCGCCGAGCAACAGACCGGTTAGCGCCGAGGAAAATGCAAGCACGAGATCGGCGGCGAGAAGCAGGACCAAGCCGATGACGAGCAATTTTGTCCGGCTCATTCGGTCCGAAAGCGCGCCGACCGGATAGGCGGAGATGAAGTAGGCGACGTTCATCACCACCATCACCATCGGGACCAACGCGAGCGGCAAGCCGATATCCTGTCCCTTGAGCACGAGGAAGGCTTCGCTGAACCGCGCCAGGGTGAAGGCCGAAGCGACTGCGACCACCCACCAGTAGTTGGCGCTGAGCCGACCAAGTTCGCTGCGGCTGAGCGGCATGCGCACCTTGCGCACAGGCGCCTCGCGCTTCGGCTCTTTCACCGCAACGATGATCAACCCGGCGGAGATGACGGCGGGAATGACGGCGATCCAGAAGACGAGGGTAAAATCATTGCTGAAGGCCCACATCAACGCGATGGCGAGCAGCGGCCCGAGCAGCGCACCCAGCGTGTCGAGCGACTGCCTGAGCCCGAAGCTCGCACCGCGTAGGTCCGGTGGGGAAATGTCGGCAACCAGCGCGTCGCGGGGGGCGCCGCGGATGCCCTTGCCGATACGGTCGATGAAGCGGGCCGCGATCAGCCAGGCCACGCTCGGCGCGAGCGGGAAGATCGGTTTGGTGAGGGCGGCGAGGCCATAACCCAGCGCCGCCAGAAACTTGCGCTTGCCCAGCCAGTCGCTGAGCGCGCCGGAAAACACCTTGGTGATCGCTGCCGTTGCCTCGGCGATCCCCTCGATGATGCCCACCGTCAGCGTCGAGGTGCCGAGCACCGTCACCAGGTAGAGCGGCAGCACGGCGTGGATCATTTCGGAGGAAATATCCATGAAAAGCGAGACGAAGCCGATCGCCCAGATCGCGCCGGGCAGCCTGCGCCAATGGGCCATTCCACTCTTCTCATCCGTCGCCGCCAAGCCGCGGTCTCCTTGATGGCCAGTCACCCCAATAGCTGCACCGGCACATGGGCCTGTCCAGCACCGCAGATGTGCTCCCTCACTGGATCGGGGTCAAGCAGGGACCTCGCCTGCAAGGGCCGGCGCGCCCGTCTGTCGCGTCTCTACGGCTCTCTCTGCCGTATCGGCAGCTTGGCGCGGCTGATGCGGTGTCTTGTTCCAGAAGAAAGGTTTCGAGCGCAGTTCGAAGACCGCTTTCCAGGCGGCGAAGGACGTCATCATCCAGTAGAGGGGAACGCCCGCCCAGCGCCAACCGATCCGGTCCCGTTCGTGCTTGGTCATCGCCGTCAGGCCGAGGGCCACGAAGACGGCATAGCTGCCGAAGATATTGGTGATGTCNNGTGATGTCGATCGTGAAAAGCACCGTCTCGAAGACCCCGACAGCCTCGGCCGGCGTCTGCAGCATGGCCACACCCGTGGAGACGAGGAAGACCATGATCAGCGGGTGACCGAGAGCCGATATGAGCATGCCGCCGATCAAGAGCTGAAAGGCTGCAAAGGCGGAAGACCCCATTTCTCGGATCGTGCGCGACGGATCGCGCATGACCACCAGCCAGGTCTGCAGCCAGCCCTTGAACCAGCGGGTGCGCTGACCGAGCCAAATGTGTCGGTTGGTCGGAGCATCCTCCAGCGTCTGACGCCGGATGGTCCCCGACCGGTAACCGAGCCGGTACAGCCGCATGCCGAGATCGGCATCCTCGGTGACATTGTATGGATCCCATCCGCCGACGTTCTTCAAGGGCCCAGTGCGGAAATGATTCGATGTGCCCCCGAGCGGCAGCGGCATGCGAAAACGGGCGAGCACCGGCAGCATGCGGCGGAACAGCGCGGCATATTCGAGCGCGAAGAGCGCGCTGGTGAAGGACTGATGCAGGTTTGCGATGATCAGCGGTGCCTGGAGACAGGCGATCTCGTCGGGCGATGAACGGAAAGTCTCGTAGGCTTCCCTGAGTTGGCCGGGATGCGGCCGGTCCTCGGCGTCGAAAATCGCCAGGTAATCGCCGCGCACACCCGCCAGCGCGTAGCTGAGGGCCTTGGGCTTGGTTCTCGGCGCCATTGCGGGCACCTCGACGATCTCGACATGACGGGGCGGGTTCAGCGCCCGGATCGCCGCCAGGGTATCGGTGTCGTCGGCTTCGCACACCAGCTTGACGTCGAGGCGCGTGCGTGGCCAGTCGAGGCGTTCGAGCGCCGCGAGAAGCTGGGGCGCAATCTCCGCCTCACGGTAGAGCGCCACCATCACGGTATAGATGGGCAGAGCTTCCTCGGTCACAGGTGCTGGCGCCAGGGCATGACCCGGCCGCGGGCGGCAAGGATGTATGAGCGCCCCCACACGCAGGCCGAGCGCTGCGAGGTAGGTCAGTGACAGCGCAAGATGAAGCCCCTTTGCCGCCATGCCCGGTAGCGCCACGATGCAGACGGCGGTTGCGCTGACGGCCAGGCCTGCCCAGAAGCCCTGTCGCCCCGTCAGAACGGTGCGGGCGGAAAAATCGGGCTTCTCTTCGAACAAAGCCCCGACGGTTGCGCGCACGCGCCGCTCAGCACCTGCTTGCCAGGCAGCCCTGCGGATGGTCGAGGCGGAGGCAATGGCCAGTGACCGGCGAAGCCCGGGTCGGCGCTCGAGGCTTGCAAGGAGGTGGTGTATGCGCCGCGCTTCGGGCGCGATAAGGGTCCGCGGCGGCCGCGTCTGATCGTGGAGCCGGATAAGGGTAGGGCGTGCCAACTGGCTGTCTATTCCACGATTGTCGATGACGGCCCCATCGGGGATGGTGTCGACGAAGTCAAGGCGTGCAAGCCGTGCCAGGGAACCGTAGTAGGCATGTTCCTCGACGTGGCCGCTCGCCAGCAACTCCTGCTCGATTGTCGTGCCGCACGCGGCGGCCCGCACCGCCATGCGGGAAATCAGCGGTTTCGACAGGCCGAGAGACTTTAGGACCAGCGCTTCTTCGCGCAGCGCGACAAGAGAGGCGTTTTCCGCCACCGGTTCCCCCGGGGCAGCCTCTAAAGGCGACGGCGCATGAGTTCCCCCGGCGGCCGCCTGCGGGCAACCACCATATTCCCCGAGCTGCATCATTCTGATACACCGTCACCAGTCGATGACGTCCCAGCTATCCCCGGAAGCGGATCATAATGGTACACGCAATAGTTTCATCCCTGTATTTCAGGGGGGCGCGCTTTTTAGTTGTGCTGGCGTGCGCAGTTCTTGCGGCCGTCCTGCCCTCCCGCCAATCTGCGGCAGGGGACTTGCCGGTGCTGTTCGACGCCCGTGAACGCCTGCCGCGTCCGGACCTGTCCAGCCTGTTGCGCCTGCGCTTCCTGACGACGACCGATTTTCCGCCTTTCAATTTCGCCGACCAGACGGGCCGGCTCTCGGGCTTCCATGTCGAACTGGCGCGCGCCATTTGTGCTGAACTCACCATCGAGGCGAAATGCCAGATCCAGGCCTTGCCCTTTGCCGAGCTGGAGGCCGCGCTGTCCGGTGGCCAGGGCGATGCGGTGCTGGCGGGGATTGCGGTAAGCGACGATCTGCGCAGCCGCTTCTCCTTCAGCCGGCCCTATATGCAGTTGCCGGCGCGCTTTGCCCGCAACAAGGACGCCGCCCTTTTGGGCGAGGACGCCGATGCCCTGTTTGGTCGTCGCGTGGGCGTGGTCAGTGGGACGGCCCACGAGGCGATGCTGAAGGCATTCTTCCCGAACATCGAACCGGTCGGCTTCGAGAATCGCGACAAGATGCTGGAGGAACTGAAGGCGAAGAAGATCGAGGCCGTGTTCGCCGATTCCCTGCAACTATCCTTCTGGACATCCGGGGAGGCGTCGGCTGGCTGCTGCGCGCTGTTCGGCAAGGCCTATCTGTCCGAGCGCTTCCTGGGAGAGGGCTTGACGATCATGCTGCGCCGTGACGATCCGGTTCTGGCTTCGGCCCTCGACAGTGCCCTGGCGGCGCTGTCGCGCAATGGCCGGCTCCAGGAAATCTATCTGCGCTACTTCCCCTATGGGCTTTTCTGACAGGCCATGCCCCGGCACGGACCGGGGCATGGCCGTTTCTGATCAGAGCGGCCGGTACCGGGCGATTGCGCTGTGCTCGATCGCCGCGCAGGTCAGCTTGTCGAGTTTAAACCGGTCGCGAAGCAATTGCAGCAGGCGGATCTCCTCAGGCCTCACTGACATGTCGACGGCCATGACCTCGACGGCAAGCGCATAGGCGGTATCGTAGGAGCGCGCCGGCAAGGCGTCACGGATGACCTCGAGCGCGATGTCGAGCCCCTCCGGGCCGGCCAGAATGTCGGCGCAGCGCTGGGAGACCTCGATCAGGCCGTCCTTGTCGAAGTCGTTGAAGATCGGCAGGATGTCGATCAACTGGCCGATCCGACGAAGCTCCTTGGCGTTCATCGAATTGTCGACGGCGGAAGCCATTACCATGACGAAGATCATTGCGTCATGCGGCGTTACGGGCGTTTTCATCTGTGGGGTATTCCTCGTTGTTTCCTCGCAGTTTACGGGTTGCCGACAGCGCTTTCAAGCCGCCCTGCCTCAGCGCGGGTCGTCGCCAAAAATGCCAAGGCGCTCGCTGCGTGCCTTTTCCACCAGCGCGGTGAATGGCGAACCTTCCGGCACCTCCACCCAGCCGTTCTCGGCCAGCCATTTCGCGATGTCGAGTTCGCCGATCCGGCAGTGCGCCTCGATCGTGCCTTGCCAATCGGCGTTGTCGGCTTCGCAGGCGATGGTGCGGTTGCGCAGAAAGAGCCGCTGCTGGGTGCGGGCCATCATGCCGCAAGGCCAGTCGCCCCCCTTCGATGTCGGGCAGACGCGCATCCGGTCGGTGGTGGTGATGTCGGCGAGCTTCAGATTGCGGCCGCCAAAAGCGATCAGCCCCGCCTCGACCGATTCCGGTCGCGGCAACAGCACGACCTTGACGCGTTCTGGCTCCTTGTCGACGACCGGCAACCGCGGCTCGATCCGTTCGAGCGGGCCGGCTGCTTCGGTGAAGGGGGCGGCAAAGAGTTCTGGATTGACCGGACGCACGCCGGGACGGTTTGGCACGCGCGGATCGGCATTTCCCGTATCCGCTGCGCCGGCCGGCTGCTCCGCTTCCTGAACGGACGGCGGGCTTGGGTTCAAGGTGGTCTCTGCCGCAGACAGCGGGGTTTCGGCAATGCCGTCTGTCGCTGTCGTCGAGTCAACCGCCGTCGCGGGCTCTGCCCATTCGGTCGGCATGTTTTCGATCTCGAAGGCTTCGTTTTGCTGATCGTCGACATTGCGGCCTGCAAGGTTAAGCAGCATGGCCCAGAGAGCAAGGCCGGCAAGGCCGGTCACGAGAGTGCCGAAAGGACGCATAGGTCGATGTTCCTACTGGCTGGCCCAGATGATCCGTGCGATCCACTCGACATCGACCATGTCGAGACTGCGGTTCGGATGCTCGGGATTGAGCGACATCAGTTCGATCGACTTTGCCGACTGGCGCGCCAGAACCTTGGCCATGACCTCGCCGTCGCGGGTCTTGACCACCACGCGGTCGCCGCGCCTGACCTGGGCGCCGGGCTCTACGATCAGCACGTCGCCATCGCGATAGAGCGGCTTCATGCTCTCGCCCTGTACCTCCAAGGCATAGACGCCGGACTTGCGCGCCGGCGAGGCCGGGAACTCGACCACGTCCCAGCCCTGGCCGGCGGGAAAGCCGCCGTCGTCGAAGAAGCCGCCCGCACCCGCCTGGGCAAAGCCGAGCAGCGGAATCGATCCGGTCTGCTGCTGAAAGGCGCCATTGGGCACGGAATCGCCGGCCCCAGGCTGGATGAGGTCCATGAACCGGTCGATCGGGGTGCCCGTCGCGTCCAACACCTTGGAAATGGATTCGGTCGACGGCCAGCGCATGCGCCCATCCGGACCCGTCCGCTTTGACTTGTTGAAGGATGTCGGATCAAGCCCAGCCCTGCGCGCCAGCCCCGACGGGGTCAATTGGTGGCGCTCGGCGAGCCGGTCGATCGCGGCCCAGATGGTGTCGTGTGAAAGCATCGTCGCTCATGCTCCAAGGCCGGCGACGATGGCAATCGCTGCCTCGTCCCGGCAAGATGTCAGAACATTAACGAATCTAGTCCTGTCCGTAAAGACGAAAAGGAATAAAATCCTTGCCGTGGACCGGCTTCCGCATAGCCGCGTCAGGCGACCATGGCCATGTTGATCTTGCCGAGCTGGATGACCGCCTGGGTCCGGCTGTCCACCTTGAGCTTCAGCAGGATCGCGGACACATGCGCCTTGATCGTCGCTTCGGACACGCCGAGTTCGTAGGCGATCTGCTTGTTCAGCAGGCCTTCGCCCAGCATGCCGAGCACGCGGCTCTGCTGCGGCGTGAGCGTTCTCAGCCGGTTGATCAGGTCCGCGACGTCGGGATCCTGTTCCTGGCCGCCCTGGAAGAATTCCGGCGTCCATATGTCGCCGTCAAGCACCGACTGGATGGCGGCACGGATGTCGTCGATGCCGGACGATTTGGAAATGAAGCCCGATGCGCCGAGCTCGAGAGAACGGCGAATGGTGGTGGGGTCGTCGCTGGCGGAGACGATGACGATCGGCAGGCTTGCGAATTCGGCACGAAGTGCCATCAGGCCGGAGAATCCGGAAACGCCGGGCATCGAAAGATCGAGCAGCATCAGTTCTGCGTCGGAATGCGTGGATGCGGCCTTGCGTGCGGCTTCGAAATCACCGGCCTCGATGATCGTCTGCTCACCCTCGATGCTGCTGACGGCCTGACGCAAGGCGCCGCGAAAGAGCGGATGATCGTCTGCAATGATGAAGGTCGATGCCGTCATGTCGAAGCCCCCTCCCAAGAGCGAAGTCTTGTACGCCGCATTAGCGGCTCTTTCTCTTTTTAACGACTGCCGTGAACTTAAACAATAGTCTATGTTTTGTTGGGCGTCGCGCCGTCTTCCTGCTGCTTGAACTCTTGCACCAGCCCGAAGAAGCTGCGCATGAAGCGTTCCATGATGCCGATCGACCGCTCCACTTCCTCCTCGGAGGGTAGCGGCTCGCCACTGGCAAGTGGCCGTCCGGCGACGAGTTTCTGCTCCAGTGCCTCGACGCGTTTTTCCAGTCGGGAGAGATCCTCCTCATAGGCCGCGCGTTCGTCCGCGGCCATCCGGCATGTGAGGTCCCCGTCCTTTTCCTGGCAAAGCGTCAGCGCCCCCGTCTTGCGGTCGAGGCGCACGAAGCCGCTATCCGTCTTCTCCAGCGCAAAGCGCGCAATGTCAGCTTCCTGTGCAAGGGCTGGTGTGGCAAGGCTTGCCGCCAGCATGAGGAAAAGGGTTGTGGGCATAGGTCGCATTTTCGGTCTCCTCGAATTCGTCGTGGGCCGGTCCGATATGTCGCCGATCAGACCGCCGCGCGGATCAAGCGTGGACAAGCCCGTCGGTTTGCGGCAAACCGCCAGCACGAACTCGCCGCTGACGAAAGGACAAGCCCTTGGATCGCATCATATACAAGATTGTGCCGCGCGAAATATGGCAGGACGCGCGCCGCGAGGGAGTATTTCGCGGGGCCGCGATCGATCTTCAGGACGGTTTCATCCATTTTTCCACTGCCGCCCAGGCGCTGGAGACCGCGAGACGACATTTTGCCGGCGCCGAAGGCTTGCTGCTGGTCGCCGTCGATACCGCGTCGCTCGGCGAGGCGCTGCGCTTTGAGCCGTCGCGCGGCGGCGATCTTTTCCCGCACCTCTATGCCAATCTGCCGCTCGATGCTGTCCTGTGGGAAAAGCCCCTTCCGCGCGGTGAGAACGGCCAGCATGTCTTTCCGGAGATGGAACGATGATCGATGCCTTCAAGACGATTGCCCGCCGCGGCCTCTTCCTCTTCGATGCAGAGACCGCCCACGGCATGTCGATCGCGGCGCTCAAATCCGGACTCGTGCCGGCTTGCGCGCTGAAAGCCGATCCGCGCCTGGCCGTCACAGTCGCCGGCCTTGCCTTCCCCAACCCGCTCGGCATGGCGGCGGGCTTTGACAAGAATGCCGAAGTGCCCGACGCCCTACTGCGTCTCGGTTTCGGCTTTGCCGAGGTCGGCACGCTGACGCCGAAGCCACAGACCGGCAATCCCAGGCCGCGCATCTTCCGTCTGGAAAAAGACCTGGCCGTGATCAACCGGCTAGGCTTCAACAATGAAGGCCATGCGGCGGCTCTTGCCCGGCTGCTGGCTCGCCGGCCCGCCGGCATTGTCGGCGTCAACATCGGCGCCAACAAGGATAGCGCCGACCGCATCGCCGACTATGTCGAAGGCATCCGCCGCTTTGCCGGCGTTGCCTCCTATTTCACCGCCAACATTTCCTCGCCCAACACGCCCGGCCTGCGCGACCTGCAGGCGCGCGAGAGCCTGTCGGCGCTCTTGTCTGCGGTGCTCGCCGCGCGCGACGAGATTGCAGCAGAAGCGGGCGTGCGCCGCCCGGTCTTCCTGAAGATCGCGCCGGATCTGACCGAAGAGGGCATGGACGACATCGCCGCCGAAGCGCTGGCGCACCAGCTTGACGGCCTGATCGTCTCCAACACCACGCTTTCCCGCGACGGCCTGTCCGATCCGCGTCTGGCCGGCGAGGCGGGCGGGCTTTCGGGCAAGCCGCTGTTCGACAAGTCGACCGCCGTGCTTGCGCGCATGCGCAGCCGCGTCGGTCCGGCCATGCCGATCATTGGCGTCGGCGGCGTGTCCTCGGCCGAGACGGCGCTGGAAAAGATCCGCGCCGGCGCCGATCTGGTGCAGCTCTATTCCTGCATGGTCTATGAGGGTCCCGGCCTGCCGGCACGCATCGTGCGGGGCCTGTCGCAATGGCTTGACCGTGAAAAGGTCGCCTCGATCCGCGACCTGCGCGACACCCGACTCGACTACTGGCTTGCCGCAAAGGTCTGATCGAGCTTCGGTCTGAGCCGCGACAGCAGAAGCAGGCCGCGGAGCGCGAGAAACACGTTGAGCGCAATCCACAGCCCGTGATTGCCCAATGTCGGCACCAGGGCAGCCAGGGTCGCGAGATAGCCGGACAGCGCGACGATCATCATGTTTCGCATCTCGCGCGACCAGGTGGCGCCGATGAAGATGCCGTCCATCTGGAAGGCCAGTGCGCCGGTTAGCGCGGTGAGCGCTGCATAGGGCAGGTAGAGTTCCGCCGCTTCCCGAACATCCTGCGCCGTGGTGATGAAGCCGATGATCGACTGCCCGAGTCCGAGAAAGAAGGCAAGGCTCGCCAGCGCCAGCGCCAGCGACCAGATGCCGGTGAGCTTGACCGCACGTTCGAAGCCCGGGCGATAACGCGCCCCGACCGTCTGGCCGGCGATCTGCTCGGCGGCAGTGGCGATGCCGTCGAGATAGAAGCTCGAGATCATGAAAAAATNNGGTTGAGGTGAAATAACTGCTTCAGCTTCGCCGCGTCGGTCAGCATGGATAGCCGCGGCATGGCATCCGGTCCGTAGCGCCAGAAAACGAAGGCGAGCCCCGCGAGAGCTGCCACGGTCTCGCCGATCACGGTTCCCCAGGCGACGCCGGCGATCCCCCAGCCGAAGGACAGGCCGAGCAGGATCGACATGATGATATTGGTGCCGTTCAGAAGGATCTGTAGCCCGAGCCCGACCGACCCAAGCCCGCGCCCCAGCACGAAGCCGAGCAGGGTGAAGTTGCAGAGCGTCAGCGGCCCGGCGATGATGCGGATCGCGATATAGGTGGCCGCCGCGTCCGAAACGCCACCTTCGGCGCCCATCAGGGACAGGCCGCCGGAGATGATCAGCGGCGAAAGCGCGAGGACCAGCAGTCCGATGGCAACCGAAAGAGCCATCGAGCGCCAGAACACGGCAAACAGTTCTTCGCTGTCGCCACGTCCCTGGGCCTGGGCGACAAGCGCCGTGGTCGAGGCTCTGAGGAAATTCAGGCTGGCAAAGATCAGGTCGAACAGGGCGGCGGCAATGGCAAGTCCTGCCAAGGCGGCCGCTTCCCCGGTGCGGCCGACAACGGCAGTATCGGTGAGACCGAGCAGCGGCGTGGTGACGAAACCAAGCGTCATCGGCACTGCGATCGCCAGCACCGAGCGGTGCGTCACATCGATGATCTGAACCGGCTGGCTTCTCTTGTCCATGCTTTCGCCCACATAAGTTCACGCCGGGGCGCGAATCGCTCAGGCGGAAAGCACCATGGCCCAATAGGGACGGTTGGCGGAAGAGGGGTGGCGCGCAACGGCGACGCCGAGGCCCTGATAACTGCCGAGCATGTTATCGAGGTGGCGGCGGGAATCGATCCAGGCCTGAACTGCGCGCTCGACGCTGGCCTGCCCGGTGGCAATGTTCTCGGCCGCCGGCAGCGGCACTTTGGTTGCTTTCATGCGGTCGAGGAAGCTGTCGTTGAAGCCGATCAGATGCGACATCTTCCCGGCTCTGGCCATGCGCTTCGCCTGAACGATGGCGGCGGTCTCGGCCGCCCGGTTCTTGGCAAGTGTGGAAAGCCCCTTCTTCGCCCGCACCTCGTTGACGATCGGCAAGGCGCCCTCTGTCTGCACCTCGGCCAGGTCATCGCCGGTCGGCAGGATGTCCGTGCTGCGGCAGCCGGCAAGAGTGGCCACGAGCCCGCCGCAGGCCAATAGGATCAGCCTTCGCCGCACCAGCGGCTGGTCGGTCGCCGGAAACATGTCAGTTCCTTGCGCTGATCAGGCGGAGGACGATGAAGACCGGGATGACCACGGTCGCACCGAGCAGCAGATAGTCGCCGACCCGTCCGAGCGCCGCAAAGCCGCGATACCAGATGTCGATGAAGAAGCGCCGGATCCCTTCGAGGATGTCGGCCGGAAAGATGCCGAACACATGCATGATGAAGCCGACGATCAGCGATACGACGACGAGCTTTATGATCGTACGGCCCGGCGTGTCGCCGAGAAATCTGTTGACCTGATCGGCCATGGCAATCTCCTGTTTGTCTTCACATAGGAAGAGGCGCCGTTTCCCGCAAGCGAGGCGCGCAGCCGCGCGCGTTTGCCCCGGACAATTTAGCTCTTGTGTTTTTTCGGCCCTTCGGTCAAGTGCCGCTTGATCCAAGGGATTTCACCATGCAATCGACCCAGTTTCGCTCCGGCGACGCCATTGCCGACCGTCGCGCCGACTATGCCCGCATGCTCGCCGAAAGTGGCGATCCTGCGGCGGCGGCCGAATTGATGGAGCAGGCGCTGGAACGGGTGCCCGTCTGGGTAGCCGGCTGGCTGGGCCTCGGCGAATATCGCCAGAAGGCCGGTCTTGCCGCACAAGCGGCGGATGCCCTGCGACAGGCGCTGGCGCTCGATCCACAGGACATCTTCGGAGCCGGATTGAAACTGGCGCTTCTCGGCGCCGGAGCAACGCCGGACAAGCCGCCGAGCC
>DBUL01000168.1:28846-30452 GCA_002307905.1 Rhizobiaceae bacterium UBA1291
TGGTGCGCAAGGTGCGGGGCGAGGGCGGCCCGTTCGGCTGCGCCGTCGACCTCGGCTGCGGCACCGGCCTGTTCGGCGTGGAGATCCGTTCCATCGTCAGGCGGCTCGAAGGCTTCGACCTTTCGGTCAACATGCTCGCCAAGGCCGGGGAGAAGGGGAGCTACGACCTTTTGGCTCGCGCCGACCTGTCGCTTGAGGCCGAACTGTCAGGTCTCTTTGCCGATGAAGGACCGGGTGGCCGAGCCGATCTCATCGCCGCCGCCGACGTGCTGATCTATCTCGGCGGCCTGTCGAACGTCTTCGCCCTTGCCTTTGCGCTCGCCGCCCCTGGGGCACTCTTCGCCTTTTCGGTCGAAGATGCCGGTACGCTCGACGGTTTTCACCTCGCGCCGTCGCTGCGCTACGCCCATTCGGAGACCTATGTCCGCAGCGCCCTTGCCAGCGCCGGCTTCGAGACGCTTGAGGTCGAGCGCACGACCATTCGCATGGATGGCGGAAAACCGGTTCTTGGCATCCTGTTTGTTGCGATGCGGCCGCGCTGACTGGATCGAAAATTGCGAACTTCACGATAGGTCAGCATTCCTTACCTATCGGCCTTGCGTCTCTACATTTCTGGCGTACTCTTCGCACTGCGGGAGGCCTTTTCGGAGACGTGTCATGCCACATTTAACAAGCATGCTGGGCATCTGGAATGCCAACCCCCCCCGCCACACGGCGGCCGAGGATCTGCAGGGTCTGATCGCCGGCAGCATGATCGCCGCGCTCGGCCTTTATCTCCTTGCCAAGGTCGGCCTTCTGACCGGCGGCATGGCGGGGCTGGCCTTCGTCCTGCACTATTGGAGCGGCCTGAGCTTCGGCCTGCTCTTCTTCGTGCTCAACCTGCCGTTCTACATCCTGTCGCTGCGTCGCGTCGGGCTCGATTTTACCCTGAAGACCTTTGCCGCCGTCGGCTTCACCTCGTTCCTCGTCGAAATCGAAAGCCGCTTCCTGGTGATCGAGAGCATCGCCCCGGTCTGGGCCGCGGTGCTCGGCGGCCTGCTGCTCGGCTTCGGCCTTCTGGCGCTCTACCGCCACCGCGCCAGCCTCGGCGGGCTCGGCATTCTCGCCGTCTATGTGCAGGATCGCTTCGGCATCCGCGCCGGGCTTGTCCAGCTCGCCTTCGACCTCGTCGTCATGGCCACCGCCTTTGCTGTCGTCAGCCCGCAGGTGGTCGCCTATTCGGTGCTCGGCGCCGTCGTGCTCAACCTCTTTCTCGCCATCAACCACCGTTCCGATCGCTACATCGCCCTGCGCTGAGGCTTTCGGCGGCATACCCCTTGAGATCGGCGCGGCGGCGCGCTACCGACTGGGCAAGCAAGCGCATTGAACGGCAGGATGTGACATGGCCAATGTCGAAGTGAAGACCCGCCTGAAGGACATGTTGACCTCCTCCTCGGAGCGGCATTCGCTCGTCGACGACGTTCAGGGTCTCGCGGCCGGCTCGATGATGGCCTCGCTCGGCGTGCTTCTCCTGTCGAGCGCCGGCCTGCTCACCGGCGGCACCACCGGCGTCGCATTCCTGCTGCACTATGCCACCGGCTATGCCTTCGGCCTCTTGTACTTCGTC
>DBUL01000209.1 GCA_002307905.1 Rhizobiaceae bacterium UBA1291
CCCGGCATGTTGTGCATGCCGAACACCGCATCGACGGGAAAGCGCTCGAACAACCCGTCCTCGATCATCGCCGGGCCGCCCTGCATCGTCTCCTCGCCCGGCTGGAAGATCAGGCGCACGGTGCCGTTGAAGTTCTTCTTCTCGGCCAGATATTTCGCAGCTCCCAGCAGCATGGTGGTATGGCCGTCATGGCCGCAAAGATGGGCGACGCCCGCTACGCCCGACTTGTAGGGCAGCGCGTTGACCTCCTCGATCGGCAGGGCGTCGAAATCGGCGCGCAGCCCGATGGCGTTGTCGCCGTCGCCCGCCTTCAGCGAGGCGACGATGCCATATTTGCCGACACCCTCCTCGACCTCGTAACCAAAACCTCTGACGATCCCGGTGATGTATTTGGCGGTCTTTTCCTCCTGCATCGACAGTTCGGGCGTACGGTGCATGTGCTCGAACCATTCCTTCATGCTGGCCCGGTCGAGTTCATTGACGATAGCGTTCATGGCAGATGTCCTTCGTTCGTGTCGGGCTTTCCAAGCCCTGCAGGCTGTTCACCGAGGGTTTTATTGCGGCTCATTGCTCGTCACTGGGCTTTCCCTTGGGCACGGTGACCATGATCGAGACGATGGCTGCCACGACCATCAGCAGGTTGATGCCGAGTGCGAAAAAGGCGGCTTCGCGAACGGCCAGATTATCCTGCCGCCCAACATAGGAAATGACGCCCTCGATCCAGGCCACCGAACTATTGTCTTCCGAAAGCGCGGTGAACACGGCGGCCGAAATCGCGACCCCGAAAGACGCACCGAGCGATGAGGCCATCTTGTAGATGCCGGAGCCCGAGCCCGCCTGATCCGACGGCAGGTTCGACAGCGCGGCATCCGTCGATGGCGTGGCATAGAAGGCCAGGCCCAAGCCGAACAGCGTATAGGCCACGATGGCGAGGATATTGTAGGTGCCCAGCATCAGATTGGTCGGCATCAGCAGCAGGATCGAGGCTCCGACGATCAACGAACCCCAGATCATCGGCTTGCGCGGGCCGAAGCGTTGCAGCAGCTTTTCGCCGACGNNTTCGCCGACGCGGATGAAGGCGACGATGGCGATGGCATAGCCCAGCGTCAGCAGTCCCGTCTGCTGGGCGTCCATGTCGCCGCCGATCTGCAACAATGTCATCGAAACGATCAGCATGCCGGCCACGCCATTCAGCAGGAAGTTCGAGATCGTGGCGCCGGTGTAAGTCATGTTGCGGAACAGGCCGAAATTGACGAATGCGTTCGCATTGCCGCTCTCGATACGAAAGAAGATCACGCCGAAGAGGACGGCGAGCGCCAGCAAAGTCAGTGAAGGCCAACTGACCCAGCCGAATGACGCGCCTTGTGTAGCGAATATCTGCAAGGCGACCATCGCGATCATGAAGGTGACGACGCCGCCCAGATCGAATTTGTAGCCGGCTCTGGCCTCCGCGCGGCTCTCGGGCGTTCCGCGCACCATCAGCAAGCCGATGACCGAAATGGCGGCGCCCGCGAAGAAGATCGAACGCCAACCCAGGTTCTGCGCCATCAGGCCGCCGAACAGAGCAGCGAAGCCCGACCCGCCCCACGAGCCCATCGACCACAGGGACACGGCGCGTTGCCGGCCTGCCCCGTCCCAATATTCTTTCACCAGGGCCAGGGACGCAGGCATGATGAATGCGCCTGAAAAACCCTGGCAGATGCGACCGAGCATCAGGAAGGTCGACCCCATCGCGCCCGTCGGCGCAAGCGCGATCAGCAGCGAGCCCGCGATCGAGAAGACGAAGCCCCATTGGACGATCTTGACCCGTCCGATGCGGTCGGCCAGCCCGCCCATGACGACGATGAAGATGCCGGAAAACAGCGCCGTGATGGAGACCGCGATGTTCATCAGCGATTGCTGGACGCCCAGATCCTGGGCCATCAGCGGCGAAATATTCAGCGTCGTCTGGGCAAACAGCCAGAAGGCCAGAACACCCAGGATGATGCCGAAGAGGAGCCTGTCATTCCCTGGTAAACAACTGCGGTTTTCGCGTCCATGAGTGTATCCAGAATGCAAAAGATTACTTCACAAGCAGTCGTCTTGATCTGGCGAAACGGTCGCCCCTCCAGAGCACGCGCGGACGATGCCGCGCGCCGCGACGTTGATTAGCTCAAAAACGTTCCAACTCCGAGAGACGCATTCGTCCGCGAAATTGAGCTTTGGGCATCGTTGGAAAGACCTGTAATCGCTCGGATGGCATCTATGGTGTCAGGGATGACGATCGCCTGGTTGTCGACCATATAGGCGTAGAACAGTTCCCCGTTTTTAACCTCCAGCATGTCTTCCCACAAAGCAACCTCGTACAGGTTGTCGTGCGGTCGACCAAGATCTGCCATAAGTTCCTTGACGGTGTTGAGAGCGGTGATTCCATCAGAAGTGCGGACAAAAGCGATGCGGGACGAGGCCCTGAAAGCATCAAGCACTTCCTCTTTGGTTGCGTTTCGGGTCAAATCCACCGTCCAGTAATGCAGATGTGCCAGCGTTTGGGGTACCTTTACTGCCATGGTCACAACATCAAGATCGGGATCAACGCTCTGCGCGTCAGGCCCCTGATGGCTGGGGATGTGACGTTCGGGGACCAGTGTGTTCATGATTCCCCCTTCATGGCTCTCCCAAGGGTCGGTCGCGCGTCTTAGCAGGGTTCCTCGGGCGCGCTTCAGGAGACCCGCGCGCTTGAGCGAGCCGCGGGTTCTAACTATGGAAGTCGTGTTGCAGGATACCACCCGTGTCGCCATGCGGCCGATGGCGCTTTCGAAAGAAGACTCCGCGACGAACGAATGACCCGTCGCATCGTGCTTTTCCCCGCCTTGGACGATGAACTTAATTGAGCGAGTTCGGTAGGTCTCGATGTTTTGGGCGGCAACACGCTTCGGGGTGCAGTCGACCACAATATCCGATTGCGCCAAAAGCTCGTCGAGCGTTCCTACGACAGGAAGACCGGCCTCGCCCATCGCAATTGTTTGCTCCGGGGTCGCGCCATAGAGCGCGAACCCCTTCGACTCAAGAAGTCGGAGACGCCAATCCGTCGCAACGTCGGCAACACCGGCAACAACCATGTCGTCTTGGCAGAAAACTGCATCAGCCACGCGCTTTCCGATCACACCGTACCCGTTAATTGCTACGCGGACAGGGCTGTTCTGGTTCATGGTTTTCTGGCTCCGTTCAAGCAGAATATCGATTTATCGTGGCGAGTCTCCATGTTCTTGCCAGCGGCATCCTTGATCGAAGTTAAGGACACAATGAGAACTTATGCTCACGTCACCGCATCGCTCCTTCCCGTATCTTGCAGGCAACGAGTGAACCGAATTGGCCAACGCCCTTGTCGGGCATACGGCGAGAGGGTTGCTGTGACCGGGAATGCCGAGGTTTTAATCAGTCCGCCGATAGGTACGTAAGCAGTGTAGGATAGGGGCAACACTGATCGTGATTGAGGTCTGGGTGGTCGGATACGTTGCAGTTGAGTGGTCAATCCGCTTAGCGATGGTCGTGATTGTGCCTATGCGACGCTCTCCGGAGGCAGCACGAAGTTGGCTTATCCTTGTGTTTTTGCTGCCGATCCCCGCGCTCCTCATCTACCTCATCATAGGGCGACCAACCTACCCGCGCTGGCGCCGCGAGCGTTTTCTCAGATTGCCGACTGTTTTTGCAGCGGCGTCCAAGGAGATTTCTCATTCTCGTTACTGTCGCCGTCCCGATCTGCCGAGCCACCTTTCTGGCCCCGCCTTGTTGGTGGAAAAGCTTGGGCAGTTCCCGACGGTAGGAGGAAATGACTTCGAGCTTATCTCCGAGTACGACGGCGTCATCAACCGCATGATCGATGATATTGATGCAGCGGAAAGAACGGTCCATCTCCTGTATTACATTTTCGCCGATGACGAGACCGGCTTGCGTGTTGTTGACGCACTCGAACGAGCCGCACAGCGCGGGGTCCAGTGCCGGCTTCTGATTGACGCCATCGGGTCACGGCAGTGGGCGCAGAACATCGCGAAGTTGCTCGCTCCTGCTGGTGTAGAGGTTCGCCTGGCACTACGTGTTGGACTCTTTCGCCGAAAGTCCGCCCGTGCTGACCTTCGCAACCACCGCAAAATCGCTGTGATCGACAGTCGCGTTGGTTACTTGGGTTCCCAGAACATCATCAACGCCGAATTTCGAGAGGGCGTTGTTAACGAAGAGCTCGTGGCCCGCGTCGTCGGTCCAGTCACCACCGAAATTCAAGCTGTCTTTATCGCCGACTGGTTCATGGAAACAAATGAGGAATTGGCCAACCCAGTCCTATTCCCTCACAACCCGCCCGGCGGCGGCGTGGTCGCGCAGATACTTCCCACAGGCCCGGACTATCCGGGCGCGGGTCTTGGAGATCTCATCGTCTCGCTCGTGCACGGGGCGCGCGAGCGTGTGATCATTACCACCCCTTATTTTGTACCGGATGAGTCCCTTCTACAGGCACTCAAAACGGCAGTATTGCGGGGCGTGGAGGTTGCTTTGGTCGTCTCGCAGGTGACGGATCATATCCTTGTGAACCTTGCACAAAGATCATTTTATTTCGAAATACTCTCCGCAGGTATTCAAGTACATCTATACGAGAAAAGCTTCCTTCATGCTAAACACATAACATTCGACAGCGAAATTGCATTGCTAGGCTCCAGCAATGTCGACATCCGCTCCTTCGTGCTCAACGCAGAAGTAAGCCTCATCGCTTTTGATAAAAGTGTCGTGAAGCAACTCGGGCAAGAGCAGGATCGTTATTTTGCCTCGAGCCGAGCGCTGAGTCTCAGAGCTTGGGATAAGCGCCCACTAATAAACAAGGTTGCTGAAAACGTAGCCCGCTTGGCTAGCCCGCTGCTTTGAGCCGAACAACATAGCAGCATTCACCAGATGGGCGGAGTCACAGGAGCCAACCGGTAATATGCTATGGCTACCCAGCACCATTGCGATGCGATCGGTTCGAAGATGTCCGGTACATCCATCCCGATCGGCGTCCTC
The DNA here is from genome assembly GCA_002307905.1 of Rhizobiaceae bacterium UBA1291. GTDB lineage: Bacteria > Pseudomonadota > Alphaproteobacteria > Rhizobiales > Rhizobiaceae > Allorhizobium. The sequence goes on from DBUL01000209.1 coordinate 5,026, forward strand.
AACGCGCGAGACGCGCTTCAAGTGTTCCTGACAGAAGTCGAGCAGGAGGAAACTCTGCTGCGCGACTACGTGATGTGCATCGGATATCATTGACCCGAATTACCGCCTTGTGAGCCTCTCAAAACGTCCTGCACTGCCGTACCAATCTGCGCCGGCGGCAATATCCGCGAGGGTGGCAATTCGCATCCTGCCGCATCGACGCCGATATCATTGGCATGCCACCTTTTGCCGCTTCCCCAGCTTCCGGACAGAACTCGGCCCGGATCGATCATCATCACACAGCTTCCCCCCTTCCGTCATAGACGATAGCTGTGATGCATGCTGCTTTCGATCGAAGACCTGCAGAAATCCTATCCCGGCCCGGAGGGCCCGGTTCCCGTCCTGCGCGGCGTGACGCTTTCGCTCAATGCCGGCGAGACGCTGGCGCTGACCGGCGAATCCGGCTCGGGCAAGAGCACGTTGCTGCACCTCGTGGCAGGGCTGGACGCTGCCGATGGCGGGCGCGTCCTGCTCGACCGGCAGGAGGTTACCGCGCTCGATGACCGCGGCCGCGCGAAACTCAGGCGAAACGCGGTTGGCATCATCTTCCAACAGTTCAACCTCATCCCTTCTCTGGACGTCGCCGCCAACATCGCCTTCCAGGCGCGTCTGAACGGCACGGCGGAACCGGGGGAGCTTTCACGACTGGCTGGCGCGCTGGGGCTGGAGGCGCAGTTACGGAAGTATCCCGAGCAGCTATCCGGCGGCCAGCAGCAGCGCNNGGGTTCTTCCTCACTTTGTGTGGTTCATTCGCCGTTAGCGAGGTTTTGGCTATGGGCGGGCATGCGAACGAAATCGAAATGGTCGCCCGGTCCAGGGGTCAAAGTACTGGGTGTCGCGCTCACCGTTGATCACGGTTGGGTTGTTTCCGCAGCTGGATCCAAGATCGGAGTATGCCCCGATTGTGGATGTCGAAGCCGAAGTCGGCATGGCTGGTCCTGCCGCAGCCTCCAGGATCTGCCAGTCCAGGGCAAGCCCGTGACAGTGAAGCTCCTGCTGAGCCGCTGGCGATGTGCACATGGGGAATGCGCACGACGAACGTTCACCGACCGTCTTCCGATGGTAGCTGATCCATACGCGCGTCGGACAAGAAGGGTCGGAGAGATTGTTGGCTTGCTCGGCCATAGCACTGGCGGCCGTCCTGGCGAGCGGTTGATGCAACGGCTCGGCATACCGGTCAGCGACGACACTATCCTGCGGCAACTGAAACGGGATGCTGCAGTTGCCCAACGCAATTCCAAGATACGGGTGGTCGGTATCGATGATTGGAGTTGGCGGCGCGCGACGAGCTATGGGACCATCATGGTCGACCTCGAGCGCCGCTCGGTTATTGACATACTGGATGACCGTAGCGTCGAGAATGCGGCCAAGTGGCTTCGGAGNNCCGCGACCGCTGCGGCCTGTATGCGCAGGCCACCCGTGAAGGCGCACCGCAGGCCCGGCAGGTCGCCGATCGGTTTCATCTGGTCCAGAACCTTCGTTCGGCCATCGAAGAACAGATGAGCCTTTCCGGGCGTGCCACCGGCAGGGCCATTCTTTCGGAGGACGCAATTGTTGACGCTGCGACACATCGCCGGCGCGCCCGTCTTGCGCATAGGCAATCTCGCCAGGAGATATTCGACATGCTCCATGCCTTGCGCCAGCAAGGGCTGTCCTACAGCGAGATCGCCAGACGGACCGGCTATGAGCGTCGCAGCATAACGAAGTGGCTCAAGTTCGAGGCTCCACAAGACAGGCGACGAGCAGCACTGAACCCCACATCACCATGGTATTTCGAAGCCTTCCTTGCGCAATGCTGGAAGGATGGGAACCGGCACGGACGGCATCTGTTTCACGACGTCAAGCAGCGCGGCTACACCGGCAGCTTCGCCAATCTGGAGCGGTTGCTCGGAGCTTGGCGGCGGGCCGAAAGGGGACAGGCCGATGATGTACCGCCCGCCGCGTTGAAGTCGGAACCGGTTCGAGATCCCGAAACCGGTCATGCAATCTCTCCGGTGGTTGCCGCGGCGCTATGTATCAAGCCGCGAGGCCTGCTGACGGACCGGCAGGCAAGGAAGGTCGACGCCCTGAAGCAGGGATCTGAGGCGTTTGTCGAGATGCGACGCCTGGCGATGCGCTTCAACGGCATCCTTCGCGGCAAGAGATCGCCACCACTGGATGCATGGATCGACGATGCGATCGACTCCGAGCTCATCCCTATCATGCGGTTCGCTCGCGTCCTTCGCAGAGACATCGATGCCGTCAACAACGCCATCGAGCTGCCCTGGAGCAACGGGCAGGCCGAAGGCCAGATCAACCGCCTCAAGACCCTCAAGCGAGCAATGTACGGTCGGGCAGGCCCTGAATTGCTGAAGGCACGAATGCTGCCGCGGCTCCACACAAAGTGAGGAAGAACCCAATTAAATGGAAAGCGACAACCGCAGCGCGCACACCGTCTGGTTCGGCGCCGGCCACGAAATCCCGTTCGACACGAGATGTACCTGGAAAGCGCGGACGTCCTCATGGCGAAGCCGCTCTGGCGATCGGCCGTAATACCGGGAAACTTCGCTACGGCGTGGATGTAGGATCGTTGCGCTGCCGGCGACAGATCGCGGATCGTCATGTCCTCGATCATGCGACGGCGCAGAGGGCTCATCTCGGCCATCTCGTATCTCCTGTTCTCAAGATTGCGCTTCAACAGCCGCAATTCTTAAAAACAGAAGCGTCATTCGCAAACCCGCGCACCAAATGCCGCGTCAGCGGCTTCGTACAATCCTGAATCACGTCAAACGCAACAGGCTATTAGCCGATGCGAACGATCGTATCAGACGTAAACTCAAAAGTCGGGATTGCCAGGTTCTCGGGCGCGGGCCCCTTACGAATCCGGCCCGCTGTATCGTAATGGGAGCCGTGGCAGGGGCAAAACCATCCCCCGAAATCGCCAGCCTCACCCAGTGGCACACAACCGAGATGGGTGCAGACGCCGATCATCACGATCCAGTTTTCCCGTCCTTCGCCGGCCGACCGGGCGAAGTCGGTGGCGGGTTGATCATCCACAAGATTTGCATTTCGGGCTACCGGATCGACACCATGACCGCGTCGAGAACAGACGCGCCTTGAGCCCGAGGGAAGCATGGAATCTGTTGATCATCGGTTCCCCAATGTTTCGACCAAACCGATGCCGAGCGTTGCATTGGTCTTGGCGATCGATTCTTCCGCATGGCTGATCGTCCCGGTCAATGCTCGGATCGCGTCGATCGTCTCCGGAATGACAATCGCTTGATTATCGACCATGTAAGCGTAGAACAGCTCATCTCCTTGGACTTTCAGCATGTCCGACCACAGCGCCACTTCGTAGAGGTTGTCATGAGGGCGACCGAGATCGGCCATGAGTTCCTTGACCGTGTTGAGGCCCGACAATCCGGCATCCATGCGGATCAGAGCGATCCGAGAGGATGCGGAGAAGGCGTCGAGAACCTCCTCCCCTGAGGTAGGTCGAGTCAGTTGCACCGACCAGTAGTGTNNAACCTTGACCGCCATAGTGATCACATCGAGGTCCGGGTCGACGCTCTGCGCGTCCGGTCCCTGATGGCTCGGAATCTCGGGCTCGGGCACGAGCGTGTTCATGATCCCGCCGAGGTGACTTTCCCAAGGGTCCGTCGCGCGGCGCAGCAGCGTCCCGCGTGCACGGCGAAGCAAGCCCGCGTGCTTCAACACTGTGAGGGTTCTGACGATAGAGGTGGTGTTACAGGAGACGACGCGCGTGCTGTCCCGGTTAAGGGCGGTCGCATAGCTGGCTTCAGCGACGAAGGAATGTCCGGTCACTTCGTGTTTCTCGCCGCCTTGGACGATGAACTTGATGCCCCCTTGTCGATAGATTTCGACGTTCAAAGCCGCGATCCGCTTCGGCGTGCAGTCAACCACCAGATCGCTCGCCGCGAGCAGATCATCGAGATTCCCCGCGATATCCAGACCTGCTTTCTGCATCGCCTCCGCATGCTGTGCAGTGGCCCCATGAAGGCGAAAGCCCTTCTGAACTGCGATGCGTGACCGCCAGTCGACGCTGATATCCGCTACCCCGGCGAGCTCCATATCGTCCTGCAGGGCCACAGCGTCGGCGACGCGCTTTCCAATCACGCCGTAGCCGTTGACGGCAACCCGGATCTTTCTTGCTGGGCTCATCTGCTTCTCCTTGCCTCGAGAGCGCTCCACTATGGTCGCTGCGGCTTATGCCGCCCGCCGTCCCCGTTTAACTGATCCATTAGTCAGGCAAAGCTGGTGCGGTTCCGTCCTAACGACAATGTTCGGCGAACATCTCGGATGGCGACTGCATCACCATGGCCTTGTCGATGATCATAGTCGAGTCGTTTACGTCGCTAGGATGAAGCAGCGCCTCGCTGCACCAGAAATATTCCAGTCAGCACCAGGAGGATACCCGTGGCTTGGATTGCCTCGAACCGCTCGCCGAAAAAAGCCGCGCCGACCACGAGCCCGAAGATCGGCACCAGGAACGTGAACGCGTTTGCCTGACTGAGCGTGACTCGCTCCAGCGACTCGAACCAGAGCCAGGATGCAAGCGCCGATCCGAAGACCGCAAGAGCCAGGAGGACGAGAAGGAACTCCGGCGACCACGTCAGCAGCGAGACATCTTCCCTCAATATGGACAGCAGAGCCAAGGGTGCCGCACCGACGAGCGACTGGAAACCCATCGCCATGATGGGATCGACCTGGCCCGTGAGGCGCTTGATGGCGACATTGCCGATGGAAACACCGGTGGCGGCTAGCAAGACGTAGGCGATGCCTTGGGAGTAGCCTCGGGCGTTGTCTCCGGCGATGCCCGGCCACGCGACCACCGCGATGCCTGCCAAGCCGACGGCCAGCCCGATCCTTCCAGTCGCTTTGAGACGTTCTCCCAAGAAGACATACGCGAGAACCGCGGCAAGGATTGGCTGCACGTTCGCAATGACGGTCGCCAGTCCCGGCGAAACGAACTCGGCCGCATGGAACATGCCAAGGAAACCCATAGTTGTCGCCCCCAGCCCGACCACGACGATCAGGAACCAGGAGCGTGCGCCAACGGGTATCGGACGATGACAGAAGGCTCCGAGTGCAGTCAGGCATACGCCGGCCAGCGCGGCGCGCAGAGCTGCAAAGGCAAGATGCGGCGCAAGGTCAAGGCCAATGGTGATGAGGGGAAAGCAGGTGGCCCAAAGGACCATGACCGCCAAAAGGCGGACGGTAGCGCCGATGGTCATTGCTCATGCCCCAAGTTTCGCCCCTTGCATGGAACTGGCAGTTTCATTCGAGAGTAATCCGTCCTATCATTGTCAAATTGATCCAGATCAGTGTGGACGCTGCAACGCCATCATACATGGAGGGCCGCAGAAAGTCCGTTGGACACGGCAAGGAACAGCATGTCGCAGGCAAATACTTGGCAGTGCAGAAAGGGCCCGTGTCGTGCGACGCGGGGCCTGAAGCGCTGGCTGGTGCTGCTGTTGGTGCTCGCCTTCTCGACGACGAGTCATGCTTATGTTCCGATGGGCGACCATGCCGCGCCGGCAACATCGCTTTCGATCGAGATTGCGTCCATTGGTCAGGACGTGACTGCGGAACCGGATTGCGGCAGCCATGGCGATGAAGCCCAAGGTTCAACCTGTTGTACCGGCAGCGTCTGTTCCTACTTCCTCACGCCGGTCTCGGCGGGAGGAAGTAGCACGGAAACGGTCACTGAAGTCGTGGCGCGCTTTTCCGATGATGTTCATCCCGGCCGCGCACCGTCGCCCGGTTTGCACCCCCCGAGTCTCTCCGCGAACGTTTGATCCCGCACGCCTCTCCCGGCGTGCCGGACTGATCCGACCGGTCCCGCCGGTCCGGCCCTGCAACGTTTCCGAGAGTATTCTGCCATGAACCATCCGTCAAATTGCCACTTTCCAGCATCCACCAACGCCGCAGGCATGATCGGCGCGGCTTCTTCGCTGCTGTTGTCGGTGCCTCTCCGTCATGAGGCTGCAGGATCATGACCCAGCACGATCAATCATCCGCCGAGCCAAAGACAGACGAGAACCGGCGGCAGCCGTTTCTGAAGACATCAACAGGACTAGCGATCTGCGTATTTCTCGCCGTTGGTGGCATTCTTCTTGTTTTCGAGCACAGGGTTCACCTTCTGGGAGCCTGGCCGCTCTTGTTCCTGCTGGTCTGCGGCGGCATGCACTTCTTCATGCATCGAGGGCACGGCGGCCATGGTGGTCACGGTGGTGGTAGCGATGAACGGTGATGTCCCCGCCTACGGCCTGTGGTTTCTGGCGGCCCTGAACGCGGGCATCTTCATCCTGTTCGCCTTCAGCTTCTTCAAACCCGCCACGACGCGCGACTGGCGCTCGCTCGGGGCCTTTTCGGCCTTCATCGTTGCCCTGTTCGCCGAAATGTACGGGTTCCCGCTGACGCTCTATCTGCTGGCAGGCTGGCTCGGCAGCACCGTTCCGGCTTTCGATCCGCTCTCGCACGATGCAGGCCACCTTTGGCCAGCCCTGTTCGGCTGGTCGATGAATCCGCATTTCAGCCCGTTCCATCTGCTGAGCTACATCTTCATTGGCGGCGGTTTCATGCTGATCGCCGCCGCCTGGCGGGTGCTGCACGATGCGCAGAAGAAAGGAATTCTCGCGACGACCGGCCCATACGCCCGATTGCGGCATCCGCAGTATGTCGGCTTCGCGCTGATCATGATCGGATTTTTCCTGCAGTGGCCGACACTGGTGACGGGTCTGATGCTGCCAGTCCTTCTGGTGATGTACTGGCGTCTTGCCAAAAGCGAAGAGCGCGAGGTGGAGGAGGCATTCGGCGACCAATACCGCCGCTATGCCAGTGAGGTTCCGGCTTTCCTGCCGAGGATCGGCGGCCTGCTCAATTCGAGCGGGCGGTGATCTCTATTTCCCAATCAACCAAGGAGTACGAAACATGAGAACGCGAAACTTCCCGGCCGCCCTGTTTGCCGGCTTGCTTCTGCTTGGGACCGTGACGTCGGTCGCGGCTCAGACGGATCCACAGGAGCATGACACTCACCATCCCGCAGAAACGCAGCCATCGCCGCCGGCGCCCGCGACGCCAGGTGACGAGCAGCCGACGGCCGCACCTGGAGGCATGCCGGGCATGGGCATGATGACGCCAGAGATGATGCAGATGATGCAGCGCATGATGGGTCAGGGAGGAATGCCCGGCATGATGGAAGGCATGGCTGGTCAGACAATGCCTGAGGGTGATGCGGGTCCAGGCATGACAGGTCAGATACCAATGTCAGGCATGATGATGTGCCCGATGATGCGAATGATGATGAGCGGTCAGGCTGGAATGGGCATGCCCGGCATGATGGGTGGCCAGGGCATTCTCCTCGGAACGCCGCATGGCACACCGGAGGAGATGACGGAGGACCGCGTCCGCGATTTGCTGGAGCAGCAACTGACAAACCTTGGCAATCCCCGTCTGAGGCTCGGCGAGATCGGCACCGCGCCTGACGGGAGCATCACTGCGGAGATCGTGACCTTGGATGGCTCGCTTGTCCAGAAGCTCGCCGTCAACCGCTATCCGGGTCTAGTCCGGCAGATAGCCGAATAGACGCGGGGACACGTGACTACTGGTAATGGCGCCCTCCAAAGGAGAACACGATGAAAACAATCGCAATCGACGTCGGCGACTTGCTGACAGTGTTGGGACAGGACGAAGTGGGACGGCGGATCGGCGAGGTGCCGGGCGTTGAAAGCGTTTCGGTGGATCACGAGGCCGAAAGAGCCACGGTCCGTTACGACGAAACCCGCATCAAGGTTGCCGAGATCAAGTCCTTGGTGCAGCGGTCCGGGCGCGTCGCCGAGCCGCCTGCTGCTTCAACCGTTGAGGGTCACGACGGCCATGCAGCGGCAGAAGCGTTGCCAGCTAAGTCGGAACCCGCACCCAGCCATTCGGGCCACCGGTCCCATAATAAGCACGAAGGCCACTCCCCTTTGATGTTTCGGGACCGCTTCTGGCTCTCGCTCGCTCTTACTGTGCCGGTCGTTATCTGGTCCGCCCACATACAGGAACTACTCGGCTACCGGGCACCGGAGTTTCCCGGATCGGACTGGATCGGTCCCGTGCTCTCCACGGTGGTCTTCCTCTATGGGGGTCTGGTCTTCCTCCAAGGCGCGCTGCGAGAACTTCGGTCCCGCCTGCCGGGAATGATGACCCTCATCTCGCTCGCCATCACGGTCGCCTTCCTCTTCTCATGGGTCGTTCAGCTCAGGCTGATCGAGGCGGATGCGCTCTGGTGGGAGCTGGCCACGCTGGTCACGATCATGCTCCTCGGCCACTGGATTGAAATGCGGTCCATTAATCAGGCGGAGGGGGCACTGAAGGTACTGGCGAAGCTCCTTCCGGATACCGCGGCGAGGATCACCGACGGGGGCGAGGAGAACGTCGCCGTCAGCGCGTTGCGCAATGGCGACCTGGTGCTCGTTCGCCCCGGCGAGAGCATCCCCGCGGACGGTTTGGTGCGAAAAGGGGAGAGCGACATCGACGAGGCGATGATCACCGGGGAGTCGAGGCCGGTGAAAAAACGGGAAGGCGACGAGGTGATCGCGGCCACGATCAATGGCGAGGGATCGCTGCGCGTCGAAGTGACCGGGACAGGCGACAAGACCAAGCTGTCCGGCATCATGCGTCTTGTGGCCGATGCGCAAACTTCCAAATCCAGAGCGCAGCACCTGGCAGACCGGGCAGCCCGGCTTCTGACCGTCGGAGCGATCGGGGCTGCCGTCGTCACCTTCGGGGCGTGGCAACTGGCAGGGGCGGCGATTGATTTTTCCGTGGTGCGGATGGTTACAGTGCTGGTGATCGCCTGCCCACACGCTCTCGGGCTGGCTGTGCCGCTGGTGGTGGCCATATCCACGACGCTCGGGGCCCGCAATGGACTTCTGGTGCGGGACCGGCGCGGGCTCGAGGAGGCGCGCGATCTTGACACTGTGGTTTTCGATAAGACGGGAACATTGACGCTGGGCGAATTCCGGGTCGTCGCCATGTCCGTCGCGGAGAGCCTGGCAGAGGACGAGGCCCTTCGCATCGCTTCCGGCATCGAAGCTGAGTCCCAGCATCCGATCGCCCGGGGGATCGTGAAGACCGCTGAAGACAAAGACATCGCGGTTCCGTCCGCCGACGCATTCCGCGCGATCACCGGTAAGGGCGTTGCGGCAACGATCGACGGCGTGGAGTATCATATGGGCGGTCCGGCGCTGCTCAGGGCCGAAGATGTTCAGGTGCCGCCGGCGCTTCTGGAGGCCGCCGGGGCGGCGGCCGACCGTGGGCAGGCGGCGATCTATCTCGTCCGTTCCGGCAAGGCCCTGGCCGTGTTCGCCGTGGCGGACGCGATCCGCGAAGAGAGTCGCGAGGCCATCGCGGCGCTGCACGAACGAGGGATCGAGGTCGCCATGTTGACCGGCGACGCGCAGGCCGTGGCCGATGCCGTCGCCAAGGAACTCGGAATTGACACCGTGTTCGCGGAAGTGTTGCCCGAGGACAAGGCGTCCAAGATTCGCGAGTTGCAGGCGC
>DBUL01000112.1:0-22780 GCA_002307905.1 Rhizobiaceae bacterium UBA1291
CAACGGCGCCGGCAAGACGACACTGCTCGACACCATCGTCGGGACCACCACCTATCATTCCGGTACGATCCGTCTGGCCGGCCAGGACATCGCCCGGCTTCGCCCCGAACAGCGTGCAGCACTGGGCATCGGCTGGGTGCCGCAGGAGCGCAACATCTTCCGCTCGCTGACCGTGGAGGAAAACCTGACGGCAACGGCCCGGCCCGGCCCCTTCACGCTGGCCCGCGCCTTTGGCATGTTTCCGCGCCTGCAGGAGCGCCGGCGCAATCTCGGCAACCAGCTCTCGGGCGGCGAACAGCAGATGCTGGCGGTCGCACGCGCCCTGATGCTCAATCCCAAGCTGCTGCTGCTGGATGAACCGCTGGAGGGCCTGGCACCGATCATCGTCGACGAACTTCTGGCCGCAATGCGCAGTATCGTCACCGACGAAGGCATCTCGGCGATCATCGTCGAACAGAAGGCGCGCAAGATCTTGCCGCTCACCGATGAAGTCATCGTGCTGGAGCGCGGCGGGGTCGTCTATCACGACACGTCGGCATCGCTCCTGGCCTCTCCGGAGACACTCGACGCACACTTGAGCATTTAACGTCTCGAAGAGGTTGAAGGCGAGCCTGATCAGCGACTCGACCAAAAAAAATGGCGGCCCCCGAAGGAGCCGCCTGTGTTGTGGGTGAAACGACCTCAGTCTTTTCGGCTACGCCAGCTGTCGGCATAACTTTCGCGGGCCTCGCGCGCATAGGGCGTGGGCGCCACACGAACCCGAATCTCGGCCTGTCTGTGCGGCTCGATGGATGACTTGCGCGATCCGCCATCCGGCTCGCCCCAGATCAGCGTCAGCACGTCGCCTTCTTCAACGTCCGGATCAACGATACCAAGGGACAACATGCAGCGTTCATTGAAGCTGTAACCGTTGAACATCGACATGCCGACCATCTTGTCACCCTTCATCACCATGTCGGCGCTGGTCGAGGCGTAGTTCGGCTGCGGGAAGTCGATCCACTTGTAGGGCAAGCCGTCCTCGAAACCGGAAGCGATCACCTTGAGCACGTCCTCGCGGTTCCACTCGAAGGTGACCTTCTTGCGGTTCTTGCGCCCCTTCATCTGTTCGAGCGCGGCCTTACCGACGAAGTCGTCCTTCTTCCAGCCGATATAGAAATAATAGCCCAGCTCGAACGGATTGACGTAGTAGTCCTCGATATTGTCGGAAACGAACGAACCGCCGATCGCGCCGGTCGCCTCGTAAGAATCCGCACCGAGCCACTTGCGGTATTCGGCGAGCATGCCGTCACCGGTGTAGATGCCGGGAAGCGGCGACGGGATCCAGCCGGATTCCAGCGTGTTGGTCGAATAGGCGCGGCTGCCGCAGCGGACGAGGTCGACATTGGCGGCCTTGGCGGATTCGAGGATCACCGAAAGGATATAGGCCTTGTCGTCGTACGGACCCCAGATCTCGAGACCCGGCGCGCCGGACATTCCATGGCGCAGCGCCTGCACCTTCTTCGACCCGACATTGATCCAGTCGACATGGAAGAACTTTATATCCGGCAGAGGGCCGCCGTTCATCTGCTCGAGCACCTTTGGCGCGTCGGGACCCTGGATCTGGTAGCGGTAATGCGTGCGCAGCACGCGCTCCCCCTCAGGTCGCGACGGGGAGCGCGGATCGTGCTTGATGCGAATATTCCACTTGCCGTAGGCGGCACAGAACATCAGCCAGTTGGACGTCGGCGCACGACCGACGAGAATGAACTTGTCCTCGCGCTCGCGGAAGATGATGTGGTCGCCGATCACGTGGCCGTTCGGCGTGACCGGCACGAAATGCTTGGCGCGATTGAGGCCGAAATTGGCGAAGGAATTGATGCCGTGATGAGCGAGAAACTTCTCCGCATCCGGCCCTTCGACGATCAGTTCGTCCATATGGTGCGACTGGTCGAAGAGAACGGCCGAATTTCTCCACGCCGCCTGCTCCGAGCGCCAGTTGGCAAACTCTGCCGCGACGACAGGGTATACATAGATGCCGACCTGGGAATTGCGTAACAATCCCACCGCATCCTGATTATCACCCAAAACATCATGAAGACTGGAATTGGCCATGGTACTCCTCCCTGAGTAATTGCCTGAATGTATACATTCATGCCGATCACAGGATAGAATGCAAGCCCCTTTCTTTGGCCACGCGCGCCTTGGAAACGCCAAGGGCGGCCAATGGGCCGCCCTGCCGTCACCTCACGAGATCGGTCGCCTAGCGGTGAATCAGCGCCAGGCCCGGGATTCTCTGCAGCAGTTCGGGATCCTGGCTGAAGATGTATTCAAGATTGTGCCGGGCCGTGCGCGCATGCTCGCGGGCAATCCATTCCGCACGAGCCCCCTCGCGTGCGGCGATGGCCTCGACCATGGCATGGTGCTGCTCCTGGGCCGAGCGCAAGGATCGGCGGAAGGCCTCGATCTCCGTCTTGTTGGGCAGGAAGGCCGAGGGCGATGCAAAAGGCAGCGAGCTCGCACGCTCCACCTCGCGCCGGACGATGTCGCTGCCCGCCAGTCCCGCGAGTTGATGATGGAACTCCTCGTTCAGGTCGGCATAGGCGTCGAAATCGACTTCATCCGCGCCCGGCCCGAAACAGCTGTCGAGCTGCCGGACGACGTCACTGATGCGCGCCAGCGCTTCCGGTGCCACGCCGCGCTCGGCCGCGAGCCGAGCCGCCGTACCCTCCATGACACCGCGCAGTTCGATGGAATCGATGACGTCGGCATAGCCGAAGCGACGCACCACAAAGCCACCATTGGGCAAGCGGTCAAGAAGGCCCTCCTCCGCCAGCCGCGAGAGCGCCTCGCGTACAGGCGTGCGGGAAACATCCAGCACCTCGGCCAGCGACACCTCAAACAGGCGCGTGCCGCCCGGCAACTCACCGCTGACAATCTTCTCGCGCAACTCGATCACCGCCCGGCGGCCATGCGTCGCGACTTCGGAACCCTTCATGAATACACCTCATTTTCCTCGAGATTCTATAGCACTGGGCCCGCCCGCGACGAAAGCGGCCTGAAGAATCAAACCGGTCTCCTTCGCCGACTGTATTCACATGCGTGAACAAAACGTCAGAAAACAGGCCCATCGCCGCGCATTCCAACTACTGCACGGGCTAAATGTATACATTCACTTGACTTTGCTGTATACACGCCACAAGTTGGCGCCGGGAGGATCATGGTTTTGACGACACTGGTATTCATTCCGGGGCTGCTGTCCGATTCGTCGGTATGGCAACCGATTGCCGAGGCTGCAAAGGCGCTGATGCCGATTCATCACGCCGACGTCACGCGCGAAGCCTCGATCTCCTCCATGGCATCGCACATCCTGGGCGAGATCGAAGGCGATCTGATCGCCATCGGTCATTCGATGGGCGGGCGCGTCGCAATGGAAATGGCGCATCTGGCGCCGGCGCGCGTTCGCGGGCTGGTGTTGGCCAATACGGGCTATCATCCCCGGCGGGACGGAGAGGATGCCAAGCGCCAACAAATGATCGATCTCGGCAATCGCGACATGGAGGCTCTGGCCGACCAGTGGCTGCCGCCGATGCTCGACCCTTCCCGCACGGACGACAGGGAACTGCTTCAACGCTTAAAGGCGATGGTCCTGCGCGCCGGCCCCGCCGTGCACGAACGCCAGATCCGCGCCCTGCTCGATCGCCCCGACGCCGGCGCCTACATGGCAGACCTTCATTGCCCAATCCTGCTCATTGCGGCGCGCCAGGACGGCTGGAGCCCCATCGCACAGCACCGGGAAATCGCCAAGGCGGTGTCAGACGCCGAACTGGTCATCATCGAGAACGCGGGACATTTTGCCCCAGCCGAGTGCGTTGAGGACGTCACCAATGCCGTCTGCGACTGGCTCAGCCGCAGATTTGGAGGGGAAATGCTGGAACAGCGAACCATACCCGATACCCCGCTCTTCGATCGCGCGGGATCGATCCGCGGATACAAGCTCAACAAGATGGCCATGGCGCTTGGCCAGCCGGCCAATCGCGAGGCCTTCAAGGCCAATGAGGAAGCCTTTCTCGACCGCTTCGGCCTGACCGCCGATGAAAAGGCGGCCGTGATGCGGCGCGACTGGCACGAAATGGTGCGGCTCGGTGGAAACCTGTTCTTCATCCTGAAAATCGCGGCGGTGGATCCGACCCCGATCACGCAGATCGGCGCGGCGCAGGCTGGCATGTCGCACGACGATTTTCTCTACGAACGGCTGGGAAAGAAACGAAATGGCTAAGATCATCGGCGGCATCGGGACGAGCCACGTTCCCTCGATCGGAGCAGCACTCGACAAGGGCCTGCGCGACAGCGCTGACTGGAAACCGTTTTTCGACGGTTACGAAGTCGGCAAGCAGTGGATGCGCGAAGCAAAGCCCGACACCGCCGTCGTCGTCTTCAACGACCAGNNATACCTTCTTCCTCGACAAGGTGCCGACCTTCGCCGTGGGTGTCGCCGAGACCTATCAACCGGTGGACGAGGGCTGGGGCCCGCGTGCCATTCCTCCCTTCGAGGGTGCCGTCGATTTCTCCTGGCATTTCGTCGACAAGCTCGTGGAGCGGCACTTCGACCCGTTGGTCTGCCGCGAGATCGAAGTCGACCACGGCCTGCAGGTTCCCATGGAATTGTTCTTCGGCCGCCCGGAGCGCTGGCCGGTCAAGATCCTGCCGATCTGGGTCAATACCATCCAGTATCCAATCCCTACCCCGCAGCGCTGCTGGGAGATGGGTCTGGTCCTGCGGGAGGCGATCGAAACCTGGCCGGGCGACGAGCGGGTTGTCATCATGGGGACGGGCGGCCTCTCCCACCAACTCCAGGGCGCCCGCGCCGGCTTCATCAACCAGCCGGCGGACCGCGCCTGGCTCGACGGCATCGCCGCTAACCCTGAACCCTATAGGGCGATGAGCCGCGAGGACTATGTCGAGCAGTTCGGCTCGGAAGGGGCGGAACTGATCATGTGGCTGGTCATGCGCGCAGCGATGAACCCCAAAGTGAACCTACTCCACAAGCATTACCATGCCCCGGCCTCGATGACCGGTGCCGGCATGGTCGTACTCGAAAACGCGGCTTGAGATCATGTACTTCCTCATGCGCTGCCTTCACCACGAGGGACAAGATGCGGCTCGCGATGCCCATCGGCCGGCGCACCGTTCCTGGGTTCAGTCCGGCGGCGACGGGGCTGCGGTCGTGCTCATCGGATCGGCGCTGCTCGACGAGAATGGCGCATCCATCGGCAATTTTGGTATTCTCGAGGCTTCGGACCTCGCCCAGGCCAGTGCCTTTGCCGAGGGCGACCCGTTCAACAGGGCCGGCATCGTCGCTTCGATCGAACTGACACCGCTGCCGGAATCATTCCAGGCACACCGCATCGCCGAGCCGATGACCTTGCGCCGCTAACCGCTCTTCCCGAGTCTATCGCGCGAACACCACCGTCTTGCCCTTGTTGAGCAAGACGCGGTCCTCCAGATGCCAGGTGACGGCGCGTGCAAGTACGCGACGCTCGATGTCGCGCCCCTTGCGTACCAGGTCTTCCGACGTGTCGGCATGGGTCACCGCTTCGACGTCCTGGCAGATGATCGGACCTTCGTCGAGGTCTCCGGTCACGTAGTGGGCGGTGGCGCCGATCATCTTCACACCGCGCTCATGGGCTTGATGATAGGGCTTCGCACCCTTGAAGCCGGGCAGGAAGCTGTGGTGAATGTTGATGCAGCGACCGGACAGATAGGCCGACAATTCGTCCGATAGCACCTGCATGTAACGCGCAAGCACGGCGAGTTCCGCGCCGGTTTGCTCGAAGATAGCCCTGATCTGCGCCTCCTGCTCAAGCTTCGTCTCGCGCGTGACCGGCAGGTGGTGATAGGGAATCCCTTCCATCAGCGTCAAGTTCAGCGCCTCGCGCGGATGATTGCCGATAATGCCGACGACTTCCATGTTCAATTCGCCGATCCGCATGCGGTAGAGCAGGTCTCCCAGGCAATGGTCGAACTTGGAGACCAGCAGCAGCACTTTGCGCTTCAGCCCCGCCACGCGCAGCGTCAGATCCAGGCCGTAGACCTTCTCGTCTTCGGCCAGAGTCGTCCGGAAGACCTCGACCGGCCCCTCCATCGCGAAAGCCACCCGCATGAAGAACATGCCGGTCTCGCCGTCGTCGAACTGATGCGCCTCGAAAATGTCGCCGCCACAGGCGGCAATGCGCGTTGCCACTGCAGCGACGATGCCGCTGCGGTTGTTGCAGCGCAGGGTCAAAACGTAATTGGTCATACTTCCTCCCTGTCGCTACCGCACTGCGCGTTTTACAGCGGCGACCACCTCCCGAACGCAGCCGTCGAAATGTATTCTTTTATGGCCTCCAGAACCGAGCAAGGCAACGCCAGATGTTCACTTTTCTGATATAAATCGGCAATTCTCGACATCACTTGATTTCCTGACTTCATTCAATGTATACAAAAATGTGTCTGGGAGGAAAAAATGGCATTGTTGAATTTCAAGGCCCGCGCGAACCGGCAAGCACCGTCATCTGGTCTGGGGGACATTCTCGAGGGCTGGTCGATCGAGGTCATGCCGCGCACGGCAGCCAAGATCGACGATTTCAGGACGCTCTTACCGGCCGGAACGCGCGTCTATGTCGCCCACATCGCCGGAACACCGATTGAAGACATGGTCGCGACCGCACGCCGCCTGCGCGACGAGGGTTTCCCGGTCATGCCGCATTTTCCGGCCCGCAGCATTCCCGATTCTGCAACGCTGGAGGACTGGATCAAACGTTATCGCAACGAAGCAGATGTGCGTGAAGCACTTCTTTTGGGCGGGGGGCAACAGGAGCCTGCGGGCAGCCTCGACAGCTCCATCCAGATGCTGGAAACCGGTCTGTTCGATCGACACGGCTTTTCCCGTCTGCATATTGCCGGACACCCGGAAGGAAACCGCGATATCGACAGGGACGGCTCGACGCGTAGCGTCGACAAAGCACTCGCCTGGAAACAGGATTTTGCCTCCCGGACCGATGCCAGGATGGCAATCGTCACACAGTTTGCATTCGACGCGCGCGCCGTCACGACTTGGGCTGACCGCATTCAGCGTGCCGGCGTCACTCTGCCGATCCATGTCGGCATAGCCGGGCCGGCCAAGTTGCAGACCCTCGTCCAGTATGCGCTTTCGTGCGGCGTCGGACCGTCCCTGAAGGTACTCCAGAAGCGGGCCATGGACGTGACACGCCTTCTCGTTCCCTACGAGCCGACCGAGGTCGTGGCGGGGCTCGCCGACTACAAGGCGAGAAATCCCGACAGTCTGATCGAGCAATTGCACCTCTTCCCCCTGGGCGGCATCAAGGCGGCGGGAGAATGGGTGGACCGCCAGGAAAGCAGCAGCCAACCAGGATAGAGCGGAAAGACCGCCGGCCGCACAGGTGCGGATCGATCACCCCGACAAGACACCGAAGCAAACAGCGGGATTCTTCCATGGCTCAAGCCCCGCTCTATTTCTGGGGACGGAGCCGGCATGGGCGAAACGGAGAAAGGCGGGTGTCGCATCCGCCTTCTCAATTTTGACCGCAGATTGTCCCGCGCTTCGTCAGAAGAACAATTGTGGCAGGCTGAGAACAATTGCTGGGAAGGTGATCGTCAGGATTACCACCAGGAGATCAGCCAGCATGAAGGGCAACACGCCCTTGAACACCTGCACCACCGTGACATAGCGAGACGCCACGTTCTTGATAACGAAGACGTTGAGCCCCACGGGCGGTGTGATCATGCCGATCTCCAGCAGCTTGACCACCAAAACCCCGAACCAGACGAGGCTGATGCCCTCGGCCTTGAGCACCGGCAACAGCACCGGCAATGTCACCAATAGGGCACCGAAGGGCTCCATGAACATACCGAGAATGAGATAGATCACGACGATGATCGCCATCAGCTCGGCATAACCGAGATCGGCCCCAGCGACGAATGAGCCGATGAAAGAGGAAAGTCCTGTGATGCCCAGGAAGCGGGTAAACATCGAGGCGCCGATGCCGATGATGAACAGTGACGCGCAGGTGGTCAGCGTCTCCAAGAGAGAGATGCGGACGACTTGCATGCTGAGCTTGCCGGTCACCGCCGAGAGCAGGAACGCCCCTCCTGCACCGACTGCCCCTGCTTCCGTCGCGGTGAAATAGCCGGAGAACAAGCCACCGAAAACCAGCAGGACGAGGATCGCCAGCGGCCAGATGCGCAGGATCGCGGCGCGCCCTCCCCCTTTACCGGCAACCTTTGTCAGGGTGCGCGGTACGATGTCGGGCCTTAGCCAGCATACCGCCAGCACGATGAGGCAATAGGACAGGGCCGTTAGAACACCCACGCCGATGCCGCCGACGAAGACCTGCGTGATCGAGGTCTCGGCAAAGACACCGTAGACGATCATCAGGATCGATGGTGGTATCAGCGCGCCAATCGTACCACCGGCGGCGAGTGCGCCGGCGGCAAAACTTGGCCGATAGCCGGCCGCAACCATTTCCGGGATGGCGATCCGGCCCATGGCGGCGGCACACGCGATCGAGGAGCCGCTGACCGCGGCAAAACCGGTGCAGGCAAAGATCGAGGAGATCGCCAGCCCTCCAGGCACGCGCCAGAGGATCGCCTTCGCCGCCTCGAAGAGGTTAGTGGTGAGCCCGGCATGAAAGGAAATGAAACCCATAAGCAGGAACATCGGCACGGCGCTCATCGTCCAGCTCGCCACGAAACTGTAGGGCGTCGAGGTGACGATGCCGAGCGCCGGCTTGAAACCGAGCAGCACCGCGATCCCGCCGAACGAGACGGCAATCATTGCCAGTGCCACGGGAATCCGCATCAAGAGGAGCAGCGCCAATATTCCGATGCCATAGAAGCCGGTCTCAACGCTCATGCTTCTCTCTCCCGGGCCGTATCGACACTACCGGTGGTGATTTGAAGGAAGCGCACAGCCAGGATCAGTGCGGCGAGCGCGAAGCCTACCGGCGGCAGAAAATAGCCCGGCCATGTGATGATTTTGACCTGCAACGCGACGACGAAAGTCCCGGTGCTGTAGTTCTTGATCGCGGTGATCCAGGTGGCATAGGCCATAACCGCATAGATGCAGAAGCTCAGCACGGCGACCGTCACGTCTGAGATCTTCACCATGCGCGGCGACATCATGAGTTCCATCAGTTCGACGGTGATCATGCCGCCCTTGCGCTCAACCCATGCCAGCGGCAGGAAGGCGACAAGCACCATGTAGTAATAGGAGACGATCTCGACCGTGGCCGGAAGCGAGGCACCGGTAATCGTGCGTGCCACGATGTCCGCGCAGACGTGAACCATCATCAGGATGACGCCGAGCGCGCCAACAAATGCCAGCATGCGCGACAGTCTGTCGGCAAGGTTGCTAATCTGGGACATGAAGGACCCTTTGAAAGGCGTTTTCAGTCAGACCGGCCGGCGGGGGATCGACCCGCCGGCCCGGACCTCACATGCCGTAACTGGCAAAGTCGATCTTGCTCCAGACTTCCTCGTCCAAGCGTTTGGTGATCGCGTCCGTGTCGCCGTTTGCTTCCTTGACGATGCCGTTCCACTTCTCGACCAGAGCGACGAAGCGCTCGACGCGAGCCTGGGCGTCGTCGAAACCGAAGCGCTCCTGCGAGACCTTGGCGGCAGTCGCCTTGTCCGCCTCAGCGAAAGCCTCGGATGCCTTGAGGAATTCAGCATCGGGCTCAAGGAACTGGATGCCCGCCTTTTGCGCTGCGTCCTTGGCGATGGAAGCCATCTCATAGCCCCAGCGCTGCGTGAAGACGACATTGGCCTTGTTGGCGGCGGTTGCCAGTTGCTTGCGCTCGTCGGGCGAGAGACTCTCCCAAGCGGAATTGGCGACCGTGAAATCCGAGGTCGCATGGTAGGTGCCGAGCGGTATGAAGGTAATGTTCTTCACCAGCTCCACCAGCCGGAACGACAGCAGGTCGCCGATCGAGGCCATCGAGCCGTCGATCACGCCTTGCGACATGGATTCGAAGGTGTCGCCGACGCCGATATTGGCGGGGACGGCGCCCAAGTTTTNNTCAGCCCAGCGCGAGAAAGGCGCACCGCCGCTGCGCAGCCGCAGGCCCTTGATGTCGGCCACGGTCTTGACCGGCGTCTTGGTCAGGAGCGCATAGACGTCCGAGGAGCCCGACCCCAGATAGACAACGCCGAACTTCTTCAGCTCCGTCTGGCAGGTTTCGCAGGTCACCATGTATTCCGTCATCGCCGCCGCCATGGCGTGCGGCTCGCGACCGGACAGCGCGAGTTCCCCGGCCAACGACATGTTCGGCAGGTCGGCCGGGAAATAGAGCGGCAGCAGGTTACCCTCTTCGACGAGCTGACTTTGCAGCGCGTCCTTCATCTGGCCGAGCCCGACCACTTCGGGACCGAGCATCTGCGCGGTCAGGTTTCCATCCGAGACCTCCGGCAAATATTCGATGAGCTTTCCATAAAGGTGGCTGTTGGACGGATGGGCGGGCGGTGCGCCGGGTGCGACACGCAATTCACGGGCATCGGCGGTAGTGGCAGCCAGGGCAGCAAGCCCCATCATCAAGTGCAAAATACGTTTCATGCTCATTTCCTCCCAGTTCAGAACACGTTACGGGCGATGGATATTAAAGCTTCAGCAGTCTCCGCGCGTTTTCCTTCAGGATAAGCGGACGGACTTCGTCACGGATTTCGATCGTCTCGAAATCCTTGAGCCACCGGTCCGGAGTGATCGCCGGCCAATCCGAGCCGAACAGCATCTTGTGCTTCAGCATGGTGTTGGCGTAGCGGATCAGGATCGGCGGAAAATACTTCGGCGACCATCCGGACATGTCGATGTAAACATTGGGCTTGTGGGTCGCGACGGAGAGCGCCTCCTCCTGCCAGGGGAAGGAGGGGTGGGCGAGAATGATCGGCATGTCGGGGAAATCGGCCGCGACATCGTCCAGATGGATCGGGTTGGAATATTTCAGCCGCATGCCCATGCCGCCGCGCATCCCGGCGCCGACGCCGGTCTGGCCCGTATGGAACAGCGTGATCGCGCCTTCCTCGGCGATGGCCTCATAGAGCGGATAGGCGCTGCGGTCATAAGGATAGAAGCCCTGCATGGTCGGATGGAATTTGAAACCCTTGACGCCGAATTCGCGCACCAGCCGCCGGGCCTCGCGGGCCCCGAGCCTGCCCTTGGCCGGATCGATCGAGGCAAAGGGGATCATGATGTCGGCGTTTTCTGCCGCGATCCGTGCGACTTCCTCGTTCTCGTAGCGGCGGAAACCGGTCTCCCGTTCGGCATCGACCGGGAAGATCACGCAGGCGATCTTGCGCTCGCGGTAGTAGGTTGCCGTCTCCTGAACGGTCGGAAGCATGCCTTGTGCTCCGGCCGGATTCTTGAAGTAATTGGCCATTCCGGCCTGGAACTCGTCATATCCGTCGTCGCGCGGGCCGCAGCAGGGTTCCTCGGCGTGAGTGTGGAAGTCGATCGCGACCAGATCATCGATGCTTATCGGCATGTGTCCTCCTCCAAACCGACATATCTCTGCAGAAGCGCGATCAGTTGGGCCTGTTCGCCCTTGCTGAGCGGCGCGCCGGTCGTTTCCTCGTAAGCAAAAAAGGCGGCGGCGGCCGTCTCGACGGCATCCCGGCCCGCCTCCGTCAACGTCAATTCCACCGCGCGCCGATCAGCATCGGGGATCCGCCTGGAAACGAAGCCCTGTTCCTCCAGAACGCGGACCAGCTTGGTCATGTGGGCGCGTTTGATCATCAGCCGCTGGCCGAGCGCGCTCTGCCGGATGCCGGGATTGCAGGCGATGACCCAGAGGACGGAGAATTCGCCGGGTTTCAGGTCGCGCGGCCCCCGGTCGGAAAAGAAATCCTCAAAGGCGCGCAACNNAACCGGCAAGCGACCCCACCTTCACCTGATCGATGCTGCGGAGAGACAGATCCACGACGCTCTCCTCAATTCGCGCCGGGCGCCTTCAAGCGCGCCGCACGTTTATCGAGGAAGGCCTGCAACCGTTCTTCCGCCTCCGGGCTGGTGGCGGTGAACGAGGAGATGAAGGATTCGACGAAGAGGCCGTCTTCCTTCGCCATATCCTGGATACGCGGCAAGGCATTGATGACGGCGTAGTTCGACAGCGCCGCGTTCGAGGCCGCGACCACCGCCAGATCGTGCGCCTTCTGGCGCGCCTGGCCGGCCGGAACGACGTATTGCACGAGGTTCCAACGCTCCGCCTCGGCAGATGAGGCAACACGGCCGGTCAACATCATGTCGGTCATNNCGTACCGATCCGCCGCCGCCCACGAAAATGCCCCGCTGCCCTTCCGGCAGAGCGAAAAACGCAGTCTCGTCGGCGACGCGAATATGGGTTGAGGCCGCCAGTTCCAGGCCGCCACCGACCACCGCACCATGCAGGGCCGAGAACCACGGGATGGTGCCGTGCTCGATACCGGAAAAGACGGCATGCCAGCGGCGGGAGCCGCGCACACCCTCGATCGCCGACTTCTTCACGTGTTCGGCCAGATCAAGGCCGGCGCAGAAATGATTGCCGTGCCCGTAGAGCACGACGGCCTTCGCCTCACGCTCGGCCCTGGCGACGGCGTCCGCAATGGCTTCAACGAAACGGTCACTGATCGCATTGCGTTTTTCCGGCCGGTTCAGGCCGATATGCGCAATCTCGCCCACGGTTTCATAGGTTACGAAATGCGATGCCGCGTCCAGGCCCATGATGGGTGCTCCTCGATCAGATGTGTTTTGATTTTGTTTTCTTGTCGATTGTTTACAAGGGGATTGTTTCTTTGTAAACAAAATTCCAACGCCCGGGAGGGGCTATTGATATCGTTGCTGGCATTCTGGGAGGAGAGTCATGACGACAAGGCACATGCGCGACATCAAGCTATGGTCACCCGAGCTTGAGTGGCAAGAGAAACCCGATGGCTCTATCCTGATCTGGCGCAACGATGCGCTCGGGGCCTATCCCGACAAGATTACAGAGCGTTTCGCCCATTGGGCAGAGACGGTGCCGGACCGGATATGGATGGCCGAGCGCGACGGTCAGGGCGGCTGGATCAAGCTCTCCTATGGCGAGGCCATGGCCCGAATTCGGGCGATCGGTCAGTTCTTTCTCGATTTCGGCTTATCTGCCGAGCGCCCGCTGATCATCTTGTCCGACAATTCGATCAGCCATGCGCTGGTGGCACTCGCTGCGCAGCATGTCGGCATTCCCTCGGCGGCGATCTCGCCGGCCTATGCCACGGTGTCGAACGACTTCGACAAGTTGAAGGACATTGTCGGCCAGATCACCCCCGGCCTCATCTTCGCCGAAGATGCGGCCCCGTTTCATGCCGCCATCACGGCGGCTTTCTCGCCCGACATCCCGGTGGCCTGCCTGCGCAATCCACCGTCCGACCGGCCGTNNCGAGGCCGGTCCGGCGGTCGATGCGGCCCATGCCGCTGTCGGCCCCGACACTGTGGCGAAGTTCCTGTTCACCTCTGGCACGACAGGTTCGCCGAAGGCGGTGATTCAGACCCAGCGCATGCTGTGCTCCAACCAGGAAATGGTCGCCGATTGCTACGCGTTCCTGCGCGAGGATCCGCCGATCGTCGTGGACTGGGCGCCCTGGAACCATACCGCCAGCGGCAACAAGGTGTTCAACATGGTCATCTATAATGGCGGCACATTCTATATCGACAAGGGTCGGCCAACGCCTACGGCGATCCGCGAGACCATCGCCAATCTCCGCGAGGTCTCGCCCACCTGGTATTTCAACGTGCCGGCCGGCTACGAGATGCTGGTCCACGCGATGCGTGAAGACGAGGTGCTCAGGGACACCTTCTTCCGCGACCTGAAGATGCTGATGTATGCCGGGGCCGGCATGGCGCAGCACACCTGGGATGCCCTCGAAGAGCTTTCGATAAAGGCGGGCGGCGAGCCTGTGCACATCGGCACCGGTCTTGGCTCGACCGAGACGGCGCCGTTTTCGCTCTATTGCACCGATCCGCAGGACAGACCCGGCAATATCGGCATTCCGGCGCAGGGCATCACCCTGAAGCTGGTTCCCGTCGAGGACAAGTTTGAACTCCGGTTGAAGGGCCCCAATGTCACGCCCGGTTACTGGCGCAGCCCGCAGCTGACAGCCGCCGCCTTCGACGAGGAGGGCTTCTACATGATCGGCGATGCGGTGAAGTTCGCCGTCGACCGCGATCCCAGGTACGGTTTCTTCTTCGACGGAAGGACCGCCGAGAACTTCAAGCTGCAGACCGGCACCTGGGTTTCCGTCGGCAAGCTGCGGGCCCAGCTTGTCGACCAGTTCGGCGGCCTCATCCGCGATGCCGTCATCACCGGCGCCGACCGCGATGAGCTCGGCGCGTTGGTCGTGCCCTTCCTTCCCGCCTTGAGGGCTCTGGTTGGCGAAAGCAACGGCATGAGCGATGCCGAAATCCTGGCACACCCAGAGGTCCATGCCGCCCTGGCCGAGAAGCTCGCCGAACATGCGCGTTCGGCGTCCGGCTCGGCGACCCGCGTCATGCGGATCATGCTGCTGAAAGATCCGCCCCGCTTCGAGCGTGGTGAGGTAACCGACAAGGGCTCCCTAAATCAGCGTGCAATGCTGTCGCATCGCGCCGATCTGGTTGCCGCTCTCTATGAAGGTGGTAAGGACGTCATTCGTTTCGAGAAGGAGATGGCACAATGAAGATCGAGGGTAGCAGCGCGCTGGTGACGGGCGGCGGATCGGGTCTTGGGGAAGCGACTGCCCGCATGCTCGCCGCCCGCGGCGCGATTGTCCATGTGATGGATCTCAACGAGGGCGCTGCCGCGCGTGTTGCGGCTGACATCGGCGGGATCGCCATCGCCGGCGATGTCACGAGCGAGGCGGATGCCGAACGGGCGATCACCCGGGCCGGCGAAGCCGGGGATGGGCTGAGAATCCTCGTCAACTGCGCCGGCATCGGCCCTNNGATCGGCCGGGAGGGGCCGATGCCGCTCGCCGATTTCGAAAGGGTCATCCGCGTCAATCTGATCGGAACGTTCAACATGATGCGGCTCGCAGCGGCGCAGATGGCGGGATTGCCCGAACTTGACGACAAGGCGCGCGGCGCGATCGTCAATACGGCATCGGTCGCAGCGACCGATGGACAGATCGGCCAAGTGGCCTATTCGGCCTCCAAGGGCGCGATCGTGTCCATGGCCCTGCCGGCGGCGCGCGAGTTCGCCCGCTTCGGCATCAGGGTCAACACCATAGCGCCGGGCATATTCGCCACGCCGCTGCTGCAATCCATGCCCACCGAGGTGCAACAGAGCCTGGCCGCCGCCATTCCTTATCCTTCGCGCCTCGGGAACCCGACGGAATATGCGGATGCTGTCCGCTTCTGTATCGAGAACCAGTATCTGAACGCCGAAGTCATTCGCCTCGACGGGGCGATCCGCATGCAGCCGAAGTGACCCGCATGTCAGCTTTTGCGCGACAGGCGGCACGGACCACACAGCTTCTTCAGGTCACGCCCGGCTGGAAGCGGGTCCAGGCATTGTACCCCGTTTGCGATGACGAGACGATAGAGGCGATCATCGATGAGGCCGCCGCTTTCGCCGAGCGTGTCCTTGAGCCGCTGAACACGATCGGCGATCGCCAGGGCTGCGACGTGACGGACGGCCGCGTCCGCACACCGAAAGGCTTTGCCGACGCCTATCGCCAATACGCGCAAGCCGGCTGGCTGGGCATGGATGTGCCGGAGACCTTCAGCGGCCAGGGACTGCCGCTCACCGTTCAGGCAGCTTGCGCGCCACTCTTCGAACGGGGCTGCGTGGCACTGATGATGGCGGCAGGGTCAAGCCGCGCGGCGTCCCACCTCCTGGCCAAGGCTGCCGATGGGGCGGTCGCCGCCGAATGGGTGCCGAAACTGACAGCCGGCGACTGGGCGGCGACCATCTGCATTTCCGAACCGGAGGCTGGGTCGGATGTCGGGCGGCTACGCACCCGGGCGGAGTTCATCGACGGTCGATGGCGCATCAGCGGACAAAAGATCTGGATCTCCTTTGGTGATCACGACATGACCGCGCGGATCGGCCATTGCCTGCTTGCGCGCACCGACGATGTACCGGGCACGCGGGGTCTCAGTCTCTTTCTCGTCCCCAATCTGATCGACGGCCAGCCAAATGGCGTCTCGCTCGATCGGATCGAGGACAAGATGGGGCTGCACGGTTCGCCTACCTGCGCGTTGCGCTTCGAAGGCGCACGCGCAGTGATGATCGGCGAGCAAGGGCGCGGCTTGCCGGAGCTTTTTACCATGATCGAGCTGATGCGCCTGCTGACCGCCTGCCAGGGGCTCGGAATCGCCTCCGCTTCGGCCGACATCGCGGAAGGCTACGCCGCCGAGCGTCGCCAGGGCGGGCCGCCCGAACGCCCCCCGGTGCCGATAGCCGACCATCCGGACGTGCGTCGTCAACTGCATGATATCCGATCGCGCACGGAAGTGCTGCGGGCCGCGGTGCTGGAACTCGCCACCGTGATGGATCTTGCCCGCCTCGAAGCGGATGAGGATCTTCGCCGGGAGCTTGGCGATCTTGCGGGCTGGATGCTGCCGCTCATCAAGAATTTCGGCGCTGGCGCCGGATTCGACGTCGCCAATGCCGCCATTCAGGTGCTTGGCGGCGCCGGCTACACGCGAGACTGGCCGCTCGAGCAATACTTACGCGATTCCCGCGTGATGACCATCTACGAAGGCACGACCGGCATGCAGGCGCTGGACTTTCTGACGCGAAGGCTCTGGCGGGAGGAAGGTCGCGGCCTTCGCGTCTTCCAAAAGCGCGCGCGCCAGGAGATCGAGGCCCAGGCGGTCCGGCACCCGGATGAAGCGGCGGATGCCCTCCGCATCCTTGATGACTTCGTTGACCTCAGCACGCGCATGATGGCGCTGCAGGCAGATCCGGACACCGCCCTTTATCAGGCGAACGACTATATGAGCGCCGCTTGGGGCGCGGTTTCGGCCTGGATGGCTCTGAGGCTACAACTGGCCTCTCCCCAAGAAACCGCTCGGTTCTAAGTTGGCCAGTTGTTGGCGCGGTTCCTCGCTTGTCGCACCGCCTTGGCAGCGGCCAGAGAGCATCGAGCCTTGCGGCACAAGGGCAAAGCTCAGTCTGGGGTCCCGGTCTTGTCGCAGAGATAAGTTACAATCCCGGAAAAGGTCGACAGACGCGGATAGTCCTCTTCCGGCATCGGAAGGCCGAAGCGCTTGCCCAGCGCCGCCACCAGATTGAGAAAATCCATCGAGTCGATGTCATACTCCTCTCGCAACAGGGCATCGGGGTCGATGGCATCTGCATCGATATCGGGCGCGATCCGATGCAGCTCCATTTTGAGGGCGCTGGCAATCTCTTGGGCGGTCATAGTGCCTCCGGGCGCTGGAGCAATTCTGCAATCAGATTGAGGAAAAGTGCGCCGCGATGCCCATCGCTCACCCGGTGATCGCCGGCAAGGGTGATGCGCACGATCCGACGCGCCGTGACGATCCCGTCTTCAACCACGGCACCCGTCTCCGGCGTGCCGAAGCCGATGATGGCCACCTGCGGCGGGTAGATCACGCCGTAAAGCGTCTCCACGCCACGTTCACCGAGACTCGATATGGTGATGGTCGGGTCCGCGAGCTCCGATCCGCGAAAGCGACCGGCCCGCACGCGGGTGACGAGATCGCGCATCTTTTCCATCAGTTCCGGCAGAGCCAGTTGATCCACCTGGTGGATGGCCGGCGCGACAAGCCCGCCGCCCCGGATATTGATGGCAACGCCGGCATGGACGCTCGAGACGGCGGTGAAAGCACCGTCGGAATAGAAACCATTGAATTCAGTGTATTTCTTCACGGCCTTCGTCACCGCCTTGATGAAGAGAGCGCCGAGCAATATCCGCTGCGCGGGCTCCTTGTCAGCATTGTAGGCGGAAAGCCAGCTATCGGCCTTCGTCAATACCGCGGTATGCGCGAGATAGTAATGCGGGATTTCGCGCTTGGAGCGCGCCATGGCCGCGGCGATCGCCGCCCTCATTCCGGACATGGTCTCCTGGGCGCCGGATTCCGCGCGTTCCGCCGCTGCCGGCACGGCCGAGATCTTCATCGGCGCAGTGATATCGGCAAGGATAATCTCGCCCTGCGGTCCCGTGCCGCGCAGGCCTTTCAGATCGATCCCAGACTGTTGCGCGAGCCGGCGTGCCGCCGGCGTGACAAGGATGCGGGCGACAGGCGACCGTTCCAGCTCGGTCGGTGCGGGCCTTTCAATTGCGACCGGCGCAGGCGCTGTCGCAGCAATTTCGGCCATCCCCCCAGCCGGCGCCGGCTCCGTCGGCTCCAAACGGGCCTCTCCCTCTCCGGAATGGGAGATCGTCGCCATCGCAGCGCCGACCGGCAATCGGTCGCCGATCGACACAAGACTTTCCCGAAAGACGCCGTCCTCGAAGACCTCGATCTCGATCGCACCCTTCTGGGTCTCCACCACGGCGATCACGTCCCCACGTTTCACGGCTGTACCGGGCGCGACGAGCCATTCGACCAGCGTCCCTGCCTCCATGTCGGCACCGAGAGACGGCATTCGAAAGGTGCTCATGCTCACGCCTTTCCAAACATTGCCTTGACCGCAGCAACAATCTTGCCGACCTGCGGAATGGAAGCCTGTTCGAGATGGGCGGGATAGGGTATCGGCACCTCCTCGCTACAGACGCGCACCAGCGGCGCATCCAGGTCGAAGAACCCGCGCTCGGCGAGCTGCATTCCGATTTCCGCGGCCAAACTTCCGGACCTCCATCCCTCATCGACGATCACGGCGCGATGCGTCTTTGCGAGCGAAGCAAGAACCGTTTCCATATCGAGCGGGCGCAGGGTTCTCAGATCGATAACCTCGGCGTCGATCCCGTCGCCCGAAAGCTGCTCGGCCGCATCGAGCGTCTTGAACAAAGATCCGCCATAGGTGATCAGGGAAACGTCCCTGCCTTCGCGCCGGATGGCAGCGCGATCGATATCGACCGGCCCTGCATTCGTCGCGAGTTGTCCGGTACGATTGTATAACATCACGTTTTCGAAGATCAGCACCGGGTCGGGATCCTCCAGCGCCGTCCAAAGCATGCCGCGCGCATCCTCGAGGGTGGCCGGGGTAAGGACCCGGATGCCGGGAATATGGGCGTACCAGCCCTCAAGGCTATGGGAATGCTGGGCGGCCAGTTGGCGGCCAGCCCCCGTCGCCATGCGAATGACGACGGGAACTCCAAACTGCCCATTCGACATATGCCGGAAGGTGGCAGCGGTGTTGAGGATCTGATCGAGCGCCAACAATGAGAAGTTAACCGTCATCACCTCAACGATGGGACGCATACCCGCGACAGCGGCTCCGATTCCCGCTCCGGTGAAGCCAGATTCGGAAAGTGGCGTGTCGCGAATGCGCTGCGGGCCGAACCGGTCGTACAAGCCCTTGCTGACCGCATAGCAGCCGCCGTATTGGCCGACATCCTCGCCCATCAGGAAGGTCCGCGCGTCCCGTTCGAGCGCATCTACGATCGCCGCCTTGATCGCATCGCGATAGCTGATCTCGACGGTCTCACCCGATGGCTCGATCTTGGGCGGCGCGACTGGCCGGACACTGGCATAGACATCGCGCGTGAGCGTCTCGACGGGCTCCCACGTTCCGGCCTCGGCGAAGGCCACCGCCTCGTTGATCTCCGCGGCCACGGCCTCTTCGATTTCCGAAATATCGTTGTCATGAACGATGCCGTTCTCCGTCAGCCAGGTCTGGAAACGAACAATCGGCCCCTTGGCCTTCCACAGGTCGACCTCGGCGCGCGCCTGTTCCAGCTGTTCCGGCTTCATCGCATTGGCCACCTCGTCGCGCTTCTGCGCAGCGTCCTTGTCGCCCTCCTTGGCAACCAACGCGAACCACTTGTAGGAGGCATTGAGGTCCTGCGGCACGCCATTGCCGCGGGCATAGAGGATGGCAAGGTTGAACTGGCTGTCGGAAATGCCGTGTTCCGCAGCCTTGCCGAACCATTCCGCCGCCTTGGTGTAATCCTGCACGCCGTCGCTGCCCGAGGCATGGAGGACGGCGAGGTTATGCATGGCGCTCGCATTGCCGGCATCTGCGGCCTGCTGGTAGAGCGCCTTGGCAGTCACGATATCCCGCGGAACGCCGGCGCCCTTTTCAAGCAGGTTGGCGAGTCGGTACTGGGCCGGCGCAAAACCCCTGTCGGCTGCAAGCCTGTACCACTTCGCCGCCTCGGCGAAATCGCCCGGAACACCTCGGCCGTCGGTATAGCGCGCGCCGATTTCGAAGAGGGCCAGGGGATCGCCCTGCTTGGCGGCAAGCACCAGCGACGGCGGGGTGATCTCTGCCGGAACGATAATCTCGGCGGCTACCGTCGTCGCCGGTTGGGCTGCGACTTCGGCGTCCGGAGCGGCGTCCGTGGCCGCGACGGCGGACGATGCGCTCCGTGCAGCCGCAAAACCATCGACCTGAACGTCGCCGGCGGGCTTCAGTGTTTGGGGATCGCTTTCGCCGAGCGGCGTGCGATCGATCAGGGTTGTGCTCGCCTGAGCCGTAGCGTCGGCCATGATCGTCGGTTCGGTCGCGGCAGGCCCCGCGGTGAGCACGGATACATCCACAAGGGAAGGCGCGGCAGTGCTCTGCGCGGCCGTTTCCGCACCACCAGCGGTCGGTGCCATGCTGCTTTCGTCCGGCTGGGGAGCCTCGAGCGCTGCCGGCGAGTTCTCGCCGCGCGTCAGCGTGTTGACGAGTGGCATGGCCATCGCAGCCAGAAGGATCGCGCCGACCGCCATCATGATCGGCCGGCGATAGCGGGTAATACGGGATGCCTTCTCTTGCGCATTCTCCTGCGCGGTTGCGACGGTTCTGGGTGTGTATTCCATTTCCATCGCGGCGGCCTGGGCGGCACGGCGCGCAGCGGCGATATAGTCGGCGCGGTCATCGTTGTCACCGGAACCTGCATTCGCACCCTGGTTGGCCTGGCTCGCTCTCACACGCTCCAGAATCTTACGGACATCGGGCGCGCCGGAGCCGGGCTCCAGCAGTTCGTTGGCTTCGTCGGGCGGCAGTACTTCGGTGGGGTCGATCGACGGGGCTTCATCGATGTGGCGTCGGCCGGAGGCGGACTGCTCCTCCTTCTTCGGACCCGGCAGCAGACGCCTGCCCAGTCCGGCGAGCAGACGTGGCTTTTCGGCCTTCCTGTCGGCGCGGAAACCTTCGTCGATGGCCGCGTCGGTCGTCAGCGTATCGGCCTGATCATGGCTGAGCGCGTGCCCGTTGACTTTATGCGGGGCGACCGCCGGCAGAGCAACCTCCGGGGCAGTTTGTCTGGCTGCCGTCGCGACCGGCGGGACGGGCTCGGAAGAGAGGGCCTCGTGCATTGCCGGCGCGGGTGCGTTGTGCTCGCTGCCTTCGCCCATCTGGTCGAGCCGGGTGGCGATCTGCACCAGCGTGTCGTGCAGGGCCTCAAAGGTCCGCTGGGTGCGCTCCTCGGAATTGCGGCTGAAGTCCTGCAGGTGACGCAGGTGGTCCGAAAGTTCCGAAAGCGCTGCGACTTCGGCCGTCCCGCTCCCATGCACCGGCGCCCGCCGGGCGTAGCTTTCCATGACCGTTTCAGCGGCCTGCCGGGCCGCTTCGATGATGTATTCGTCGCTGGTCGCCATATAGTCTTCAAGCGCCGAAACCCGGCCGGCAAAAGGATTGTCGGCGTCGGGTCCGGCGGAGGGGTTGCTGATCAGCGCCGAGAGATGCGCGATCTGTTCTTCGAGTCCGCGCAGGCTCGCATTGTCTCCGGCGGGCGCGACGTTGGTCTCTTCGAGCCGGTCGACAACTGCATTGAGGCGCTCTTCGAAGTGGCGCAGCACGCTGTCGTCGATGCGTGCAGGCGCAGGTTCCGAAACGTCGATTTCCTCGATGCGCCGCGCCAGCATATCGAGCCGGTCGGCCAGTCTGTCGTTGATTTCGCCGTGATCGAGCGCGTCGATCTTCCGCGAGATGTCGGCCAGATAGCTCGTCAGCTCCGGCTGTGGCAGCGGCTTCTGAGTGCGCTCCAGCAGCTGCGAAAGGTGGTCGAGACGTTCCTCGAGCCGGCTTGCGGCCTGTTCTGCGGTCAGTTCCTCGATGCGCGCGGCAAGCGCTTCGATCCGGTCCCCCAGGTCGCCGGAGGAAGCCGTCTCCGGGTGCGGGTTATGCGCGAGCAGTTCGATCTGCCGGGCAAGGCCGCCGATCCGGTCCTCGATGCGCTGGAAGGTCGAATTGTCCGGCCCGTTGGCGACAAGCCGGCTCCCGGCGGCAATCGCCCGGGTGATCTCGTCAAGCCGCATGTCGATGCCGGCGAACTGCTCCTGCATCATCCGCTCGCTCGGATCGATATGGGCGCCGATATGTTCAAGCGCCGCGGCGAGCGTTACCAGCTTGTCCTCGAGCGCATGGATGGCGCGATTGTCGCCCATTGTGCCGAGATGAGCCTTGATGTCGTCAAGCCGTTCGGCAAGCCGCACGAGTTCTTCTCTCAAGGCTGCCGGGTCGATGTCCTCAAGGCGCTCCTCGATCTGCTCCCAGCGGCTCTCCATCTGGCGCACCGAATCTTCCCGTGCCAGACCATCCATCAGCGAGCGCAGGTCCTCGAATTCGGCCCGCAGACCCTCGGCGCCCGGCGCCCTGACCTGGTCCAGGTGGTGAATGCTGTCGGCAAGGCGGGCGATGTCCTCGCGCATGTCCTCCGATGGACGGTGCTGCTCGGCAATGGTGCGGATGCCGCGCAT
>DBUL01000112.1:22823-30324 GCA_002307905.1 Rhizobiaceae bacterium UBA1291
ACGTGCGCGGCTGCGGCGGGGCAATATAAGGTTCTGCGCGATCGGTGAACCGGTCGGACATGCGGTCGGCGCCTTGCGCGGGCAAGGGTTTGCGGTCGCCGGGGCGTGGACGGCTTTCATCGAGCTGGCGCTGGCGTTGGCGGATTTCTGCGAGCGGATCGGCGCGATGATCGCGATCGGTGCGCGAAAGCCGCTCCTCGACACGCTCGCGCACCCCCTCGCGCCGCGGCTCCTCGGCCGGGCGCGGACGCGCTGTCGTTCCCATCAGGCCTTCGATGCGGGCTTCCAGCCCCTCGATCGTGCGGTTCAGCGCGTCTAGCGATGTAGCGCCGCCCGGGCGGGAAGGAGTAGATCGCGATCCGTTCATGGTCTTGCTCGCTTCGGTTCAGGTCGTCCCGGCCCGGAGGCCCGGGGGAGGGTAAGGCTCGGCGATGGTCGCTCCGTCCGGTCTGCTCGGGAACGGAAGCATTGCAGGGACTTGGGCCGGACAACCGGATGTCGCCGCGACGCAATGCGGATCATCACCTTCCACCCGTAACAATTCACGAAACGTGGTAAACAAGCCGTTAACCCGGCTGGAAAACTTTTAACCTTTGCGAAATATTCCGACTGTTGAAGGACCCGGGATCACTTGGGGAGGGGCAGTGCGCGATCGGAAATGGCCAAAAAAACCGCTTGGCGGCAAATATTGACGTTTACGCAAACGTCAATATTTTATATAGACTGAACCCACCCGGACCCCGTCCGGCACCCAGTTTCGGAGGAAGAAGATCCATGCCTGTCTACAAGGCCCCGGTAAATGATACGCTTTTCGTGCTGAACAATGTGCTCGGCCTCGACCGCTACCACAACTTGCCCGGTTTCGAGGATGCGACGCCGGACATGATTGAGGCGATCGTCGGGGAAGCGGCCAAGCTTGCCGAGGAGCAACTCTTCCCGCTCAACCTTTCGGGCGACCAGGAAGGCTGCAAGCGCCACGATGATGGAGCCGTTACGGTGCCGAAGGGCTTCAAGGAAGCCTATGACGCCTATTGCCAGGGTGGTTGGATCGGACTTGCCGTTCCGCCGGAATACGGCGGCCAGGGCCTGCCTTACACGCTGCACGCTGCCGTTGGAGAATACATGTCGTCGGCCAACATGGCGTTGATGATGTATCCGGGCCTGACCCAGGGCGCGATCGCCGCCATTCTCGTGCATGGTTCGGATGCGCAGAAGCAGACCTACCTGCCGAAGATGGTCGAAGGCACCTGGTCCGGCACGATGAACCTGACCGAGCCCCATTGTGGCACCGACCTCGGCCTGCTGCGCACCAAGGCCGTGCCGCAGGGCGACGGCTCCTACAAGATTTCCGGCCAGAAGATCTTCATCTCGGCCGGCGAACACGGCATGACCGACAACATCATCCATCTGGTGATCGCCCGCATCGAGGGAGCGCCAGAAGGCACCAAGGGTATCTCGCTCTTCATCGTTCCGAAGTTCATGGTCAACGAAGACGGTTCGGTCGGCGAGCGTAACACGGTGACCTGCGGCGCCCTCGAGCACAAGATGGGCATCCACGGCAACTCGACCTGCGTGATGAACTATGACGAGGCGACCGGCTACCTGCTCGGCGCCGAGAACAAGGGCCTTGCCGCCATGTTCGTCATGATGAACGAGGCCCGCCTCGGCGTGGGTCTCCAGGGCCTGTCGATCGCCGAGGTCGCCTACCAGAATGCCGTCAACTATGCGCGCGAGCGCATCCAGGGCCGCTCGCTCTCGGGCGTCAAGGCGCCGGACAAGGCCGCCGACCCGATCATCGTCCACCCGGACATCCGTCGCGCTCTGTTGACGATCAAGTCGTTCACCGAAGCCGGCCGCGCCTTCACGCTGTGGACCGCACTCAAGTCCGACATCGCCCATCGTTCCGGTGACGCGGCCGAAAAGCAGATCGCTGACGACCTCCTCGGCCTCGCCACCCCGATCCTCAAGGGGGTTCTGACCGACAAGGGCTTCGACCATGCCGTTATGGCCCAGCAGGTCTTCGGCGGCCACGGCTATATCGAAGAACACGGCATGAGCCAGTATGTCCGCGATGCCCGCATCGCGATGATTTACGAGGGTGCCAACGGCATTCAGGCGCTCGACCTCGTCGGCCGCAAGCTCGGCGCCAATGGCGGCCGCGCCGTTATGGCCATGTTCAAGGAAATCGGCGATTTCTGCGAGGAAAACCGCGCCGACGAGAACCTCGCCTTCTTCACCAAGTCGCTAAAGAAGGGCCTGAACGACCTGCAGGCCTCAACCATGTGGTTCATGCAGAACGCCATGGCCAAGCCCGACAATGCCGGCGCCGGCTCGACCGACTACATGCACATGTTCGGTCTCGTCGTGCTCGGCTACATGTGGGCAAAGATGGCTAAGGCCGCCAACGAAAGCCTGGCGTCCGGCACCGGCGATGCCGACTACTTCAAGAACAAACTTTTGACCGGCCGCTTCTACATGGAGAAGATCATGCCGGAAACAGCGCTGCGCAAGATCCGCATCGAGGCCGGCGCCGACAGCGTGATGGAAATGGCGGCGGAAGCGTTCTGATATTCGCTGAGGACGCCCCTCACCAACAAAATCTGGCACTTAGCTGCGCTAAGCTGCCGATTTTGTAACCTCTCCCACACGGGGAGAGGGGTGTGCCGAGTTTGCGGCGGCGGTTTTTCTCCCCTTGTGGGAGGGAAAGCAATTTCAAGATCTTAGCCTCAGCTAAGTGTCAGAAATCGCAAGTGAGGGGGTGCTTGAAGCAAAGGCCGGGCCAGCCCGTCGGTCCAAGAGAATTCCACGGCAACCCGGTTGCTACCAAGGGAGAGAAAACATGACTGAAGCCTTCATTTACGATCACGTGCGCACGCCGCGCGGCCGTGGCAAGAAGGACGGCTCGCTGCACGAAGTGCCGACGCCCCGCCTTGCCGCCAAGACGCTGGAAGCCCTGCGCGACCGCAACGGCCTCGACACCTCCACCGTCGACGACATCATCTTCGGCTGCGTCGACCCGGTCATGGAAGCCGGCGCCGTCATCCCCAAGGCCGCCGCCTTCGAAGCCGGCTATGCCTTTGCCGCCCCGGGCATCCAGATCTCGCGCTTCTGCGCCTCAGCCCTCGACGCCATCAACCTCGCCGCCGGCAAGGTCATGGCCGGCTCCGACGACATCGTCATCGCCGGCGGCGTCGAGAGCATGTCGCGCATCGGCATGGGCATGTCCGGCGGCGCCTGGTACATGGACCCCTCGGTCAATTTCCCGGCCTATTTCATGCCGCAGGGCGTCTCAGCCGACCTGATCGCCACCAAGTATGGCTTTACCCGCGACGACGTCGACGCCTATGCCGTCGAGAGCCAGAAGCGCTCCGCCGCCTCCTGGGAAAAGGGCCATTTCGCCAAGTCCGTCATTCCGGTCAAGGACCAGAACGGCCTCATCATTCTCGACCGTGACGAGCACATGCGTCCGGGCACCGACATGCAGTCGCTCGCCAGCCTCAACCCCTCCTTCCAGATGCCGGGCGAAATGGGCGGCTTCGAAGCCGTCGCCATCCAGGCCCATCCGGAGATCGAGAAGATCAACTATATCCACCATGCCGGCAATTCGTCCGGCATCGTCGACGGCGCAGCTGCCGTCCTGATCGGCTCGAAGGCGGGTGGTCAGTCGATGGGCATCAAGCCGCGCGCTCGTATTCGCGCCTTCACCAATATCGGCTCCGATCCTGCCCTCATGCTGACCGGCCCGGTCGACGTCACCGAGAAGCTCCTGAAGCGCTCCGGCATGAAGATCTCCGACATCGACCTGTTCGAGCTGAACGAGGCCTTCGCCGCCGTCGTGCTGCGCTTCATGCAGCATTTCAACGTCAGCCACGACGTGATGAACGTCGCCGGCGGCGCGATCGCCATGGGCCATCCGCTCGGCGCCACCGGCGCCATGATCCTCGGCACCGTGCTCGACGAACTGGAGCGGCGCGACTTGAACACCGCCCTCGTCACGCTCTGCATCGGCGCAGGCATGGGCACGGCGACGATCATCGAGAGAGTTTGATGGGGTCTTAACCCTCCCCCCTTGTGGGGAGGGTGGCCGGCAGGCGGGAGGGGTCTTTGCAGCAAATTCCCCTCCCCAACTCCTCCCCGCAAGGGGGAGGGGCTTAAACCCCGCCGGATCGCACCTGTTTCGGAGCGGCGGCGACTTGGCGAATTTCAAGGGAAGAGGAATCCCAACATGAGCACCTACAAGAGCTTCACCATCGAGACCGACGCCGACGGCATTGCGCTGGTCACCTGGAACATGCCCGACAAGTCGATGAACGTCTTCACCGTCGAGGTGATGGACGAGATCGAGGCGATCGTTGACGCAACCGTCGCCGATACCGCCGTCAAGGGCGTGGTCTTCACCTCCGGCAAGTCGACCTTCTCCGGCGGCGCCGATCTCACCATGATCAAGGGCATGTTCGCCATGCTCGAGGAAGAAAAGGCCAAGGATCCGGATAGCGCCGTCAGGAAGCTGTTCGATGCCGCCGGCCGCATGTCCTGGCTGTGGCGCAAGGTCGAGACCAATGGCAAGCCCTGGGTCGCCGCGATCAACGGCACCTGCATGGGCGGCGCTTTCGAGCTGGCGCTGTCGTGCCACGGCCGCGTCGCCTCCAATGGCAAGTCGGTCAAGATGGCGCTTCCCGAAGTCAAGGTCGGCATCTTCCCCGGCGCCGGCGGCACCCAGCGCGTCTCGCGCCTTGCTGGCACGCAGGACGCCCTGCAGATGATGACTACCGGCCAGTCGCTCACCGCCTCGCGCGCCAAGGCGATGAACCTCGTCCACCAGGTGGTCGAGCCCGACCAGCTGATCCCGGCCGCAAAACAGATGATCAAGGACGGCCTGAAGCCCGTCGCCCCGTGGGACGAAAAGGGCTTCAAGGTCCCCGGCGGCGGTATCTGGACCCCGGCAGCCGCCCAGCTCTGGCCGGCCGCATCCGCCATCCTGCGCCGCGAAACCGCCGGCAATTATCCGGCCGCACTCGCCATCCTGAAGAGCGTCTATGAAGGCCTTCAGCTGCCCTTCGATACAGCGCTCAAGGTCGAGCAGCGCTATTTCACCGAGATCGTCCAGACCACCGAAGCCTTCTCGATGATCCGCTCGCTGTTCGTCTCGATGCAGGAGCTCGGCAAGGGCGCCCGCCGCCCGGCAGGCCAGCCGAAGTCGGAGTTCAACAAGGTCGGCGTCGTCGGCGCCGGCTTCATGGGCGCCTCGATCGCCTATGTGACGGCAGCCGCCGGCATCCCGGTCACCCTGATTGACCGCGACATCGAGCCCGCCACCAAGGGCAAGACCCATTCCGAGGGCCTGGTCGCCGGCGCCGTCGGCAAGGGCCGCATGTCCAAGGAAGACGGCGAGAAGCTGCTCTCCCTCATCACCCCGTCCGCCGACTATGCCGCGCTGTCGGATGCCGACCTCGTCGTCGAGGCCGTGTTCGAGGACCGCGACGTCAAGAAGGCCGTCATCGAGGCGGTCGAAGCCGTGCTCCCCGAGGGCTCGATCTTCGCCTCCAACACCTCGACCCTGCCGATCACCGGTCTCGCCAAGAATTCGAAGCGCCCGGCCCAGTTCATCGGCGTGCATTTCTTCTCCCCCGTCGAGAAGATGATGCTGACCGAAGTCATCCTTGGCAAGGAAACCGGCGACAAGGCGCTAGCCGTCGCGCTCGACTATGTCGCGGCGATCAGGAAGACCCCGATCGTCG
Source organism: Rhizobiaceae bacterium UBA1291 (assembly GCA_002307905.1). Taxonomy (GTDB): domain Bacteria; phylum Pseudomonadota; class Alphaproteobacteria; order Rhizobiales; family Rhizobiaceae; genus Allorhizobium. Next base: position 28,562 of record DBUL01000112.1, read on the forward strand.
TCAACGACACCCGCGGCTTCTACGTCAATCGCTGCGTCTTCCGCTACATCCACGAAGCCTATGACATGCTGATCGAGGGCGTTCCCGCGATCATGATCGAGAATGCCGCCAAGATGGCCGGCATGCCGGTCGGGCCGCTGTCGCTCAACGACGAGGTGGCGATCGATCTGTCCCAGAAGATCCTCAAGGCCTCGATCGCCGATTTGGGCGAGGCCTCGGTCGATCCGAAGCACATGGCGCTGATCAACAAGCTGGTCGACGAGCTTGACCGCCGCGGCCGCAAGAACGCCAAGGGCTTCTACGAATATCCGGCCAAGCCCGCCAAGAAGTTCCTCTGGCCCGGCCTCAAAGACCTCTTTGCCCAGAAGAAGGCCGACGAGGTCGACGTCGAAGTGCTCAAGCAGCGCCTGCTCGTCACCATCGCGCTTGAGGCCGCCCGCACCATGGAAGAAGGCATCGTCACCGATCCGCGCGAAGCCGATGTCGGCTCCATCCTCGGCTTCGGCTTCGCTCCCTATACCGGCGGCACGCTCAGCTACATCGACGGCATGGGCGTCAGGACCTTCGTGGAACTCTGCGAGACGCTGGCCGCCCAGTACGGCGACCACTTCCAGCCGACCCCGCTCCTGAAGGAAATGGCCGCCAAGGGCGAGACGTTCTACGGCCGGTTCGATCCTTATGGCGAAAGTGCAAAGGCCGCCTGAGGCCGTCACCTTCTCCCCGCCCGCGGGGAGAAGGTGCCCGAAGGGCGGATGAGGGGNNCTCAACGCTCATCGCGACACGTCATCCGGCATCTGGCCAAGGCCAGCTGCCGGATTTTTTGCGTCAGGGCGCGGGGCACGTGCACACCAACGATACCAACCCATTACCCAACAAATCCACCCCCTTCATCCCAGTAGGACCGCCGCTGCCAGCGGCACGATCACCGAGGTCGCCACCGCGTTGAGTGCCATGGCGATCCCGGCAAACAGCCCGGCCGTTTCGTCCACCTCATAGGCGCGCGCCGTGCCGATCCCGTGCGAGGTAAGCCCCACGGCAAAGCCCCGCGCGGCATAGTCGCGAATGCGCATCAGGTTCATGAACGGCGTGACGATCAGCGCGCCGGTGATGCCAGTGAGCAGCACGAGCACCGCCGTCAGCGAGGGATTGCCGCCGAGCGAGGCGGAGATCGCCATGGCAACGCCCGCGGTCGCCGATTTCGGCAGGAACGAGATCATCACGTCCTCGGGCAGCCTCACNNCGACGGAGCCGACCGCCGCCAGCGAGCCGACGATCAGCGCCGCCGCGATCGGCAGCAAGAGCTGCTTTACCCGCTTCCATTGCCGGAACATCGGTATGGCGATCGCCACCGTCGCCGGACCCAACAGGAAGTGGACGAATTGCGCGCCGGCGAAGAACTGCGCGTAGGGAATGTCGGCAATGGTCATCACTAACGACAGGAACAGCGTTGAGGTCAATACCGGGTTGACCAGCGGGTTGCGGTTCAGCCGGAGCGATAGTTCGGAGGCCGCGATCCAGGTGCAGACGGTGAGCGTCAGCCAGATCAGCGGCGATGCCGAGAGATAGACCCAGAGTTCGACCGGGCTCCTCATTCGCTGTCCTCCCCCTGGGCAAGCAGCCGCCGAGCCGCGATGAAGGTCCAGACCGTTACCGCCAGCGTAAAGACGGCGGAGACCACCAGAACGACGCTGATCGCCGCCCACTGCGCCTGCACCACGTCCCACAGCGCCACGACGCCGACGCCCGCCGGTACGAACAGCAGG
>DBUL01000114.1:0-16571 GCA_002307905.1 Rhizobiaceae bacterium UBA1291
TGGCCGGCGCGGATCGCGCGACAAGGACAAGGACAAGGACCGGGGACGTGAGCGCCGCGGCGGTAAAAAGACCGAAGCCCGGGCCGTCATAAAGGACGAGCCCGTCAAGGCACCTGAAGTAGAAGAAGTCATCGAACCGGTAAGGACCGAACCAGTGAACATCGAGCGCAAGGCAGAGCGGCGACCCACTCAAGGTAACCGTAGCGCGCGGTCCAACCCGGCCAATGACGATCAGCGCGAGCGCCGCCGCAGCCACTATCGCGACCATGACGACGGCCCGACTCCGGTCGGCTTCGGCGACGAAATCCCGGCTTTCATGCTGATCGTCGCCGCCGCAAAGTCTTAAATGGCAAAGCCCGGCATCGACTTCCCCGGTGTCGGCGTCGGTCTGGCGATTCTTCGCGACGGCAAGATTCTGCTCTGCCGCCGCATGAAGGCGCCCGAAGCCGGCTTCTGGAACATTGTCGGCGGCAAGGTGGATCACCTTGAACCGGCCGAGGCTGCGGCTCGCCGGGAGGCCGAGGAAGAAACCGGCCTGTCGATCGGTGCGATCGAATTCGTCACCACCAGCGAACAGATCATCGACGCCGATCGTCAGCACTGGATTTCTCTGCTTTACAAGACCACGGACTTTCAGGGCGAACCGCAGTTGACCGAGCCGGACAAACTGTCCGCCCTGGATTGGTTCGACCTCGACGCAATGCCGGAGCCGTTGTCAGCCTTTACCCGCACCCTGCTGCCGTTTCTTCGCTGAGGCCCGGGGCTTTGCTTGTTTGGGTCTTGCCGGCTTGACCTTCGCCGCCTCGGCCCTCAGCCCCGCCTCGAAGGCCAGTCGCACCCATTTCGCCATCTCGTCCGGATCGTCATAGGCCTCCTCCGGCACCGACCAGTAGGGCATGGCGACCGGGTTCTTTCCCTGCCGCTGATAGACCCACTGGCGCGCGNNGGCGCCCGGTTTCTTCCCCTGCCGCTGATAGCCCCACTGGCGCGCGCCCGCCACGACAAACTGCGGCGCCGTCTGCTCATCCGCCTTCAGCATGAACTCGTCGAACAGGTAGAGCGCGATGATCACGCCCTGATGATAGATGCCCTTGCCGCTGAACATGCGCTTGATGTCGACGGCCCCGAGCGACGAGAACATGTCTTCGATCGCGTCATTGTCCATCCACCTACCCCTTCAGAATGCCGCCGGCCGCAATGACGGCCTCGGGCGTATCGACGTCCAGCCGGGCGCCGACGCCAATCTCGACATCGACGATCGGCAGGCCGGCTGTCTCGATGATCGGCCGGGCGCCGATGTCGCCCTCGAGCGATTTCACCGCCTCAAAGGTCGGGCGCGGCAGGACGACAGGATTGCCGCGCTTGCCGTCGGCCACCGCGCGCACGATCGAACGGCCGGACGATGAACGGAACGCCGACACCAGCGCATGAAGATCGGCGACCGATACGCCAGGCATGTCGGCCAGCATGACCAGCACGCCATCGGCGCCGCCGGCATTGGCCGCGGCAAAGCCGGCTTTCAACGAACTCGCCATGCCGCTCGCATAGTCGGGGTTGTCGATGCAGGTCACATCAAGCCCCATCAGGCTCCCGGCAATCTCATCGGCGCGATGGCCGGTCACGACGATGACCTCGCCGGCCCCCGCCTCAAGCGCGATCCGCGCCGAACGGCGCACAAGCGGCTCGCCCTCGAATTCGGCCAGTAGCTTGTGCCGCCCGCCCTCGCCCATGCGGCTCGACCTGCCGGCGGCGAGAAGCACGGTCGCCACCTTGAGCGGCCGACGTTCGCCCTCGGTCGCCAGTTCGCGCGGCAGCGGCCGGCTTGGGATTTCCATCAGCAATCCTCCGACCCCCAGCCCCGTCAATTCATAGGATGTGGGCGTTTCGCCGGCCAGCAGCCGGTTCAGCACCCAGTCGAAGCCGTTTTCCTTGGGCGAGCGGGCGCAGCCGGGCGCACCGATCACCGGAACGCCGTCGACATGGCCGAGCACCAGCAGATTGCCGGGATCGACGGGAAGCCCAACCTGATCGACCACGCCGCCGGCCATGCGGATCGATTCGGGGATGACGTCGACGGCATCGCACATGGCCGAGGCACCGAAGACGACGATCATCGGCGGCCGGGCATCCTGATTGCGCAAGGCGTTCTCGATCGCCGCGGCAACCGCTTCGGCCCGATGCGCCACCCGGTGTTCGGCTACCAGTTCGCTCGACGAGGGGCCAAGGCGCTGTTCGAGCACCCGCGCGGTCTTGTCCATCACCGAAGATTTCAGCGACGGCAGTTCGGTGGCGATCAGTTGGACGGCATGGGGCCGGTAGGATTTGAGCCGGAAGGCCGCACCTTCGGTGAGGATCGCCCGCGCCCGCTCGACACTGTCGCCGGAAACGGCAAGCGGGATGATCTTGACGGTCGCCACCAGATCGCCGTCGCGCACATCGCTGTGGTCGGCGAGACAGGCGAGCGTGATCGCCGGATCGACGCGGTTGAACCGGTCGACCAGCGCCCTGTCGGCAACGAACAGGCCATTGCAGGTGGCGTGGAAATTGACGCGGCCGGTGGAGGCCGGGGTGAGCCGGAGATTGGCGGGATCGATCACCGAGGCGCAGCGCTCCGCCGCCTCGTCCTCGCCGAGATCGCCCGCCTCCATGCGACAGGCGATCACGCTGGCGATGCCGGCCTCGGCGAGTGCCGCAACGTCTGCCGCCCCGAGCACATACCCCTTGGGCAACCGACCTGCGGGCAGTTTCACCGCATGGGCGAGGATCAGGCCCTCGGCGTCGCTCGTGGCGAACTCCCCGAAGATCATGCGGGCAAGCCTCCGGCATCGGAGAGCGAACGCCGGCGGAAAGCCTGGATGACGTCGGCCAATGTGGCGACCGCGATCTCGGCCGGGGTCGCGGCGCCGATGTCGATCCCGACGGGTGCGGAGATCCGGGCGATCTCCGCTTCGGAAAAGCCCTGCGCCATCAGCCGCTCGACGCGCTTCGCATGGGTCTTGCGGCTGCCGAGCGCGCCGACATAGAAACAGCCGGCTTTCAGCGCCGCGGCGATCGGATAATCGTCGATCTTCGGGTCATGGGTGACGGCGACCAATGCGCTGTAGCGATCGAGCGGACGCGCAGCGAGCACGTCTTCCGGCCAATCCGCAATGAGATCAACGCCGGAGAAACGTTCGGGCGTGGCAAAGGCGGTGCGCGGGTCGATGATCGACATGTCATAACCGGCTATGGCCGCCATCGGATAGAGCGCCTGGCTGATATGCACCGCGCCGATCACCACGATGCGCGGCGGCGGCAGGTGCACATTGAGGAAGAGCTGGCGGCCGTCGACCTCAACGGCGCCGGATTTTCCCGAGCGGAAGCGCCCCGCGATCTCCGCGCCGAGCGCGCCTTCGACGGCATCGCCCTCGACCACCACCCGGTCATGAGCGTCGGCCAGATCGGTGATCAGGATCGCGGCCTGTCGGGCGGCCCGCGCCGCATTGAGCGCCTTGAGACTGGAGAGCTGCATCAGGAAAGCCTCTCGACGAAGACGCGGATCTTGCCGCCGCAGGAGAGCCCCACCCGCCAGGCGGTCTCGTCGGCCACGCCGAATTCAAGCATCTTCGCCCGGCCCGACTGCAGCACGTCGAGCGCCTCGGTGATGACAGCGCCCTCGACGCATCCGCCCGAGACCGAACCCTCGAAATTGCCGTCCGCATCGATCACCAGATGGCTGCCGACCGGACGCGGCGCCGAGCCCCAGGTCTCGACCACCGTGGCGATCGCCACCCGGCGCCCCTGCCCGATCCAGTCCTCGGCGATGAACAGCGGATCCCTTGTCTGCATGTCGGTAGTCATGGCAGCCCTCTGAGTTGGCGAATGAGACGGCGCGGATCGGCCGAACCGTTGATCGGCCCGGACAGCGCCGCGACCAGATCGGCCAGCGAATTGAGATTGTGGACCGGCCGCAATTCATCGACATGCGGCAGCATGGCCCGCACGCCGCGCGCCCGCGCCTCGAAGCCTTCGAAACGCAGGAGCGGATTGAGCCAGATCAGCCGCCGGCAGGACCGGTGCAGGCGATCGGTCTCGGTGGCGAGCAGTTCCGCCCCTTCCCGCTCCAGCCCATCGGTGATCAACAGCACGATGGCGCCCTGCCCCAGCACGCGCCGCGCCCATTGATGGTTGAACTCCTTCAGCGTCTCGCCGATCCGCGTGCCGCCCGACCAGTCCCGCACCGCATCCGTGCACTGGTCGATCGCCTCGTCTGGATCGCGGTTGCGCATCTGCCGCGTCACATTGGTCAGCCGCGTGCCGAAGACGAAAGTGTGCACGCGCCTGCGGCGCTCGGTCAACACATGGAGGAAATGCAAGAAGATGCGGGTGTACTGGCTCATCGAGCCGGAAATGTCGGCGAGGATGACGAGCGGCGGCGGCTGGCGGCGGCGCTCGCGGTATTTCGGCAGGATCAGGTCGCCGCCGGTGCGCATCGCCGCCCGCATCATCGCCCAGAAGGAAGCCGACTTCGACCCGACCGCCTTCAAGGATCGCTATGACGACGCCCTGCGCGAGATGATCAAGGCCAAGACCAAGGGCGGCAAGGGTCTGGTCGACGTGGCCGAGCCGGACGACACCAACGTCATCGACCTTNNGGATCGACCGTGCGCGCACGAGACGTCGGCTGGTAGCGCCGCATCGGCACCTGGTCGAAGGGCATTGTCATGCGTTCGATTTCCCGCCTGGCCTGCGACAGCTCCACGGCCGTCATCTGGGCAAAGTCGGTGCGGCGCAGGACTTCGCTGCCGGAGACGGTGAAGCGGGCATCGATCTCAATGTCCGGCTCGTCGCGCTCGCGGCTCTGGCGTTCGCGTTCGGCAAACAGCGCGTCGCTCACCCGCGACGAGCCGGCCTTGGCCTTCTCCCGCTCGCTGCTGTCCAGCGCCACCGGCGACATCATGGCGATCATCTTGTTGACCAGGTCGCGCGAGCGCCAGAACAGGCGAAACGCCTCGTCGAACACCGGCTGGTCCTCATGCCGCTTGACGAGCACGGCCGAGAGCGCGGCATGGAATTCCTCGCGCGAACCGATGCCGATCGCATCGATGGCGGCGATCGCATCGGCAACCGCTCCGGGACCGGGCTTGAGCCCGGCGCGACGCAGGACGCGGGCGAAATAGACGATATTGTCGGCGAGCCGTCCGTCACCGATCGGCGGCGCCACCACGACAATGCCGTCCCCGGTTCCCGGCGTCTGCATGGCCTAGCCCGCCGCCAGCAGTTCGGCCTTGACCTCGGAGAGCACCTTGTGGCCCTCGCCGCCCTGGATCCGGGCAATGTCCTCCTGGTATTTCAGCAGCGTGCCGAGCGTGTCGGCAATGGTTTCCGGATCGAGCGCCAGCCGGTCGAGCTCGGTGAGCGCGGTCGCCCAGTCGATGGTCTCGGCAATGCCGGGGTTCTTGAACAGGTCGATGGTGCGGATCTTCTGCACATAGGCGACGATCTGGCGCGACAGCTGCTCGTTGCAGCCCGGCACCTTGCGCCGGATGATCGCCAGCTCCTCGGCCGCCTTGGGATAGTCCACCCAGTGGTAGAGACAGCGGCGCTTCAAGGCATCGTGTACCTCACGGGTGCGGTTGCTGGTGACGATGACGATCGGCGGCTCGGAGGCCTTGACGGTGCCGAATTCGGGAATGCTCACCTGGAAGTCGGACAGCACCTCGAGCAGAAAGGCCTCGAAGGCCTCGTCGGTGCGGTCAAGTTCGTCAATCAGGAACACCGGCGCGCGACCCGGCTCGCATTGCAGCGCCTGCAGAACGGGACGGCGGATGAGGTGGCGCTCGGAAAACAGATCGTGTTCCAGCCGGTCGCGGTCGGTAATGCCGGTTGCTTCGGCAAGCCGGATCTCCAGCATCTGCGCCGGATAGTTCCATTCGTAGACGGCGGATGCGACGTCGAGGCCCTCATAGCATTGCAGCCTGATCAGCGGGCGATTGAGCGCCTTGGCCAGCACCTTGGCGACTTCGGTCTTGCCAACCCCCGCCTCCCCCTCGAGAAAGAGCGGACGCTGCATGCGAAGGGCGAGGAAAAGCACGGTCGCCAGCGGCCGTCCAACGAGATAATCATGTTGCGACAAGAGATCGATGACGGCATCGATCGATCCCGGCAAGCCAGTTTTTGACGCTTCCGCCATTGTTCCTCCCCTTGATTGAGGAGAAGCTTACAGGCTGCGATAGCCGCGGTCCAGATAGATGAGCGAGGCCTCTCGCGGGCCGAAATGCACCGCCTTGACCTCACCGAACAACACGGTATGGGTCGCCGTCACCTTGCTGTCGGTGACGCGGCAATCGAAGGAAACGATTGCATCGGACAGAACCGGAGCGCCAGTGACCAGCGTCTGCCATTCAGCCAGTGCAAACCGGTCGTCTGCCGGCATGCTGCCGAAGCCGGCAAATGCGTCGGCAAGCGGCTGATGATGGGCAGCAAGCGAGTTGAGAGCGAATGAACCGCTCTCGAAGAAGACCGCGTTGTTCGGATTGCCGTTGTTGAGGCAGACGAGCAGGCTTGGCGGACGGTCGGAAACCGAGCAGGCCGCGGTAACGGTCACCCCCCGCCTGACGCCCTCGTACTCGGTCGTGGCGATCTGCACATGGCCGGCATAGCGGCTCATCGCTTCCCGATAGACAACCGGGTCCAACTGCTGGGTATTCAACACTCTCTTCTCCGGCGCGCTTCGGGGCCTTGCTGGCATATTGCATGACTATATGGCCGCCAAGGTTTACGTTTTCCACAACGCATCGGATTTTTTGCCCGGTGTGCCGCGGGCGATTGACGTTGCCGTTCCCTGCGTCCTGCGGATAGGATGCCGGCCACCGGTCCGAAGAACAGGAAAACCCGCCCGAATGCTCCGCCGAATGCTGCTGTCCGTCCTGCTCGGCCTGTCCCCGGCCTTTCCGGCCCTGGCCGATGCGCCGAGGATCGCGCTTGTTGCGCCGCAGACCGGCCCATTCTCCATCCTGGGCGCGCAAATGCGCGACGGTGCAACCCTGGCGGCGCGCCAGCAAGGGATGGAGCTTGTCCTCGTCGAGGAGAATTGCCAGCCTGGCAGCGGCCCCGCGATTGCCCGGCAGATCCAGGAATCAGGAGCGAAGGCGGCGATCGGCTTTCTCTGCTCGGAATCACTTGATGGGTCGCTTGCCATCCTCAAGGACGCTGCCATTCCGGCCATCACCCTGTCTGTACGCTGGAAGGGCGTAATGGAAGATGCCTTGAAGAACGACTGGCCGCTCTATCGCATGGCCCCGTCAACCGACGACGAGGCGGAGAGGATCACGGAGGTCATCCTGCGCGACTGGTCGGGCTCCGCCTTCGCACTCATCGAGGACGGCACGATCCACGGACGGGAACTCACCGAAACGATCCGCAACGCACTCGAGGAACGCGGACTAAAGCCCGTCTTCACCGATACCTTCCGCCCCGGCCAGGAGCAGCAGGTGGCGCTGGTGCGCCGGCTGAAGAAGGCCGGCGCCAGCCATGTCTTCGTCGGCGGAGACCGCAATGACGTGGCCGTCATCGCCCGCGACGCCGCCGCCGAGCGCATTTCCCTGACGCTCATGGGCGGTGATAGCCTGAAGGCCTCGGATCAGGCGGTTCCGCTTGCTGAAGGCGTGTTGGCCGTCATACTGCCAGATCACGCAAACCAGCCGGCCGCGCAAAGTGTCGCGGCGGATATGAGGGCAGCGGGGATCGAGCCCGAGGGCTATGTTCTACTGGCCCATGCCGCCGTCACCGTGGTGGCGCAAGGCGTCGGCGCCGCCGGTGCGCTCGGCATGCCTCTGGCCCAGGTGATTGGAGAGACCCATGCCGACACCGTAATCGGCCCGATCGCGTTCAACGACCGTCACGAACTGGGCGACAACCCCTATCGCCTGATGGAGTGGCGAGACGGCCGGTTCGTCGAGCCTGGCGCTACGGCGCAATAGCCGCCGACTGCTTCCGTCTTCAGAACTGGTAGGGCCAGAAGGCCTGGCTGAAGACACCGCCATCGACCCAGAGCGTCTGACCGGTGACGAAAGCCGCCTGCGGGCTTGCGAGAAAGAGCACCGGCCCAGCGATGTCGGCGGGCGTGCCGACCCGGCGGAGCGGCGTGACACGTCCCCAGGTTTCGGCATAGTCGGGCGCCTCGGTTCGCGTCCGTTCGGTCTCGATGGCGCCGGGCGCCACGCAATTGACGCGGATGCCATGCGGCCCGAGTTCGACCGCGGCAACCTTGGTGAACTGCTCCACGCCGCCCTTGGACGCCGTATAGTCGACCAGGCCGGGAAAGGCATGCTTGTTGCAGCCGGAACCGATATTGATGATCGCCCCGCCCTTGCCCGCAGCGACCATGCGCCGGCCCACTTCGCGCGTATTGAGAAAGCAGCCCTTGAGATTGGTGCGGATTACCGCATCCCAACGCTCTTCCGAAAGGTCGAGCAGCGGCGACCAGGTCTGGATCCCGGCATTGTTGACCAGAACATCGGGTGCATCGCCAAACCAGTGCGACGCCTCGTCCATCAGCCGCGAGACGGCAACGCCATCGCCGACGTCGGACGAAAATCCCCGCGCCCGGCCACCCGCGGCGGCGGCCTGCGCGGTGACCACCTCTGCGGCGGCCTCATCGTCGAAATGGGTGAAGGCGACGTCATAGCCTGCCTCGAGGAAAGCGTTGACGAGATGGCGGCCGATGCCGCTGCTGCCGCCGGTGATGATCGCATGCCGTCCCATTCACTTCTCCTCGATCGCAAGCGACAAGAAGTGACCAAGGTTTTGCAGCCGGTCAAGACTGAGCGAGGCGCGCATCCCCTCGCAGTGTTGCCGGTGGTCGGTCCCGGTGCTATCGGCAGGCCAAATGCGCAAAACCGTCCATGATCCCGGAGCCCAGCCCATGACCCGCCCCCTTCTCATCGCCCCTTCCGTTCTTGCCGCCAATTTCGCCAAGCTTGGCCAGGAAGTGTCCGACGTCGTCGAAGCCGGCGCCGACTGGATCCACCTCGACGTCATGGACGGCCATTTCGTGCCGAACATTTCTTATGGGCCTGCCGTCATCAAGGCACTGCGGCCCTACACCAAGGCGGTGTTCGACTGCCACCTGATGATCTCTCCGGCCGATCCGTTCCTCGAGGCCTTCGCCGATGCAGGCTGCGACGTGATCACCGTGCATGCGGAGGCCGGCCCACATCTGCACCGCTCGCTGCAAAAGATCCGCTCGCTCGGCAAGAAGGCCGGCGTATCGCTCAATCCGGCAACGCCCGTCTCGGTCCTGGACCATGTCCTCGACGACCTGGACCTGATCCTGATCATGAGCGTCAACCCGGGCTTCGGCGGCCAGAAGTTCATCCCCCAGGCGACCGCCAAGCTCGCCCAGGCCAATATGCTGATCGGCAACCGGCCGATCGACCTCGAGGTCGATGGCGGCGTGACCGCAGAAACCGCTCCGCTGGTGACCGCCGCCGGCGCCAATGTGCTGGTCGCCGGATCGGCCGTCTACAAGGGCGAAGGCGTTGACGATTACCGCAAAACGGTCGACACTTTGAGAAAGGCTGCACTGGAGGGGCGTCGTTGACAGTATTGCGGACATGGCTGGTGGCGNNGATCTTCGCCGCCGCACCGGCCGTTGCCGGCGATATCGCAGCTTTGCAGTCGATCGGCTTTTCGGTTGACGGCAGTGTCTACGCCTTCGAGGAATATGGAATTCAGGACGGTTCCGGCTTTCCCTATTCCAACATCTACGTGATCGACACGGTCAAGGATGTCTATCTGCCCGGCACGCCGATCCGCGTGCGCCTCGACGACGAGAATGCCGGCCTGTCTGACGCGCGACGGGCGGTGATGGACAAGGCACAGCCGCTGATCGGAAAGTACGAGCTCGGCAACAATCCCGGCAGCCTCGTCGCCTTCAATCCGGTGAGCGAGATGGGCGTGGAAAAGCACGAACTGCGCTATCTGGAATACCCGGCCGACCCGGCCTTCGGGCAACCCTACACCTTGAAGATCGAGGAATTCTCCGTCGCGCCTGGCGGTTCCTGCGTCGGCCAGATCGATGCGCTGGCCGCATTCCGCCTGAGGCTGACGGAAAAGGACGGAACCCCGGCGAACGCGCTCGTCTACGAGGACAAGAGCGTGCCGGCCAGCCGCGGCTGCACCGTCGGCTATCGCCTCGGCGGTGCGGTCACCTATTCGCCGCTCGGCGGAGCGGCCCTGCACATGGCGCTCGTCCACGTGCTCAGCCGTGGCTTCGAAGGCAATGACGGCCGCTGGATCGCCGTCCCGGTCCGCCCGTGACGCGCCAGTCCCCTGATCTGCGGCGTGTATCGGGATTTCGCGCACGACTGGCCGCAAGCCGCCCGCCGATCGCCGAATGGCTGATCGGCGCGCTGCTGTGGGCCTCGCTGATCACGCTGTCCGTAACCTTTTCCGCCTATGGACTGCACCGCCTGCCCAGCATCCACAAGACGATCGTGCTCGGCCTTTATTTCTGCGGTGCGGCACTCGCCTGGCTCGCCGCCCTGCCGCTGATGCGCTTCGCCAGCCTCGCCCGACCGCCCGAGACGCGCTTTGCCGCAGCCTTCCTCTTTCTCGGTACTGGCACGGCCGTGTTGACTGCTCTGCTCTTTGCCCTGCACTACCGGCAGTTCTATGCGCAATGGCATCAGCCATTCGGCACGCGGATATGGTTTTTCCAGTTCATCTTCACCTTCGCATCCGCCGTCTATCAATTCGCCGTGCTCGGCCTCCGCCATTATCTCCCCTTTGGCCTGATCCTGTTGATCGGTGCCAGCATCCTCCATGCGCGCCGCAGCCGTTGAGATTGCCGCCCGTCTTTGCTAAAGCGACGCCAACTCCAGCCGTAAAGTGAGAACGTCCGATGATCCCGCGTTATTCCCGGCCAGAAATGGTCGCCATCTGGTCTCCCGAAACCAAGTTCCGCATCTGGTTCGAGATCGAGGCCCATGCCTGTGATGCCCTGGCCGAACTCGGCGTCATCCCCAAGGAATCCGCCAGGACCATCTGGGAAAAGGGGGGCGCTGCCAAGTTCGACGTCGACCGGATCGACGAGATCGAAGCCGTAACCAAACATGACGTGATTGCCTTCTTGACCCATCTCGCCGAATTCATCGGCCCGGATAGTCGCTTCGTCCACCAGGGCATGACCTCGTCTGACGTGCTCGACACCACGCTCAACATCCAGTTGGTGCGCGCCGCCGACCTGCTGCTCGCCGATATGGACCGCGTGCTGGCGGCCCTGAAGACCCGCGCCTTCGAGCACAAGGACACGGTCCGCATCGGCCGCAGCCACGGCATCCATGCCGAGCCGACGACGATGGGTCTGACGTTTGCCCGCTTCTACGCCGAGATGAGCCGCAACCGCGCCCGTCTCGTCAACGCCCGCGCCGAGATCGCCACCGGCGCCATCTCGGGGGCCGTCGGAACGTTCGCCAACATCGACCCAAGCGTCGAGGAGCATGTCTGCGAAAAGCTCGGCCTGGTGCCGGAGCCGGTTTCGACCCAGGTCATTCCGCGCGACCGTCACGCCATGTTCTTCGCCACGTTCGGCGTCATCGCCTCGTCGATCGAAAATGTCGCGATCGAGATCCGCCACATGCAGCGCACCGAGGTTCTGGAAGCGGAGGAATTCTTCTCGCCCGGCCAGAAGGGTTCGTCGGCCATGCCGCACAAGCGCAACCCGGTGCTGACCGAGAACCTGACGGGTCTCGCCCGCCTGGTGCGTATGTCGGTCGTGCCGGCCATGGAGAACGTGGCCCTGTGGCATGAGCGCGACATCAGCCATTCGAGCGTCGAGCGCGCCATCGGCCCGGACACCACGATCACGCTGGATTTCGCCTTGAACCGCCTAGCCGGCGTTATCGAAAAGCTGGTGATCTACCCCGAAAACATGCTGAAGAACATGAACAAGTTCAAGGGGCTGGTGATGAGCCAGCGCGTTCTCCTGGCCCTCACCCAGGCCGGCGTCAGCCGCGAGGACAGCTATCGCCTCGTGCAGCGCAACGCCATGAGGGTCTGGGAGCAGGGTGCCGATTTCCTCGAGGAACTGCTCGCCGACAAGGAAGTGCGCGCCGCCCTCTCGGAGGAAGAGATCCGCGAGAAGTTCGACCTCGGCTACCACACAAAGCACGTCGACACGATCTTCAAGCGGGTCTTCGGCTGATATTCGGCCCTGGCGGCGGGTCCTGACCCGCCGGTCACCAATCTTGTCGCGTCCACGTCTTCGCGGTGCCAGCCCGCAGCGACGCTCAGATGCCGAAGGCTGCCGGCGCCTCGCGTCTTCTGCGACCGCCTGCCGACCGTATCGAGCCCTGAGACAAATTCGCGCCGCCGGATGGCCACACCCTTGACGCAACACGCGCCCGACCGCAGATAAGGCGACATGAAAGCATCCGACGCCGATATCCTTATCATCCCGGGTTATACCAATTCCGGCCCCGAGCACTGGCAGACGCGCTGGCAGTCAAGGCTGTCGACCGCGCGCCGCGTCGAGCAGGCGGAATGGTCGAAGCCCGTGCGCGAAGACTGGGTCGCCCGCCTTGTCGAAGAGGTGAATGCTTCTTCGCGTCCAGTGGTGCTCGTCGCCCATTCGCTCGGCGTCCCCACCGCCATCCACGCCGTGCCCCACATCGCCGGCAAGGTCGCCGGCGCGTTTCTCGTGGCGCCGCCGGACGTCGCCAATCCGGCAATCCGGCCCAGGCACCTGATGACTTTCGGGCCCTACCCGCGCGAACCGCTGCCCTTTCCGTCGATCACCGTCGCCAGCCGCAACGATCCCTTCGGCACATACGAGCACGCCGACGACATCGCCAATGCCTGGGGTTCCCTTCTGGTGGATGCGGGTGAATCCGGCCATATCAATGCCGATTCGGGCCACGGTCCCTGGCCCGAGGGCACGATGGTCTTTGCCCAGTTCCTAGGCCGGCTCTAAGCCGAGGCCCCACGGAACCCACCGAACCGATAGCGATCGACGGCGGGCCGGTCTCTCATCCAGCGCCTTGGATTGCCCTTGCCACGCCCATCAAGCAGACTTGGCGCCCAAGGGCGCCAAGGAATTTCCTTCGACGTTCGCGGCNNGGCGATTACTCGGCCTGAACCTGTGCAACCGCTACGGCCAGGAGTTCCTGCATCTTGGCACGGACCTCTTCGTCACTGACGGCCACGCCGCCGGACTTCAGGTCGCCGCTTACCTTGCGAAAAACGTCCTCGTCGCCGGCTTCCTCGAAATCGGATGCGACAACCTCCTTGGCATAGGCATCAAGGTCGGCCTTGCCGAGCAGGCCGCCAGCCCAGAGGCCGAGCAGCTTGTTGCGCCTTGCCTCTGCCTTGAAACGAAGCTCCTGATCGTGTGCGAACTTGTTTTCAAAGGCCTTTTCGCGATCACTCATGCCGCTCATCTGCATCTCCCAAAATATGCCGCCACCATGCGGGTTTCTACCACCCATAAAACAAAAGGTGGTCCAAAGTGCAATGCAAACTTGGTCGAATCACCAAGCGCGAATACGCTTTGGACAATTTCCCAGCGGGCGACAACTGTTGCATTGTGAAAACCCGTCTTTTCCGCTATGGGACCGCTTCAACACTCCACTCGCGTCCCGTGCGAGACGCCAACAACAGAGAAAAACCAGCCATGAACCGTCGCCGCCGTGTTTACGAAGGCAAGGCCAAGATCCTGTACGAGGGTCCGGAGCCCGGCACGCTGATCCAGTTCTTCAAGGACGATGCAACCGCTTTCAACAAGAAAAAGCACGAAGTCATCGACGGAAAGGGCGTTCTCAACAACCGCATTTCCGAATATCTCTTCACGCACCTGAACAAGATCGGCATCCCGACCCACTTCATCCGCCGCATGAATATGCGCGAGCAGTTGATCAAGGAAGTCGAGATGATCCCGCTCGAGATCGTCGTGCGCAATGTCGCCGCCGGCTCATTGGCCAAGCGCCTCGGCATTGAGGAAGGCATCGTCCTGCCGCGCTCGATCATCGAATTCTACTATAAATCGGATGCACTGGCCGACCCGATGGTGTCGGAAGAGCACATCACCGCCTTCGGCTGGGCCAATCCGGCCGAGCTCGACGACATCATGGCGCTCGCCATCCGCGTCAACGACTTCCTCTCCGGCCTGTTCCTCGGCATCGGCATCCAGCTCGTCGACTTCAAGATCGAATGCGGCCGCCTTTACGAGGGTGATATGATGCGGATCATCCTTGCCGACGAGATCTCGCCCGACAGCTGCCGGCTGTGGGACGTCGAGACACACAAAAAGCTCGACAAGGACCGCTTCCGCGAGGATCTCGGCGGCCTGCTCGAAGCCTATCAGGAAGTGGCCAAGCGCCTCGGCATCATCAATGAAAACGAGCCACTGCGCGGCACCGGCCCGGTGCTGGTGAAGTAGAAAAGCTCAGGGAGACCAAAAGAGTGATCAAGGCACGCGTGACCGTAACCCTCAAGAACGGCGTTCTCGATCCCCAGGGCAAGGCGATCGAAGGCGCGCTCGGCGCACTCGGTTTTTCGGGCGTCGGCCATGTCCGCCAGGGCAAGGTCTTCGATCTCGAGCTGGAAGGCTCGGACAAGGCCAAGGCCGAAGCCGATCTGAAAGCCATGTGCGAAAAGCTCCTCGCCAATACCGTGATCGAGAACTATACTATCGCCATCGCCTGAAGGTGATGGAGCGATGGGATGGCCGACCAGACGCAGGAACTGATGTTCGAAATCTTGCGAAAACTGCAAGCTGATATCACGACGATCAAGGAAGGTCAGCGCGATACACGTCAGGACATTGCCTCGCTTCGTAACTACATGCATCTTCTACAAGGCGATTTCAACAATATGCGCGGAACGATGACGCAGGTTCTCGACCGCCTTGATCGCATCGAAAATCGCCTGGAGCTGCGGGAGCTCCAGGAAGCACAAGCAAGGTTTGAGCCCCACCCATGAAATCCGCCGTTCTGCAACTTCCTGGCCTCAACCGCGACCGCGACATGATCGCCGCGCTGACGAAGATCTCGGGCCATGCACCGGTCACCATCTGGCAGACCGAGACGAGCCTTCCGGATGTCGACCTGATCGTCATTCCGGGCGGCTTCTCCTACGGCGACTACCTGCGTTGCGGGGCGATTGCTGCCCGGATGCCGGTCATGCAGGCCGTCAAGGCCGCCGCCGAACGCGGTGTCAAGGTGCTCGGTGTGTGCAACGGCTTCCAGATCCTGCTTGAGGCGGGCCTCCTGCCCGGCGCCCTGATGCGCAACGCCTCGCTGAAATTCGTCTGCAAGGAAATCAAGCTCGAGGTCGTCAACGCCGAGACCGATTTCACCCGCGCCTATGCCAAGGGCCAGATCATCCGTTGCCCGGTTGCGCATCACGACGGCAATTATTTCGCCGACGCCGAGACGCTGAACGCGATCGAGGGCAATGGCCAGGTGGTCTTCCGCTATGCAGACGGAACCAATCCGAACGGCTCGATCAACGATATCGCCGGCGTCATCAACGAAAAGGGCAACGTCCTTGGTATGATGCCGCATCCGGAGAACCTGATCGAAGCGGCCCACGGCGGCAATGACGGGCGCGGCCTGTTCGCCTCCGCCCTCGACGTAATCGCCGCTTAACCAGACCGATGATAGAAGGCTGGGCTNNCCCCGCATGCGCCCTGCCCTCAGCCTTCTCGTTCTGCTTTCGGTCGCCGCCCTCACCGCCTGCCAATCCAAGCCCAGCCCGTCGCCCACGCAAGGGCAGTCGGCCCTCGACATCATGGAACGGGTCGCCGTCGGCGCCAATAATTGCTGGATGAAGTCCGGCGATCCGGCCTTTAAGGCCTATTCCATGGCGCCCGAACTCAATTCCTTCTCCGGCAAGCCCCGCATCCTTCTTGTGCGCAAGGGTTCGAGAGACATCCGCCCGCTGCTCGTCGTCCAGGCCGAAGGCAGACCGCCACGGCTCGACGCATTCGGCCCGATGATGAGCGAGCCGGTCGCGGCTCGCATTGCCGCCGATGTCCGTCGTTGGTCGGGCGGCGCCAAGGGCTGCTGACAGCAGACGGGTGCGACGAAAATCTCAGCGTCAAATGACATGATCGCCATCGCGCTTCACGATTGCGTGTGCTAGCGTCTGCCACGATCTCACCTGATTCCGAGCCAGTTCACATGATCTCGAGCAAGTCGACCCGCCTGAGCCAGGCACTTGTCCTGGCAGCTTTCTCTTGCTGTGCCGTTTTCCCCTCTGGGGCGAGCGCCGCGGACTGGTCTGTCAAGGAAGTGCGAGCCGGCGTGACCGGGTCGATCCAGGCACGCAGCACCTTCGAGCCGGGCTTCTTTCCAACGGTCGCGCTCTATTTCGATCCGCTCGATTCGGCAAGCGCCGCATCCTGGCAGGACACATTCCTGCGGCCGCGTCTTCACGCCGGCGTGTCGATCAGCAGCGCGGGTGCGGCCAGCCAGATTTTCGCCGGCCTCAACTGGACCGTCAACGTGACCGATCGCTTCTATCTCGACCTCGGCTTCGGCGGCACTGTCCACAATGGCGACAACAAGGACGATGGAACCGACGGTCCG
>DBUL01000114.1:16578-22962 GCA_002307905.1 Rhizobiaceae bacterium UBA1291
AAACTCGGGTGCACCCTTTTGTTCCGGGAATATGCAGCGGCCGGCTTCCGCCTGACCGACACGCTGGACATCGTCGCATCGATCGACCATTCGTCCAATGCCGACCTTTGCGCCCCGAACGACGGTATCAGCCACGCCGGCCTTTCACTCGCCTACAAGTTNNCCCGCCGAACAGCGTAGATACGGCGTGCCACCGCAAGCCGCGATCACCTTCGCTCACCCCTTCTGGGCTTCGGCCACTCCCGTCACAACATCAAGAGCCGCGATTTCTGGACCTCCCGCTCGGCGTCCACACGGGTCAGGCCGAGGTCCCGAAGTTGGTCGTCGCTGAGTTCATGCAGCGCCAGGCGCCCCGCCCGCTTCATCTGCCAATGGCACAGCCCCTGCCATAGTATCGCAAAGAACGTCTTCCGGCGTGTCGGCGGGAACAACATGTCACCGGAAGAGCGAAACAGCGTCTCGCGGACATAGCCGTCCGGATAAATTGTATCAATTGATCTCATGTAGCGCACCGCGTCGGTCATATTGAACCTCATATCTACGACACATCTCGATGCAATCGCTCTACATTGACCAAATTCGCGAGGCAATGTACTGCATTGTCATGATGACAAATTGGCTTCCCGACCTTCAGCAAGGCAAAGGCCCGATCTATGTGCGGCTTGCCGACCAGATTGAGACGGCGATTGCCGGTGGCACCCTGCCCGCCGGCGCGAAGCTGCCGCCGCAGCGCAATCTCGCCTATGACCTCGGCATCACCATTGGCACGGTGAGCCGCGCTTACGGGCTGGTCCATGAGCGGGGGCTGGTCAATGGAGAAGTCGGACGCGGTACCTTTGTGCGCGACACGCACGATGCGCCGCCCGAGGCCAATCTCGATCCGGTGAGCGCCGCCCTCGCCGGCACCCGGGCCATCACGCCGCCGCCGGGCAAGATCCGCTTTGACAGCACTGCCGCCCCGGCGGTGGGCCAGGACACCTTTCTGCAGAGCCATATCGCGGCCATCCTGCGCGATCATCCGGCCGATATCGGCAGTTATACGCGCAGCTTTCCGGACCACTGGTTCGCCGCCGGCTCTCGCTGGCTAAGCAAGGGCGGCTGGGTGCCTGAGCCGCGCAACATCGTTCCGACGCTTGGCGCCCATGCCGGCATCATGGCGGTCATCACCGCCGTGACGTCGCCAGGCGACAAGGTCGTGTTCGAGCACCTGACCTATTCCCAGGTCAGCCGCGCCGCCGGGCTTGCCGGACGACGGACCATCCTCGTCGAGAGCGATGCCGAGGGCGTCCTGCCGGAGGACTTCGAACGCGTCTGCGCCCAGCAGCATCCGAAGGTCGCCTTCCTCATGTCGTCGGCGCAGAATCCGACACTGGCAACCATGCCGCTCGAGCGCCGCCAGGCGATCGTCGACATCGCCCGCCGGCACAATGTCTGGCTGATCGAGGACGACCTCTATGGCGCCATGTCGCCGGAGCCCTTGCCGCCGCTTGCCGAACTCGGTCCGGAGCGTACCTTCCTGGTGGGAGGCTTATCGAAATCGGTCGCGGCGGGCGTGCGGGGCGGATGGGTCGCCTGCCCGCCGCACTTTGCCCAGCGCGTGCGCATCGCCCACAAGATGATGACGGGCGGCATACCCTTCCTACTCGCCGAACTCTGTGCCCGGCTGGTCCTCTCCGGTGACGCGGCGCGCATCCGCACGCTCTGCGCCGAAGAGATCGCCGCGCGAGAGGCGCTAGCGTGCGAATACCTCTCCGGTTTCGACTTCGTCTCGCATCCGGCCGTGCCCTTCCTCTGGCTGGCCCTGCCCGATCCGTGGCTCTCGGGCACCTTCAAGAATGCCGCGCTGACCGAGGGCGTGCTGATCGACGATGAAGACGAGTTCAAGGCCGGCCGCTCGGAGAAGGTCCTGCATCGTGCCCGCATCAGCTTCTCATCGCCGCAGCACCGTGATGAGATACGCGCCGGCTTTGCCATTCTGCGACGCCTTCTGGAGAATGGCGGCGCCGGCTACGACAGCATCGCCTGACCGATGAGGCACACGACTAGCGGCGCCTCGTACCAAGGTTTGCCCCCAGCCTGTTGCTACCGGCATTTTTCCTGTCGCACCATTGCGATACATGCGCTAAAGAAGCGCCCAAACCCCGACTTGCGGCAGGCACATCAGGACCAGCGATGACGATCCCCAACACGATCCAGATCACCCCCGAACTCATAGCCTCCCACGGCCTGAAGCCTGACGAATACGAGCGGATCCTCGACCTGATCGGCCGCGAGCCGACCTTCACCGAACTCGGCATCTTCTCGGCCATGTGGAACGAGCACTGCTCCTATAAGTCCTCGAAGAAATGGCTGAAGACGCTGCCGACCACGGGAGCGCGCGTCATTCAGGGTCCCGGAGAGAATGCTGGCGTGGTCGACATCGACGACGGCGAGTGCGTCGTCTTCAAGATGGAGAGCCACAACCACCCGTCCTATATCGAACCCTATCAGGGCGCCGCGACCGGCGTCGGCGGCATCCTGCGTGACGTCTTCACCATGGGCGCCCGTCCGATCCCGGCGATGAACGCGCTACGCTTCGGTTCCCCCGACCATCCGAAGACCCGCCATCTGGTTTCCGGCGTCGTTGCCGGCGTCGGGGGCTACGGCAATTCCTTCGGCGTCCCGACCGTCGGCGGCGAGGTCGAGTTCGACGCCCGCTACAACGGCAACATCCTCGTCAACGCCTTTGCCGCGGGTCTTGCCAAGTCGAACGCCATCTTCCTGTCCGAAGCCAAGGGTGTGGGCCTCCCGGTCGTCTATCTCGGCGCCAAGACCGGCCGCGACGGCGTCGGCGGCGCGACCATGGCATCGGCCGAATTCGACGAGCAGATCGAGGAAAAGCGCCCGACCGTGCAGGTCGGCGACCCCTTCACCGAGAAGTGCCTGCTGGAAGCCTGCCTCGAACTGATGCAGACCGGCGCCGTCATCGCCATCCAGGACATGGGCGCCGCCGGCCTCACCTGCTCGGCCGTCGAAATGGGCGCCAAGGGCGACCTCGGCATCGAACTCGACCTCGACAAGGTGCCGGTGCGCGAAGAGCGCATGACGGCCTATGAAATGATGCTGTCGGAAAGCCAGGAGCGCATGCTCATGGTGCTCGAGCCCTCCAAGGAAGAGGTCGCCAAGGCGATCTTCGTCAAGTGGGGCCTGGATTTCGCCATCGTCGGCCACACCACCGACGACCTGCGCTTCCGCATCCTTCACCAGGGCGAGGAAGTCGCCAACCTGCCGATCAAGGATCTCGGCGACCAGGCACCGGAATACGACCGTCCCTGGGTCGAGCCGAAGACCCCGGCGCCGCTGGCCGAAAACGACGTACCGCAGGCCGACGTGGCTGATGCGCTCATCAAGCTGGTCGGCTCGCCGAACAATTCCTCGCGCCGCTGGGTCTATGAACAATACGACACGTTGATCCAGGGCAATTCGCTGCAACTGCCGGGCGGCGATGCCGGCGTGGTGCGCGTCGACACCCATCCGACGAAGGCGCTGGCCTTCTCCTCCGACGTGACCCCGCGCTATGTCGAGGCCGATCCGTTCGAAGGCGGCAAGCAGGCGGTTGCCGAGTGCTGGCGCAACATCACCGCGACCGGCGCCCTGCCGCTGGCGGCCACCGACAACCTCAACTTCGGCAATCCGGAGAAGCCGGAAATCATGGGCCAGCTCGTCTTTGCCATCAAGGGCATCGGCGAGGCCTGCAAGGCGCTCGACTTCCCGATCGTCTCGGGCAATGTCTCGCTCTACAACGAGACCAACGGCCAGGCCATCCTGCCGACCCCGACGATTGCCGGCGTCGGTCTCCTGAAGGACTGGGCCAAGATGGCGCGCATCCGCTTTGCCGCCCAGGGCGAGGCCATCCTGCTCGCCGGCGCGCCGTCCGGCTGGGGCACGCATCTCGGCCAGTCGGTCTATCTGCGCGACATCCACGGCCGCACCGACGGCCCGGCGCCGCATGTCGACCTGGCGCATGAGAAGAAGGTCGGCGACTACGTCCGAGGCCTGATCGAGGACGGTCTGGCAACGGCGGTTCATGACTGCTCGTCGGGCGGCCTGGCGCTTGCCGTCGCCGAAATGGCGATGGCCTCGGGCATCGGCGCCACCGTCAACGCGCTTGACGACGCCGATCCGATCGCGGTCTTCTACGGCGAGGACCAGGGTCGCTATGTGCTGACGGTCACCCAGGACAATGTCAATGCGGTTCAGATGCGCGCCGAAGCAGCGGGCGTCTTCTGCCCGTGGATCGGCCGCACCGGCGGTAACAATGTCGTGCTGGGCGACGCCCGTCCGGTCGCAATTGAGGAATTGCGCTGGGCGCATGAATCATGGTTCCCTCGCTACATGGAAGGCAGCATCGCCTGAGGCGGTGCGGCGACAATTGCAGGAGAACTGACCATGGCCATGAAACCCGGCGACATCGAAGACCTCATCAAGGCCGGCATCCCCGGCGCGAAGGTTGTGATCCGTGACCTGGCAGGCGACGGCGATCACTACGCCGCAGAGGTCGTGGCGGAAGCGTTTCGCGGCAAGTCGCGGGTCCAGCAGCACCAGATGGTCTACGACGCCTTGAAGGGCAATATGGGCGGCGTGCTGCACGCCTTGGCCCTCCAGACCTCCATACCGGAATAGGCGTCGGGGAAGCGGCAGATGGCTGATCTCGTCAGGGAAGTGATCGACAAAGTCGTCCAGGGTGTGCTCAAGGAAATCTTGAAGAAGACCACCGGACGAGGAACGACGCGTCGCCGCAAGCGGCAGACCCGCTCGGCCACCACCGGACGTTTCGTCAAGAAAACGAACAACACCCGCAAGCCGGCCAAGAAGCAGGTGAGCCGCCGTCGCACGGCGGCCGGTCGCAGCCCTCAGCGCAGCCGCTGACGGGCGGCAAGGCAGTCATGCATCTTTGCGCTCTGGCAAAGACGGCGACGGCTTGCTATCTAGAATGCAGGATTGAGACAGCGGCCCTTGAAACCGCATGTGAAAGGATATGCCATGAGCGCCCAGGAATTTATCGCCAACGAAGTGAAGACCAATGACGTGGTTCTGTTCATGAAGGGCACGCCGCAGTTCCCGCAATGTGGTTTCTCCGGCCAGGTCATCCAGATCCTCGATTACGTGGGCGTCGACTACAAGGGCATCAACGTGCTCGCCGACGACGAGATCCGCCAGGGCATCAAGGACTATTCCAACTGGCCGACCATTCCCCAGCTCTACGTCAAGGGCGAGTTCGTCGGCGGCTGCGATATCATCCGCGAGATGTTCCAGGCCGGCGAACTGCAGAAACACTTCCAGGACCAGGGTATCGCCGTTCGCGGCGCCGCCTGACCCGTCACCCGCTTTTCGCGGGTTTCGTCATTCAATCATCTTTTTCAAGGCGTTGCCCCAAGCAACGCCTTATCTCTGTTTTGGATTTTGCGCTATGACTACAACGTTACAGCCGGCGCCCGCCAATTTGCGCGGAATGGGCCGGGTCGAATTCATCGCCATGATGGCTTTCCTGATGTCGCTCAACGCGCTCGCCATCGACATCATGCTTCCCGGTCTGCAACAGATCGGCAGCGCACTCAACGTCGAGAACGAGAACCACCGCCAATATGTGATCTCGGCCTATCTGATCGGCTTCGGCATTGCCCAGTTGTTCTATGGGCCGATCGCCGATCGCTTCGGCCGGCGTCGCCCCATGCTGTTCGGCCTCGCCATCTATATCGTATCGTCACTCGCCGTGGTCCTCGTCCCGTCCTTCGGCGCCCTTCTCGCCCTGCGCTTCATCCAGGGCATCGGCTCGGCCGCGACCCGCGTCATCACCATCTCGATCGTCCGTGACGTCTATGGCGGGCGACAGATGGCCGAGGTCATGTCGCTGATCATGATGGTCTTCATGGTCATCCCGGTGATCGCACCGGGCACCGGCCAGGTGATCATGTTCATGGGCCACTGGCACTGGATTTTCGTCTTCATGGCGGTGTCGGCCTTGGTCGTCGGTTTGTGGATGTATGTCCGCCTGCCGGAAACACTGACGGCCCAGGACGTCCGGCCGTTCACCGTCAAGTCGATCTACCAGGGCTTCCGCATCGTGCTCACGAACCGCATCGCACTCTGCTACACGATCGCCAGCACCTTCATCTTCGGCGCCCTGTTCGGCTTCATCAACTCGGCCCAGCAGGTCTATGTCGGCATCTACGATCTGGGCGTGTGGTTTGCCGCCGCTTTTGCCGGGGTGGCCCTGTTCATGGCGCTGTCGTCCTTCGTCAACGCACGCCTGGTTGGACGCATCGGCATGCGGCGCCTGTCGCATGCCTCGCTCATTGGCTTCATCGCCATCAACTTCGTCTGGCTGGTGGCGCAGGTGCTGGG
>DBUL01000114.1:23039-24468 GCA_002307905.1 Rhizobiaceae bacterium UBA1291
TACTTCATCGTCTCGGTGATCGGTCTGGTCTTCGTCCTGATCGGCGAGCGCGGGGTGCTGTTCCGCCAGCAGAACAAGCCCGTCTGACGACCAGACCCCGCCCCCCCGTCCGAACGAAGCCGGACGGGGGGCGGCGATCGTCGAATATCTCGGGCCCCCCGATGGCATCCGCGCCCTATCCGGCTGCCCTTGCGTGCCTACGCTCCTGCGTAGGGATGCATATCCTTATCGACATTTACAGATATGCAAGATGATTCGGGCAACATCGATCGTGCGTGCTGCATCCTTCGCCATTTGCGGAGGTCATCCCCTTGTCGGAGCCATTTATGCTGAAACTCAAGATTAGCACCAAGTTCAATTCTCTCCTCTTCGGCGGCGCGCTCATCTCAGCCGTCGCCGTCGCCGGAACGGTCGCCACGCTCAGCACCCAGTTTGTCGCCCAGGCGATGCAGGACAAGCTGGCAAGCGTCGAGCTGCAGTTTCAATCCGAACTAACGGCGTCCCAGCGCGCGGCCACCATGCTTGCCCTGCTCACCGCGGAGCAACAGAGCGTGAAGCAGGCCATGGCGGCAGGCGACCGCGACGGTCTTGCCCGTGAGTTCGGCGGCGCCTTCAAGTCGCTCAAGGAAACCTATGACGTCNNACGTCCGTCAGTTCCAGTTCCACCTGCCACCGGCAATCGCCTTCCTGCGCGTCCACAAGCCGGAACAGTTCGGCGACGATTTGTCGAGCTTCCGCCAGACCGTCGTCCAGGTGAATAGCGAAAAGAAACTGCTGAGCGGTCTGGAAGGTGGCGAGGCCGGCATCGGCATTCGCGGTCTGGCGCCGATCGCGCTCGACGGAAATCATGTCGGCTCGGTCGAATTCGGGCTGAGCCTGCACAGNNCAGCGGCCATCCGGCAGCCATATTCGCGGTCGGCAAGAGCGGGCTCGAACAGATCGGATCCACCCTGCCGAACGGCATGGATGCGGCGAAGGTCTTCGATCTTGGCACATTGCTCGGCAAGCGGACGGCATTCGACATCATGCCGGAGACCGCCGGTGCCTTTGCCGCACTCGCCTTTCCGGTTCAGGATTTCTCCAACAACACGATCGGCCTTGCAGTCATCGCGGTTGACCGCGCACAATACAATGCCATCGCCGCGACTGGTCTATGGGCCGCAGCCGGCGTCTTTGCCCTGATGCTCCTGATCGCTGCAGCCATCGCCCTGATCAGCAAGCCGATGGTCTATCGCCCGCTGGCACGGATGACCGACTATATGGGCCTTTTGGCACGCGGCGACCTGAAGACCGAAGTCCCCTATGTCGGTCGTGCCGATGAGCTCGGCTCCATGGCAAACGCGGTCGACATCTTCCGCAAATCGGCCCTGCGCAACATCGATCTCGAGAACGAGGCTACGGAAAATCGCACTGCCAGCGAACAGGAACG
>DBUL01000141.1:0-1015 GCA_002307905.1 Rhizobiaceae bacterium UBA1291
GGTCGTGGACATCCTGTCGGGGAGCCGCGACCGCGCGCAGCTTGATCGGGCGATCGAACGCGCCCGCACAGCGCAAGCGACCTTGGCCGCGCTGTTTGCGCCAGTCCACGGCGCTCGCCCGCTCTCATCCCTGCCGGACGAAACCATCCTTTGCCGTTGCGAAGGCAAGACGGTCGGCGACCTGCGCAATCTTTGCGACCGGGCGGATCGGCTGACGGGCCGGGAAATCAAGCACAATGGCCGTTTTGCCATGGGCGCCTGCCAGGGCCGTTTCTGCGCCGCCAACAAGGCGGCGCTGATGGCCGAGATCAATCCGGATGTCCCCGCACCTANNTTCCATCGCGGCGCTAACCGGCGCCACTTCCCAGAACACTGAAAACGAATGACGAGGTTTACCGACATGACGCAAGCCCAGCGCCTGGCTCTTGAGACAACCAATACGATCCTGGTCCGCAACCCCTTCGACGGCGCAGCGGTCGGCGAGATCGCCGTGAACTCGACGGCCGAGATCACTGCAGCCGTTGTCCGCGCCAAGGCTGCCCAATGGGATTTTCGTCGCTCGACCCCGGCCGTGCGCCGCGCCATGCTGAACGCACTGGCCGCCGAGATCGCAGCCGACGCCGAAAATCTGGCACGCATCATTTCCAACGAGATGGGCAAGACCATTCGCGAAGCTCGCAACGAGGTACGCCGTGCGCAGAACACGCTGAAGCTTTCGGGCGATGCCGCGACCTTCCTCGACGGAGAGGCGCTGCACTGCGCGATCGTCGAGGGCGGTGCGGACCGGCTGGCGACGATCACCTACGAACCCGTCGGGGTCGTGGGGGCGATCACCCCGTTCAACTATCCGCTCAACCTGCTTTGCCACAAGCTGGGTCCGGCGATAGCCGCCGGCAATGCCGTGGTGGCCAAGCCGTCTCCCAAGGCGCCGCTGGCCGCCCAGCGCTTGCGCGAGCTGGCGCTGAAGGCCGGCTGGCCGGCCGACCTGTTCCAGATCGTGCATGGCGCGGCGGAG
>DBUL01000141.1:1232-8441 GCA_002307905.1 Rhizobiaceae bacterium UBA1291
TCGAGTTCGGCGATCCCTCCAAGGACGATACCGACATGGGCACGGTCATCGACCTTGACGCGGCCAAGGCAGTGGCCGAACGCGTCACGGCCAGCATCTCCGGCCATGGTGGCAAACTGCTGACCGGGGGCACCCATGACGGCACGGTCTTTGCGCCGACCGTCATCTCGCAGGTTGCGGTCGACGCGCCAGTGATCGCCGACGAAACCTTCGGCCCGATCATCGCGATCCGCAGCTTCACCGACCCGCGCGCGGCGATCGCCGAGGTGAATGCCGGCGCCTATGGTCTGCAGGCCGGCGTCTTCACCAATGATCACGCGCTCATCAAGACCTTCTCGCGCGACCTCATCGTCGGCGGCGTGATGATCAACGAAGGTCCGGACTTCCGCGCCGAGCATGTTCCCTTCGGCGGCGTCAAGCGCTCCGGCCTCGGTCGCGAGGGTGTCCGCATCGCGCTACGCGAAATGTCCGAGCCCAAGGTGGTGATCGACTGAGGAGCGAGGCCATGCGCATCGGTATCATGGGGGCATCGGGCCGGGTCGGAACCCGGCTCGTCGAACTGATCCTCGCCAATCCGGGGATGGAACTCGCCGCGGCCCTGGTCTCGCCCGGTTCGAAGCTCGCAGGAACGCCGGTCGCCGGCGGCAGCATCGAATACCGCCCGGCCGAGGCGGCGATGAAGAGCCATTGCNNCTCCGGTCGCGAGCTTGGCATTGCAGGAGGGCGTCGGCAAGAAGGCCATCCCGATGGTGATCGGAACCACCGGCTTCGCGGCTGAGGAGGACGAGCGGCTTACTGCGTTCAGTCGATATCGGCCGATGCTGGTCAGCGCCAATTTCGCCCGCGGTTTCGAAGCTTTCAGGTTGGCGGCTATCGATTTTTCGCGACGCATGCCCGACGCCGAGGCCTCCGTTTCCGAAACCTACCACGCACGCAAGAAGGCAGAGCCCTCGGGGACCTCCCGGCTTCTTGCCCGACAGCTTTTCGAGTCGCGCAGCCGAGCCATGGGTTTTGCCGCACCAGAACCGGCAATCACCGTCAACCGCGAAGGCGATACGGTCGGTGTTAACGAGATCCGCTTCGACCTGGGTTCGGCCGAGGCCGTTTTCACCTACCGCGTCCACACGCTCGCAGCCTATGCCGAAGGGGCAATTGCCGCGGCGCAATGGCTGGTTTCCACACCGCGCACCGCCGGCCGCTACAGCCTAGCGGACAGCCTGAACGACTAATGATACTAGAGAGGAACATGACCATGCAGGACCTTCATCAACGCTTCAACGGCGTCTTCACCGCCCTTATCACGCCCTTCAAGGACGGCGCCGTCGATACAGCGGCCTATGACGCCCTGGTCGAGCGCCAGATCGAAGCCGGGGTCGCCGGTCTCGTTCCGGTGGGAACGACAGGGGAAGCAGCGACGCTTTCCGACGAAGAGGCCGACGCACTGATCGCCCGGACCGTGAAGCTTGCCGCCGGGCGTGTCCTGGTGATGGCGGGCGCTGGCGCCAACGACACGAAAAAGACGATCGACAAGGTCAAGCGGGCCGAGCAGGCCGGGGCGGATGCCGTTCTGATCGTCACGCCCTATTACAACAAGCCGACCCAGGCTGGTCTCGTCGCGCATTACGGCGCAGCGGCTGAGGCGACCTCGCTGCCGGTCATGCTCTATTCGGTTCCCGGACGCTGCGGCGTGGAGATATCACCGGAGACCTGCGCGGTCCTGATGGAAAAGCACGACAACATCATCGCGATCAAGGAGGCCGGCGGATCGGCCGCCCGCGTCACCCAATTGCGCGCCGCCTGTGGCGACGGGCTGATCATCCATTCGGGCGACGACGGGCTCACCCTGCCCTTCCTGTCGCTCGGCGCCGTCGGTGTCACCAGCGTCGTCGCCAATGTCGCGCCGCGCGAGATGGTGCAGTTGGTGGAAGCCTGGAAGGCGGGCGACACGGCCCGCGCGCTGGCCCTGCACGAACTGATCGCCGAACTGACCGACGGCATGTTCATCGAATCCAATCCGGGTCCGGTCAAGGCGGCGCTGGCGCTCTCCAACCTATCCGGGCCGGAAATGCGCCTGCCGATGGTTCCGGTCTCGCCGGCCAACCGCGAAAGGCTCGCCGGTATACTCGGCCGCTTCGCTTCCGCCTCGGCCGCCTTCCAAGAAATGCGGTAAGCGGCGGCATCAGCTTTGCATTGTCCGTGGCGAACGGACGTAGGACTATCAACCGTCGGCTCCCGGCCTTGCCGGAGGCCGACGCAAGACCAGGGGAACAAGAATGACAAACAGGACTGACAAAGACCGGTGTCCCCGGTGCGGGCGTCGCCCGTCTTGCCGGGTGACCAGGATCGCAGGAGGTGCCCTATGAGTTATAGCTGGGACTTCCATTCTGTATGGCAATACTGGGACCTCTTTCTCTGGGGGCTCTGGATCACCGTCCTCTACACCTTCGGCTCGATCTTCTTCGGCATCCTGATCGGCTTCCTCACCTGCGCGGCACGGCTATCCGGCTTGAAAATCCTTTCCGGCATTGCCCGGGTTTACCAGGAAATCTTCCGCTGCACGCCGCTACTCGTCCAGCTTTTGTGGTTCTACTATGCCTTCCCGTTGCTGGTCGGCACTTCGATCGACAACCGCGTCGCGGCGATGCTGACGCTGTCGCTCTATGTCGGCGCCTTCTACGCGGAAATCTTCCGTGGCGGGATCGTCTCGATCGACAAGGGGCAGCGCGAGGCGGCCTCGGCGATCGGCATGAGCCCCTGGCAGTCGATGCACCGGATCATCCTGCCGCAGGCGATGAAGCGCGTGCTGCCATCCTTCATCAACCAGTCGGTCATCCAGTTCAAGAACACGTCTCTAGTCTCGGTCATCTCTGTTGCGGACCTTGCCTACATGGCAGCGGTGGTGAACGGCCAGACCTACCGACCACTTGAGTCCTACACCCTCATGGCCGGCCTCTACATCGCCATGCTTCTGCCGCTTACCCAGGCCGCGGACTGGATCGAACGGCGCCTCAGGGTCAGCGATTAACGGAACGGAAGCACGGACATGACACAGAACTCCACACTCAAGGCACCCGTGATCGAAGCTTCCGCGCTACGCAAGAGCTACGGTACGCTCGAAGTCCTCAAGGGGCTCGACCTCAGCCTCGAGCGCGGCGAAGTGGTGGCGCTGATCGGCCCCTCCGGGTCCGGCAAGTCGACCTTCATCCGCTGCCTCAACATGATGGAAATCCCGACGGGCGGCACGATCCGGTTTCGCCAGAAGGCGGTCGGCGAGCGGTTTCGCGACAAGGGCGACGAGATCGGCATCGGCACGCTGCGCCGCCATGTCGGCATGGTGTTTCAGCACTTCAACCTCTTCCCGCACAAGACGGTGCTGCAGAATGTCACGGAAGGTCCGATCGTGGTGTGCAAGCGGCCGAAGCGTGAGGCGGAAGAACTGGCCATGGACCTGCTCGCCCAGGTGGGACTGGCGGAAAAGCACGCCGCCTATCCGAACCATTTGTCCGGCGGCCAGAAGCAGCGCGTGGCGATCGCCCGGGCGCTGGCGATGGAACCGGAAGTGCTTCTGCTCGACGAGGTGACCAGCGCACTCGATCCGGAGCTGGTGGGCGAGGTTCTCGCCGTCATCCGCGGGCTGGCGGACAAGGGCATGACGATGGCGATCGTCACCCATGAGATGGCCTTTGCCGCCGACGTCGCGAGCCGCGTCCTCTTCCTTGACCAGGGCGTGATCGCCGAGACCGGTAGTGCCGAGGATGTGATCCTCAATCCGCAGAACCCGCGTCTTCAAGGATTCGTAGCGCGGTTCAAGGGTTGAGCGTCACCATGGCGAAACTGAAGGTCAGCATATTCGGTGCCGGTGAAATCGGCTCGGCACTGGCAATGGCATTGTCGGCCAGCGACGATTTTGCCGTACAGGTCATCGACCGGTCGGAGGAGGCGCTTGATCGCCTGCGCACAATGAACGTCAAGGCGACGCTGCATGCCTTCGGCCACGGCGACGAGTTGCAGGGACTGCTGTCCGGCCAGGACGTCGCAGTGGCGGCGGTGCCAGAAGGGGCCGTGAACGAGGTTGCACAGGCAGCATCGCGAGCAAATGTGCACTACCTTGATTTCTCATGCGCCCGACCGGGGACGCGTGCCATCCTCGCACCGCTCGCCGAGAACCGTGCCGTCTTTAACGGATGTGGTGTTTCGCCAGGAATGATCGGCAATGTCGCTTACGGGTTGCTGAGTGCTTTCTCCCCGGTGACCGATCTGACCATCCGGGTCGGCGCCATACCGCGCTACCCGACCAACCGCCTCGGCTACGGCCAGATCTGGAATGTCGACGGCCTGATCGACGAATACACCCGACCGAGTGCTGCGATCCGTGACGGCCACGCGGTGTGGGTCGCGCCACTCGAGGAATATGGCCAACTGAGCATCGACGGCGTAAGCTATGAGGAATTCGTCACATCGGGCGGGGTCGAGGATCTGTCGATCTTCTCCGAATCCGCCCCGAAGAACGTGACGTTCAAGACGATCCGCTATCCCGGCCATCTCGACTACATGCGCTTCCTGCTCGATGATCTCGGACTTCGCAATCGCCGCGACATGCTGCGATCGCTTCTCTACAACGGCTTGCCAGTCATCGAGGACGATGTCCTTCTTCTGGTCGTCACCGCCCGCGGCTATCGCGGCCGCCAGCCGACGGAGCGAACGATCTGCCACCGCTTTTCGCCGAACCGGAGCCTGGGGCCATTCAATGCCCTTACTTCGGTCGCAACAGGCTATNNAGGGATCCATCGCGCATCACCGCATCGATAGCGAAACGCTATTGTCAGGCCCGTTTCTCAAGGCCCTGCTTTCCCGTTGAGCGGGTTATATAGCGCAAGACCACGGACCTGCACCGGCCGAAGCAGCCATCAGGCCGCCGATTGCTGCTCGTCACTCTGCCGTGTCAGCGATTGCCTTTGTGAACACCTGCGGTCTGTCGCAGGCCGATTGGCGCCACCGTTGGCTGCGTCTTCGAGCAATTGAGCGAAGGATGCGTGGCTTACCTTGTCGGCGCGCAGCAATTCTCCGATCAGCGGATCCGTCAAAACCTCTGAAATCGTCATGTCCTGCATGGCATTCCTCCTCCTGCTTTGCACAGAAGCTACAACGGGACTGCAAAATCTCGATGTCGTCAGGGTGTCAAAAGCAAGGCAATGCGACCAGCGCACCTGCATCGTCATTCGCCTGCACGAAGGCGGAGCAATTCATGACGCCTTCGTGCTTTTCGGGGGCGACTGGATAGTTCCAGCAGCTTGCGCTGGATCAATCGCGACCGGGAGCGAGAGCGATATATTTATCCACAAATGTTCGGGATGAGGGAGAGGTAGGATGGGCATCGTGGAAAAAGTCGAGACGCGGCTCGAACGTCAGGCTCATTTGATGGGCCTGATGATGGAGCGGCTGGGTGTAGACCAAGAGTTGGCCGGACAAGAGCAACTCGGATTGAGTTTGGCGCGGGCGGTGCGATCTTGCGTTTTCTGCCGCCACAGCGACGCATGTGAATCCTGGCTCAACGGATGTTCCGAGCATCAGCCGGGCCTCGGCCCCGATTTTTGCGGCAACCGACAGTTCTTTGGCGCGCACAGTTAATAGCTTGCTTGAGGTGGGCCGCCGCACGTCTCGACCGTGTGACCTGGCCGGAGTGGCGAGCCAAGACGGTTAGCCGAGACGTTCGTTGACGCCGCCTGCCGGATGAGAGTCTAAAGGCGGGTCAGCGACTTCCACATGGTTTCGGATCCTCTATAGTCGGACGCGGGCGTGATCCTGTCGGCCTTGGCGGCGGGCAGGGGAGCTGCGCGAATCACGGCATTTGGAGTGACAGAGTTGAAAAATCCGCTATTCAGCCTCGAAGGCAAAACCGCCCTCGTGACCGGTTCGTCGCGCGGACTCGGACAGGCTATCGCCATCGGTCTCGCCGAAGCCGGTGCCCGGCTCGTGCTGAACGGCATGGATGCCGACCGGCTGGCGAAAGCCGCTGGCACCCTGGCGTCGCAAGGACGTGCCGTTCTTGCCGAGCCCTTCGACGTGACCGATGAAGCGGCCGTCGTCGCTGCCTTCAGGCGGCTGGATGCGGCGGGTATCGAGATCGACATTCTCGTCAATAATGCCGGCATCCAGCTTCGCAAGCCACTCGTTGAACTTGAGGCCGAGGAATGGCGGCGGGTGATTGACACGAACCTGACCAGCGCCTTCTTCGTCGGTCGCGAAGCGGCCAAGCGCATGATCCCGCGCGGGCGTGGCAAGATCGTCAATATAGGCTCCCTTATGAGCGCCTTTGCCCGCCCGACGGTCGCGCCCTACACGGCGGCGAAAGGCGGCATCAAGCTGTTGACCCAGTCGATGGCGGCCGAGTGGGCCGAGCATGGTATCCAGGCCAATGCCATCGGTCCTGGCTACATGCTGACGGACATGAACGAAGCGCTCACCAGCAATCCGCAGTTCGACGCCTGGGTGAAGGGGCGCACGCCGTCGCGGCGTTGGGGGCGTCCGGAGGAACTGGTGGGGGCCGCCGTCTTCCTTGCCTCGTCAGCCTCGGACTACGTCAACGGCCAGATCATCTATGTCGATGGTGGCATGAGCGCCGTGCTCTGACACGCAGAAACGCCGCCGGGTCTGATGGATCGGCGGCGTCTGTACTTGTCTGTTTGTCCGCTCAGGCGGCGCGACGGGGCAGTTTCCAGTTCGGCCGCGGGAAATGGCAGGTATAGCCGTTCGGAATGCGCTCCAGGTAGTCCTGGTGCTCCGGTTCCGCTTCCCAGAAATCGCCGACGGGCTCGACTTCGGTTACCACGGTGCCGGGCCACAAGCCTGACGCGTTGACGTCGGCGATGGTGTCCTCGGCCACGCGCTTCTGCTCGTCGCTCGTATAGTAGATCGCCGAGCGGTAGCTCATGCCGATGTCGTTGCCCTGGCGGTTGGGCGTGGTCGGATCATGGATCTGGAAGAAGAATTCCAGAAGGTCGCGGTAGCTGACTTTCGCCGGGTCGAAGGTGATCTCGATGCCTTCGGCATGGGTGCCGTGATTGCGGTAGGTGGCGTTCGCCACGTCGCCGCCGGTATAGCCCACGCGGGTTGAGAGAACACCCGGCATCCTGCGGATCAGTTGCTGCATGCCCCAGAAGCATCCGCCAGCCAATACGGCGCGTTCGGTGTTTGTTGTCATGCCATCCT
>DBUL01000141.1:8490-8811 GCA_002307905.1 Rhizobiaceae bacterium UBA1291
GTTCCACCCTTAAATGGGGCTCGCGGCCGGCAAGGTCAAACTGGCGGGCCGCGAGGAACGAGGATGTGATCGGGGATCGGTTTCCCGCGATCGAAGTTGTGTCAGTGGTTGTGGCGCGGCGGCGTCTTCGCCAGTTGGCGGAATTCGTCCGCGCCCTTGATCGTCGCTCCCTCGGAGAGCTGGGTGACCGTCTGGCGGTAGATGCGCTGCCACGGGGTCGCGTCAGCCGGCACCTTGGGGATACCCTCGCCCTTGCGGCGGGCGAGCTCCGCCTCGTCCCCCCGCATGTTGCAAAGCCCCCGGGTGACGTCGATGCGGATC
>DBUL01000136.1:0-3744 GCA_002307905.1 Rhizobiaceae bacterium UBA1291
CCAGGGCAATGCCTTCCAGGCCTCCCCCGCGCCCACTGCCGACGGCACCCGACGCCGCACCGAACTGCGAGCGTCTTCACCGGGACATCAGGGCGACTGGGCGGTCTTCGCCCTTGCCAACGTCTCGGAAGAGCAATTGGAGCGCGTCATCGTCGCACCGCATTTCCGTCTTGCCGGCTCGCGCATGTTCTGGCCGGACCTCGGCTCGCAGCGCATCATCGCCATCACGCCATCGGAAGGCTTTGCCCTCGACCGCGTGCCGAGCCCGGACGCCGACGTCTTCCGTATCACGCTCAACCCCGGCTCCGTCATTACCTTCGTCGCAGAACTCGCGACCCCCAGCCTACCGCAGATCTACCTGTGGCAGCCGGACGCATACAAGGACACGGTCAATGCCTTTACCCTCTATCGCGGCATTGTACTCGGCATTTCCGGCCTGCTTGCGGTGTTCCTGACCATCCTGTTCGTCGTCAAGGGCACGTCCATGCTGCCGGCGGCGGCAGCGCTCGCCTGGGCAGTACTCGCCTACATCTGCGTCGATTTCGGCTTCCTCGAAAAGCTGATCAGCATTACCTCAAGCGACCAGCGCATGTGGCGCGCGGGGGCCGAAGTGGCGCTCGCCTCAAGCCTCGTCATTTTCCTCTTCACCTATCTCAACCTCAACCGCTGGCACGTGCATCTCGGCTACGTGACCTTCGCCTGGATCCTCGGCCTTGTCCTTCTGTTCGGCGTCGCGATCTACGACCCTTCGATCGCCGCCGGTATTGCGCGCCTGTCCTTCGCGCTAACCGCGACGGCCGGCATCGCGCTGATTTTCTACCTCGGCTTCAACCGTTACGACCGTGCCATCCTGCTGATCCCGACCTGGGCGCTGCTTCTCGTCTGGCTGTTCGGCAGTTGGCTGACGGTGACCGGCCAGCTCGACAACGACATCATCCAGCCGGCGCTCGGCGGCGGCCTGGTACTGATCGTGCTTTTGATCGGCTTTACAGTCATGCAGCACGCCTTTGCCGGCGGCGCTTACCAGCAGGGCCTGTTCTCCGACCTCGAACGCCAGTCGCTGGCGCTGACCGGCTCCGGCGATACCGTCTGGGACTGGGACGTGGCGCGCGACCGCGTGGTAACGAGCCCAGACATTTCCATCCGCCTCGGCCTTTCGCCGGGCACCATGCACGGCCCAGCGCGCAACTGGCTGCCCCGGCTCCATCCAGACGACCGCGACCGTTTCCGCGCCACGCTGGACGTGCTGCTCGAACACCGCAAGGGACGTCTCAACCACGAATTCCGCATCCGCGCCGAGGACGGCCATTTCCACTGGCTGAAGATCCGTGCCCGGCCCGTGCTCGGCTCGAACGGCGAAGTCATCCGCTGCGTCGGCACGATCATCGACGTTACCGAACAGAAGAACTCGATCGACCGGCTGCTCGTCGACGCCATGCATGACAACCTGACCGGCCTGCCGAACCGCGAGGTCTTCCTCGACCGGCTGCAATCGGTGCTGACGCTGGCCAACAGCACAGAGATGGTGCGCCCGACCGTGATGGTGATCGACATCGATCGCTACAAGCAGGTAAACGACAGTCTCGGCATCGCTGCCGGCGACAATATCCTGATCGCCCTCACCCGGCGGCTGCGCCGACTGATGAAGCCGCAGGATACGCTGGCCCGCCTGTCAGGCGACGAGTTCGGCCTGATCCTCGTCTCAGAACGCGACCCGGCCAAGATTGCCGACTTCGCCGACGCCGTGTCGAAGGCCATCATGGTGCCGATCAATTATGCCAATCGCGAGATCATCCTGACCGCCTCGATCGGGCTCGTTTCCTGGGTCGATCAGCAGGAGAACGCCGCAGGCCTCCTGTCCGATGCCGAGCTTGCCATGTACCGTGCCAAACGGACGGGCGGCAATCGCGTCGAGCCCTTCCGCCCCGCCTTTCGCGGCGCGGGCACCGACCGGTTGCAACTCGAGACAGATCTACGCCGCGCCATCGAGCGCAAGGAATTGTCGATGGTCTACCAGCCGATCGTCCGGCTCGCCGACGGCGAGGTCGCCGGCTTCGAGGCGCTGATGCGCTGGGATCATCCCAAGCGCGGCAATGTGTCTCCTGCGGAGTTCATCCCGATTGCGGAAATGTCCGACCTGATCGAACCGCTCGGCATGTTCGCCCTCGAGCGGGCCACCACCGACCTGATGGACTGGGAACGGCAGACGGGCGAGATCCCGATCTTCGTGTCGATCAACCTGTCGAGCGCCCAGCTCCTGTCCAGCGACCTCTACACCGATGTTCGTTCCATGCTGGCGAAAACGCAGTGCGACCCGCACCGCATCAAGCTGGAATTGACCGAAAGCGTCGTGATGGAAAACCCGGAACAGGCGCGCCTCGTGCTCGCCAAGCTCAAGGACACCGGCATCTCGCTGGCGCTCGACGACTTCGGCACCGGACAATCCAGTCTCGGCCGGTTGCGCGACTTCACCTTCGACAAGGTCAAGATCGACCGCGCCTTCGTCTCGGCTATCACCACGGACCGAACGTCGGAACACATCATCAAGGCAATCGTCACAATGTGCGAGGGGCTTGATCTCGAAGTGGTGGCCGAGGGGATCGAAACAGCCTCGGAAGCCGAAAAACTGCGGCGCCTCGGCTGCGGCATGGGTCAGGGCTACTATTTCGGCAAGCCGGCGGATGCTGCGGCCACACTCCGCTATCTCAACGACCATCACACCGAATTCGCGCTTGTCGAACGAGCCAGCGCCTGAAACGTCCCGGATTTTTCATGTTGCCGCGCATGTGTCTGAATGCGGCTCATACGGAAAAGGGCGATGCCGAAGCATCGCCCTTGAGGGGTCAACACGTCCCTCGTTCCAGGTTACTTGGTAACCGTCGACGAGGTGGTGGTGCTGTCGGTCGGGGTCATGGTCGAGCTCGCGTCGGCCTGGTCTTCAAGCCGCTTGAACTCCGGAGCGCCCTTGAGAGAGTCGGCGGTTTCCGTCGTCGTCAGGCGAAGCTCGTTCACATCGTCGACATCACGGGTTAGCGTGATCTTGCTCATCGGTACGGCAACGTCCTTTTCGCCGATGCCGAGGAAGCCTCCGACACCGATCACTGCAGCGACGATGCCGCCCTTTTCTTCAATGATCAGGTCGTTGATCTCGCCGATCGATTCATCGCCAGCAGCATAGACCGACTGACCGATGAAGTTGTTGGCGCTGATCTGGGTTGCGCCCTGCTCGATCAGATAAGTATCCGTGGTAGCGGCCATGGTGGACGTTGCGTCCGGAACGGCCGTGGTGGCCGCTGCGTCGGGGTTGGTGTCCGTCATGGGGGCAACAGCGGGGGCTTCGGTACCGGTGGCCGGCGCGGTGGTTGTTGCGTCCTGTGCGTAGGCAAGCGGAGCGATAGCGGTGGAGCCGAGCAGAACAGCGGCTGCGAAAGTGGTGAGGGTCTTTTTCATGGTGGACCTACCTTTCCTCTGAGATGGTCTTGCGAAAAACGCGACCTGCCTGGCGAAAGCAAAGCCGACCGCGTCGGTTCGAGAGGGAAATGTTCAGAGCCGCCAATCGTTCCCGAAAAAGTGCACCGTTTATTTTTGCCGCGGCGCGGAACATTCGGGCTTTCGGCGCATGACCGCCAGCACCGCCATGCTTGGCACGGCAGGTTGCCGTTCGCTCAAAGTCTGAAAGCGGGCTCAATGCGGCCTTCGGCGGGGATACCCAACTCGAAGGTCGCTCCCGCCATCGGATCGGCA
>DBUL01000136.1:3749-6054 GCA_002307905.1 Rhizobiaceae bacterium UBA1291
CACGCCCGGCAGGTCGCGGCCGTCGATCAGCACGCTGGCAGCGCTTGTGGGAAGGCCGGTCGTCGCATCGAGCGGTACGCGCATCAGCTTATTGATCTTGGAATCGACGAAATAGCCGGTGGCGCCGTCGGGCGAGAAGCAGATCGCATTGGGAATGCTGACGGCATCGAAGATCCGCGTCACGGTCTTTCCCGCGACGTGATAGATCGCGCCGGCGCCAGTTTTTGCGTCCTTGCCCATCGTGCCGATCCACAACGCGCCGCAAGGGTGTACCCGTCCGTCGTTGGAGCGGTTGCCGCGGCTTACGGGCTCCAGTTCACAATGCGGGGTGAATTCGCCGGTGGCGAGATCGCGGAGGAACAGGCCCTCGTCGGAAGCCACAAGGTGGCAGGTTCCGTCGATCCGCGCGATTACGCTGCCCATGAAGGGCAGTGTCTGCGCGCTGGCCGCCCCGGTTGCGAGATCGTAGCGCCGCAGACTTCGGCCAATAATGTCGAACCACCAGAGGCAGTCGAGGTCGGGATCGTAGACGGGACCCTCACCGAGTTCCAGTCNNACGGATGGTGTGAGGTCACTATGTCTTCTCCCGTTGATCGTTGCCCGAGGGCCGAAGCGGAAATCCGCCTCCCTGTTTGCAGGCTTTGGTGTAAAATAAAGTTAGTTGCTGGACGGCCGCATGTTTCTACGGCTATTGTCCGACGCGTGGGTGGGCCGGATTCGCCGATCCGGCGCGCTTGCCTTATGCAATCGATAGAATTCTTCCTTTCTGTGTCAATAGAAACTGGTCGCGGCATCTCAAAGCGACGCGCGGAATTGCGAATTTGACGATTGTCACGTGTGGCCAGATTGCGTTTCGGGGGGAGCGGACCGGCCACACAGGATCTGTCTTCGGTTTCCATCGAAGACCGGATCTCGCCACAAGTGGCGCTCGTCGCTTGTTGTTTCTGGGGCCTTGCGAAGAAAAATATATCATGAGTTCGATTGATACTGACGGCGCCAACCGTGTTGCGGACCAGATCGCCGATATCGGCGGATTCAAGACCCAGTTCGATGTCTTCCGCTTCATGAAGCGGCTGACTGAACAGTATGGCGCGCGCGCGTTCATGGTGCTGAACCTGCCGTCGGCGACGTCGCTTGATCTGTCGAGCAATTCGATCATCACCAATTGGCCGGCGGATCTGATCGCGCAATACGACCAGATTGCCCTGCTGTCATCGAGTCCGATCCTCACCCGTCTGCGGACCGCGACGGCGCCGTTCACATTCGAGATTGAACACGTCGCCAAGCAACGCGATGCGCGCACGACAGATATCTCTAAGTCGCTGTTCGAACGCTATCGCATGCCGCGCGGCGCCTATTTCCCTGTCCACGAGGCCTCCGGCATGCGCGGTGCCATCTCTTTTACCGGAGACCGCCCGGCGTTTTCGCCGACGGAGATGATGGAGTTGATGTATCTCTCCGTTCATATCTACAATCGGCTGGCCGAGATCCGTGAGCTCGACAATCGTGCCACGGACATGTTGACCGAACGGGAGATCGACTGCCTGAACTGGACGGCGGCCGGCAAGACGAGCGTCGAGATCGCCGAGATCCTCGGGCTGTCCGAGCACACCATCAACCACTATCTGAATCGCGCCACCAAGAAGCTCGACACCGTGAACCGCACGCAGGCAGTCGCGAAGGCACTGCGGCTCGGACTGATCAAGTAAACTCGACGTCATTCATCCGGTCGGCTCCGCACGGTCGGTCATTGCATCTATTTTGCGCGGTTGCCTCGAGACCGCCCAAAATCTGGGCGCAAGACCGCCGGGGAAACCGGGAGTTCACCGGCTTTCGCCGTTAGATCCCTGAAAGATCAAGGAAAAACAGCTGCTGACGGAACTGGCACGGTTTCTGCATTTATAGAAACCAGTCCAGAGGGGACGTTGCATGTCACCTGCAAAAGGTGCGGCAAGAGGAAGCCGTCGTCGAAGATGTTCGCCACTCCGGACATCATTCGGCGGCGGCTTTTTCTGTTGAACTTGCGCTCACCGGATGACCGGCGTTGCGGCAACGCGGGACCGCAGCGCGCAACCTGCCTCGTCCTGCGCACGCTTTTCCGGTTGGCGAAGCGGCCCCNNAATGAGCACAGTCACGAGAGATGAGGTTCTGGAGACGCTGAAGACCGTTCGCGGTCCCGATCTGGAGCGCGACATCGTCGCCCTCGGCATGGTCTCGGATGTTTTCATCTCGGACGCAAAGGTGTATTTCTCCATCACCGTCCCGGCCGAACGCGCAAACGACCTCGAGCCGCTGCGTCAGGCCG
>DBUL01000135.1 GCA_002307905.1 Rhizobiaceae bacterium UBA1291
CCGGGCAATGTGCGCGAGCTGCGCAACCTGATCGAGCGTTCGCTCATCCTCGGCGGTTTTCCGGACGATTTCCGCGGCCAACGGACGGGCGCGGTAAATGCGCCGTCGGGAACGCTGGAGGAGGTGGAACGCCGCCATATCCTGGCCGTGCTCGAGGAGACCGGTGGGGATCGTGAGGAGACGGCCCGACGGCTCGGCATTTCGCGCAAGACCATCGACCGCAAGCTCGTGTCGTGGAATGCCTGAGGCGGAGACCCAGGAGCCGGTGCTGCGCCNNCGCTGGTCATCCTGCCGCTTCTGCTGGTTGCCACCATGGCCCGATGGGAAGCGAAGTTCGATGCACTGCTGACGTCGAAGGTCAATGCGGACCTCACCATCGCGCACCAGTATCTGGCACGGATCCTGGAGAATACCGGTGAGCATCTCTCGGCGCTGACCGGTTCGGTTGCCTTCCGAGAAGCGGCGGCGCGCGACGGCGGGGCCGGACTTGCGGCCTATCTGGAGGAAAATCGCACGCGCCTCGGCCTCGATTTCCTCTTCCTGGTGCAACGGCACGGCATGGCGACAGAGCCGGTCGGCCTTGCGGGCCTGGCTGGGCTGCGAACGGACTGGCCGGTCCTCCACGCCGCATTGGCAGGCGAGCCGAAAACCGCCATCGACATCTTCTCCCAACAAGAACTGGCCGCCATTTCACCGGAACTTGCCGCGCGCGCCAAGCTCGAACTCGTGCCGACGCCGAACGCAGTGGCGACCGATAGGGCGAGCGAAACGCGCGGCATGGTCGTGCATTCGGCAAGCCCGGCGCGGCTGCCGGACGGGAGCCGAGCCGCTCTGGTCGGCGGGATCCTGCTCAACCAAAATCTCGTCTTCATCGACACGATCAACGATCTGGTCTATCGCGCCGCGAGCCTGCCGGAGGGCAGCCAGGGCACGGCGACGCTGTTTCTCGAGGATGTGCGGATCAGCACCAATGTCCGGCTGTTCGAGGGCAAGCGGGCGCTCGGCACCCGCGTCTCGGCGGCCGTGCGCCAGACGGTGCTGGACGAGGGACGCGTCTGGCTCGATAGCGCCTTCGTCGTCAACGACTGGTACGTCTCCGCCTATGAGCCGATCAGCGACAGCTTCGGCAAGCGTGTGGGCATGCTCTATGTCGGTTTCCTCGAGGCGCCGTTCGCCCGGGCCAAGACGGAAACCATTATCGGCATCGTCGTCGCCTTCCTTCTGGTGACGGCCGCCAGCGTACCGATCTTCCTGCGCTGGGCGCGGGCGATCTTCAAGCCGCTGGAACGGATGACCGGCACCATCGCGAAGGTCGAGCAAGGCGATCTCGGCGCACGATCCGGCCTGACCGACGGCAGCGACGAGATCGGGCGGGTGGCGGTCCATCTCGACAGCCTGCTCGAGCAGTTGCAGCAGCGCGACCGAGATCTGCGAAGCTGGAACGACGAGCTCAATGATCGGGTCGCCGAGCGCACGCGGGAACTCGAACTGGCGAACCGACAGTTGGAGGCGACCACCAAGCAGTTGATCATGTCGGAGAAGTTGGCGGCGATCGGCGAGATCACGGCGGGTGTCGCCCATGAGATCAACAACCCGATCGCCGNNTGCGCAGCGTGCTTGGCGACCACGCGGATGATGTGTCGACGGAACTGCGGTTGATCGACGAGCAGATTCATCGGGTCAACCAGATCGTCACCAAGCTGCTGCAATTCGCCAAGCCGGAAGAATATGCCGGCTATGTCGAGCGTCATCATGTCGCCGACGTGATCTCGGACTGCTTGCCGCTCGTGCAGCATCTGCTGGGCAAGGCTGATATCGCCGTCGAGCGGGACGATGACGCGACGCGGCAGGTCCTGATGAATCGGACCGAGTTGCAGCAGGTGCTGATCAACCTGATCGTCAACGCCATTCATGCCATGCCGGATGGTGGCAAGCTTCGGCTTGCCAGTCGTGACGAGCCGCGCAACGGCAGAGACGGGATAGTCCTCGATGTGACAGATACTGGAATCGGCATGTCGCCGGAGCTGGTCTCGCGGATATTTGATCCCTTCTTTACCACCAAGCGCCGGGATGGCACGGGTCTTGGCCTGTNNTCGATCAGCCAAACCTTGATCACGCGTCAGGGGGGCACACTTGCTGTCGAGAGCAAGCCGGGCAAGGGCACGACCTTTTCCATCTGGCTTCCTGAAGCCGCCTGACGGCGTTGTTCGGACAATTTGTCTCTATCTTTCGGACAATCTGTCCTGGAGTGCGCAGCTCGTTTCCCTAACGCATTGAAAAGCTTTCACCCGATGTCTGGCATGCGGTTTGCACCGCGTTGTGCGCGACGGTCGCCGCCAAGGGGGACGATCAGAGCGGAGGGGGAGTGCTTTTGCGCTCCTGCTTGTGGCCGATGCCGCGGATGCCTTGTCAGAGGAGCGACGGGTGCAGATCACGGCAATGCGGCGGGGAAAGAGCCATCGGCGACGACCGATGGGAGGGAGGATTTCAAATATGTCTGCTACGACCGAAACATTGACAGGCAGCTATGGAGGCGGTGGCCTTCTCGACCGCGAACGCATTATTGCCAAACCCGGATTTAATCGCTGGTTGGTGCCGCCGGCCGCCCTTGCCATCCATCTCTGCATCGGCATGGCCTATGGCNNCACCTGTGCATCGGCATGGCCTATGGCTTTTCGGTCTTCTGGCTGCCGCTCACCAGATCGCTCGGAATCAGCCAGTCGGTCGCCTGTCCGGACCTGACGCTGGTATCGGCACTCTTCACCACCAGCTGCGATTGGCGCGTCGCCGATCTTGGCTGGATCTACACGCTGTTCTTCGTCCTGCTTGGTTCGTCGGCAGCCATCTGGGGCGGGTGGCTCGAGCGGGTTGGTCCGCGGCGCGCCGGCTTCGTTTCGGCCTGCTGCTGGTGCGGCGGTATTCTGATTGCCGCCGTGGGCGTCATGACCCATCAGCTGTGGCTGATGTGGCTCGGCGCCGGCGTGATCGGTGGTATCGGCCTCGGGCTCGGCTATATCTCGCCCGTTTCGACGCTGATCAAGTGGTTCCCCGACCGTCGCGGCATGGCGACCGGCATGGCGATCATGGGCNNCCTTTGTCGTGATGGCCGGCGTATACTTCGTCTTCATGATGGGCGGTGCCTTCGGCTATCGCATCCCGCCGGCCGGCTGGCGCCCGGAGGGCTGGATACCGCCG
Source organism: Rhizobiaceae bacterium UBA1291 (assembly GCA_002307905.1). GTDB lineage: Bacteria > Pseudomonadota > Alphaproteobacteria > Rhizobiales > Rhizobiaceae > Allorhizobium. Next base: position 3,196 of record DBUL01000135.1, read on the forward strand.
GTCGCCAAGAACAGCATGATCACCAGCCGTCACGTCCACCTCAAGAATGCCCACAAGACCAAGCAGTTCTGGCTGATCTGGGCTGTTCTGACGCTGAACGTTTCGGCCGGCATCGGCGTGATCGGCATGGCTTCGCCCATGCTGCAGGAGATCTTCGCCGGCTCGCTGCTCGGATTGCCCGAACTGAAATTCTCCGATCTCAGCAAGGAACAGTTGACGGCCATCGCCGCGATCGCCGCCGGTTTCACCGGGCTTTTGTCGCTGTTCAACATCGGCGGGCGCTTCTTCTGGGCTTCACTCTCCGACAAGATCGGCCGCAAGAACACCTATTACGTCTTCTTCCTGCTTGGCATCCTGCTCTACGCCTCGGCCCCCTGGGCTGCCGGGATCGGCAGCAAGGTGTTCTTCGTGGCGGCGTTCTGCATCATCCTGTCGATGTATGGCGGCGGCTTTGCCACCATTCCCGCCTATCTCGCCGACATCTTCGGCACGCAGTTCGTCGGCGCCATCCACGGTCGTCTGCTGACCGCCTGGGCAACCGCGGGCATCATCGGCCCGGTGGTAGTCAACTACATCCGTGAGGCGCAGATCGCGGCGGGCATTCCGCGCGCCCAAGTCTACGACTTCACCATGTATATCCTGGCGGGCATGCTGGCGCTCGGTCTCGTCGCCAACTTCCTGGTCAGGCCCCTTTCCGACAAGTGGTTCATGTCCGACGAGGAGGTGGCATCGCTGCAGGCCAAGACGAAGGCCGAGGCTGCAGGCCCCACCGGCTCCTTCGGCATCGGTACGGGTGGCCTCGACGGCAAGGCGCTGGTCGCCTGGGCGGTGGTCGGCATCCCGATCCTCTGGGGCGTATGGATCACGCTGCAGAAGACCTTCGTCTTGTTTGGCTGAAGCAAGGCAATCGCAGGTTGGAGGCAGCATTCTTTGCCGTCGCCCTGCTTGAAGGGACAAAGAGAAAGGGCTCCGCAGTGCGGAGCCCTTTTTCAGTGCTTATCTGAATGTTTCCACGAGCTCAGTCCGCTCAGGCGGCCATTTCCTCGATCTCGCTGCCCTTGAACATCTTGGCGAGGTTCAGGAAACAGATCATGCCATGTTCATTGGCGATGATGCCTTCGGAGAAGGACTTGTCGAAGGAGGCCGAGATTTCCGGCACCGGCTGGACCTGGCTCGAAGGGATGGTCAGGATGTCCGAAACGCGGTCAACCAGCATGCCGATGACCATGTTGTGGACCTCGGCGACGACGATGGCGGAACGCTCGTTGGCGACCGTGCTCTTCATGCCGAGCTTGTAGGCGAGGTCGATGATCGGGATGACCGAGCCACGCAGGTTCATCACGCCGATGACGTCTGCGGGGGCATGCGGGATCGGCGTCGAGGGTGCCCAGCCGCGGATTTCGCGGATGGTCGTGGTCTTGACGCAGAATTCCTGATCATGCAGCCGGAAGGCGATGATTTCGAGGGTTTCACCGTTGAAGCTTGTCGAATTGATCGCAGTCGCCATTAGAATTCTTCCCAACTTTCCTGTGCCTGGGCAGTCGCGGCGCCACCGGTTGCGGCACGAGCGACCTTCGCCATGAGTTTGCGTGCCGGGGATGCGACAGGTCTGGCATCAGGACGCGCTATGGAGACTGTAGCCGAAGAGTGTTGCCCAAATCTAAATTGTGAAAGGAGATTGCGAAGGGTTTCGGACTCCCTGGCAAGGCTGTGGCTGGCGGCGGTCGTCTCCTCGACCATCGCCGCATTCTGCTGTGTGTTCTGGTCCATGGCGTTGACCGCCTTGTTGATCTCCTGCAGCCCGGTCGCCTGTTCGCGCGAGGCCTCGACGATGGCGATGACGTTGCTGTTGATGTCCTGAACTTCCAAGACGATCTGTTCCAGCGCCTTGCCGGTCTGTCCGACGAGGGAGACGCCGTTGCGCACCTGTTCCCCGGAGGTTGTGATCAGCGCCTTGATTTCCTTGGCGGCGTTGGCCGAGCGCTGGGCCAGTTCACGAACCTCCTGTGCCACGACGGCAAAACCCTTGCCGGCTTCGCCTGCTCTGGCCGCTTCGACGCCGGCGTTCAAGGCCAGGAGGTTGGTCTGGAAGGCGATGTCGTCGATCACGCCGATGATGTTCGAGATCTCCCGTGACGAGGATTCGATCTGCCCCATGGCGTTGATCGCGCTCTTGACCACTTCCCCCGATTTTTCCGCGCCGGCCTTGGTGCGGGCAACGAGCGAACCGGCCTCGTCGGCGCGCTTCGCGCTGTCGGTGACGGTCTGGGTGATCTCCTCGAGCGCTGCGGCGGTTTCCTCGACAGCTGCGGCCTGCTGCTCGGTGCGCTTGGCCAGATTGTCGGAGGCCGACTGGATTTCCTTGGATCCCGCCGCGATGGCATTGGTGTTCTCGCCGACCGTGGCCATTGCTGCCTGCAGTTTGTCGAGTGAATTGTTGAAGTCGAGGCGCAGACGGTCGAGGCCGGGGATCAGCGGACGTTCGATCCGCGCGGTCAGGTCGCCCTCGGCAAGGGCCGTCAGGCCGGCCGCGACGTCATCGACGGAGCGGACCCGATCTGTAACGTCGGTCGCGAACTTGACGACCTTGAAGACTTTGCCGTTCATGTCGAAGATCGGATTGTAGGAGGCCTGTATCCAGACAATCTTGCCGCCCTTGCCGATGCGCTTGAACTCCTCGGAGACAAATTCACCGCCCGCCAGCTTCTGCCAGAAGCGCTGATAATCGGCGCTCTGGGTGTAGGAGGGCTCGCAGAACATCGCATGATGCTTGCCCTGGATTTCGGACAGGCTGTAGCCCAGTGTGGCGAGGAAGTTGTCGTTGGCGGTGAGAATTTCACCGCTGGGCGTGAATTCGATCATCGCCTGGGCGCGCGAGATTGCCGCGATCTTGCCGGCGTCCTCGGCCGACTTCAGCTTTTGGGCTGTGATGTCGGTGGCGAATTTGACGACCTTGTAGGGCTTGCCGCCGCTGAGTACCGGGTTGTAGGAGGCCTGAATCCAGACATCCTGGCCGGTCTTCGATATGCGCTTGTACTCACGAGATTCGAAACGGCCCTCCCCGAGATTGGCCCAGAATTCCTTGTATTCCTGCGAGGCGACATAGGTCGGATCGCAGAACATGCTGTGATGCCTGCCCTGGATTTCCGAGAGCTCGTATCCGAGCGCCCGACAGAAATTCTCGTTGGCGGTGATGATCTTGCCGTCGAGGCCGAACTCGATGACAGATTGTGAATTGCTTAGGGCTGCAAGGATCGCCTTTGCATCCGCGCCGAATATATTAATGTGCACTCTCAGTTCCCCTCTATTTTGGCACGTAGATGAGCGGCTCGATCGTCGCCTGTGCCATGATCTAAATTCTGAGATAGTTACGGTAGCCATGCTGCGGCAGATTTCCCGCGGCGCTCGACACCCCTTAAAAATGGGGGGTTATAGTTAAGGGCTGTTTAAGAGGATGAGGGGCCGATCCAAAGTCTCGCATGGTGAGCACATGCCGCCAAAAAAAGTCAGCGCCAACAGGCAGGCATCGAAACAAAAAGACTCCCGCTGGGTGGCGAGAGCCTTACTGATAAGACGAAAAGCGCCCAGTCAGGCAGCCGCTACTGCATCAGAACCTTGGCTATTCTTTCCAGCGCCCAATCCACCTGTTCCTTGTTGATGACCAGCGGCGGGGCCAGTCGGATCGTGTCGACATGGGTATCCTTGGCGAGCAGCCCCAGGTCTTTCAGCGCGTAGCAGTATTGCCGGGCGCCGCCAGCGTCCGGGTCGAGTTCGACCGCCAGCATCAGGCCGCGGCCTCGGACATCCTTGATGATGTTCGAGCGGATGGAACGGAGGCCCTCGAGGAAGTATTCGCCCATCGCGGCGGAATTCTCGACCATCTTCTCCTCGACCAGCACCTTGAGCGCCTCGCGGGTGATGGCGCAGGCGAGCGGATTGCCGCCGAAGGTCGAGCCATGCTGGCCTGGTTTCAGCACGCCGAGCACCTCGCAATTGGAAAGCACCGCCGAGACGGGGTAAAATCCGCCGGACAGTGCCTTGCCGATCAGTGTGACGTCTGCCTCGATACCTTCGTGCTCCTCCGCGAGGAGCTTACCGGTACGGCCAAGCCCGGTCTGGATTTCGTCGAGGATCAGGGTGACGTTCTTCTCCGTGCAAAGCTCGCGCACGCGCCGCAGGTAGCCGGCGGGTGGGATGATGACGCCGGCCTCGCCCTGGATCGGCTCTATCAGCGCGCCGACGGTGTTCGCGTTGATCGCCGCCTCGAATGCCTCGGCGTCGCCGAAGGGCACGATGCGGAAGCCGGGCGTGAACGGGCCGAAACCTTCACGCGCATCCGGGTCGGTCGAGAAGGAGATGATGCTGAGCGTCCGGCCATGGAAATTGCCGGAGCAGACGATAATCTCGGCCTTTCCGTCCGGCACGCCCTTGGTCTCATAGCCCCATTTGCGCACAGCCTTGATGGCGGTCTCGACCGCTTCCGCGCCGGAATTCATTGGCAGGATCTTGTGCGAGCCGGTGAGCGCTGCCAGTTCCTCATAGAGAAGCGCCAACTGGTCGTTGCGAAAGGCGCGCGAGGTGAGCGTGAGCTTGGACGCCTGTTCCGTCATGGCCGCGAGGATGCGCGGATGGCAGTGGCCCTGGTTGACGGCCGAATAGGCCGACAGGCAGTCGAGATACTGCTTTCCCTCGCTGTCCCAGACATGGACGCCCTTGCCGCGCGTCAGGACGACGTCGAGGGGTTTGTAATTATGCGCGCCGAGGCGCTGTTCGGTGGCGATGAGATCTGCTGTGTTCGACATCGTTGGTCCTCGGGTTAATCTAAGCGGCGCGGGTGGGGCGGTCGAGAATGCGGCGGCCGAACAGGCTGGCCGCTAGTTCGACGATGACGCGGGCGCTCTTGCCCCGGTCGTCCAGGAAGGGATTGAGTTCGACGAGGTCGAGCGATGAGACGAGACCGCTGTCGTGCAACATCTCCATGATCAGATGCGCTTCGCGGAAAGTCGCACCGCCGGGAACGGTCGTGCCGACGCCGGGGGCGACATCCGGATCAAGGAAATCGACATCGAGGCTGACATGCAGCAGGCCGTTGGCCTTGGAAACGTCGGCGATGATCCGCCGCATGATCGCGCCCATGCCCTCTTCGTCGATGGCGCGCATGTCGAAGACATTGACGCCGTTTTCAGCGATCGCCAGACGTTCCTCGTCGTCGACCGAACGGATGCCCACTTGATAGACGTGGCGCGGATCGACGAAAGGCCTGGCGGCAGGCAGGATCGGGGCGAACTCGGCCTTGCCGCAGTAGTAGGCGACGGGCATGCCGTGGATATTGCCGGACGGAGAGCTTGCCGGGGTGTTGAAATCGGCATGCGCGTCGAGCCAAAGGACAAAGAGCGGACGCCCGAGTTCCTTGGCGCGCCGCGCCATGCCGGAGACGCTGCCCATCGACAGGCTGTGGTCGCCGCCGAGCAGAACGGGGAGGGTGCCATCAGCCGCGGCACGATAGGTCTGCTCTTCGATGGCGCGCGTGAAAGCCGCGACGATCGGGAGATTATGCGCCTTCGGATGATCACCGAGCTCCGTGGCCGGCGTCGGGCGCAGATCGCCTGCGTCGGAGACGCGGTAGCCGAGCTCGCCGAGTGCCGATCCGATCCCGGCGATCCGCAGTGCGGCCGGGCCCATGGCACAACCGCCGCGGCCGGAGCCTTCCTCCAGTGGAACACCGATCAGCGTGACGGCATTGGTCTTGTCGTTCATCAGGATCTCCTCGTGTGCGGGAGATGATCTTCGTCAATGCGAGCGTCTGCAAAAAGATGGAAAATAATCAGAAAGTGAGTAAGTTTGCGCAAATCGACAGCTTATTCTGACGAAATGTAAAATGGACGACCTTGATCACGATATTCTCAGCGCTCTGCGCCACAATGCCCGCATCCCGGCCTCGTCACTGGCGGCGATGACCGGGGCTTCTCGGGCCACGATTGCGGCCCGTATCGAGCGCATGGTGGCGGACGGAACGATTGCCGCCTTCACCATCCGCACGGGCAGCGAGATCCGACCAGCCGGGGTCAGGGCCATCGTGATGATCGAGGTGGTGGGGAAGTTCGCCGACCGCGTCGCCCATCAGCTGCGCGGCTTGCCGGAAGTGAGGGCATTGCACAGCACCAACGGGCGCTGGGATTTCATCGCCGAACTGGAGGATCGCGATCTTGCTTCCTTCGACGAGACATTGCGGCGTATCCGCCTGATCGAGGGGATCAACACGACGGAGTCCAGCATCCTGCTGAAAACCAGCAAAGTCGGCTGACCGCCGATTCTTCGTCGGCTCAGTATTCCTTCTCGTAGAAGATGCCGGCGCCCGCACCTTCCGCGCCTGCCTCGCCCTTCAGCTTGACGCCTCGGCCGATGTCGAGATTGATAACTGCCTTCGTTTCTCCGGCGCCACCTTGCTGGAGCTCGATATAGGTCCTGTCATTCAGGTATTTTCCGGCGCTGACCTTGGCCTGGCCCGTCTCGTCGGTCGAGATGTCGAGATCGTCGACGCCAAGCGTCGAGCGCAAGGCCTCGAACAGCGAGGTGGAGCGACCTCCGGCGAGTTGGGCGGCTGCGTCGGCCAACTGGGCAATCTGGAGGGGAGAAAGGCGTGCCATCGACTGGCCGAAGATCAGCTGCGCGAGGATTTCGTCCTGCGGTAGGGACGGCGAAGACGAGAAGGAGACGGTTGGATCGTTGGCGAAGCCAGCGATCTTGATGATGATCGTCGTCGTTCCCGAGGTCGTCGTCGCCTCCATGTCGAGGATTGGAATCAGCCCGCCGCCGAAGGTGATCGTTCCGTTGGTGAACTGCATGCGCTTGGTCAAGATCGAGAGGCGTCCGCGCCTGAGATCGAAGGCGCCGGAGACGTTCGGTGCCTGGGCGGTGCCGGTAACGGCGATCGTTCCGCCGAGCTCGGCGTCGATGCCGCGACCGCGCACAAAAATCTGCGTCGGCGACGACACGATGAGGTCGAGATTGATCGATGACTGGCTGCCATGGCGCTCGGTCTTGGTGATCGTGGCCATCTGGCGGCGGACCGCCGGTGGCGCGTTCCTGTGCTGGATGTCAAGTTCGGCGAGACTGGTCGGCAGTTTTTCCGGAATGGTGATTGCCGTCTCCGTCAGGTCGACCCTGCCGGCCAGAAGCGGAGCGGTGAGGAGCGGGCCCTTCAAGGTCAGCTGACCATCGGCTGTGCTCGCCATCATGGTGCCGTCGACATAGACGGCCTTGTCGAGCGTAATGGCGATGTCGGCGGGCATGCCGGGCGAGAGGATATCGATCGTGCCGCCGCCTGAAATCGTGCCGCCGCTCGCGAGTTTGCCGGTGAGGCCGGTGACGGAGGCGCGGTTGCCCTCCAAGGTAAGGGTTGCCGCCAGTTGCTCGATAGCGAGATTGCGGCGGACATCGATCAGGCGCGCGCCTGAGGTACGCACCGTTCCTGTGATCTGCGGCGCGCCGAGCCCGCCGGAGACGGAGACATTGGCATCCGCTGAACCTTCCAGCACAAGGCCCTGGCGCGACAGGAGGCCGGTCAGCGCGGCAAATGGCAGATTGCCCGTGAAATTCATTGCGATTGGCCTCTCGCCGGAAAGGCTAAGCGTCCCGCCGCCGGAAAGGCCAAGCCCTGCCTCGCCGGTGGCCTGGGTGTCGAGCGACAGCCGGCCATCGCTGAACTCACCCTTCGCGGAGAGCGAGAACGCGCCGACGCCGGCACCCCGGGTCTGGGCAACGGCAGCGTTTGCCCAATCAAGTGCATAGTCGACGACGGGCGCCGCAGGCGTGCCCTTGGCCGTGATCGTGCCGGAGATCGCACCTTCGGGCGCGAGACTGGGGGCTACTGTCGCGACTAGCGAGGCGGGTACGTTGCGAAGCACCGCATTCAGGTCAAGCGTTTCGCCGACATTGCCTGTGATGTCGACCGTGCCGGAGCCGGCAGAAATCACTGCCGTTTCGATCGTCACATTGCCGCCGACGACGGCGAAGGCAGCGGGCCTGGCGAGTTTGAGCGGGATGCGGCGCGGCGTGGCCGAGAGGGCGTCGAGCGTGATCCGCAGTCCGGGCTCCTGCTGCTGGATCCGGCCCTCGGCCAGCAGCGGTGCGCCATCGTATCGGCCATCTAGATTAAAGGCTGTGTTGGACCCTTGTCGCGAAAATGCGAGTTCAGGTGTCTCTATACGATTGGCGCTGATCGACACAGTCGAGGCGCTGACACTGCCCTCGGCGGCGAAGGTGGCAAGGTCGGAGATGGCAAGGCTGATGTCGGGCGCGGCAATGGTGAGCGTGTCGCGGGTCAGAGTCGAACCGGTCGCCACGATTTTGGCAGACAGCTTGCCTCCGCTCTCTGTAAGGTCGACGGAGCCCTTGAGGTCGCCGCTTGCGTCTTGTCCCGCCAAGGCGGCGATCAGGCCGATCTCCGGCAAGTCGAAACTCAGTGTTCCCGAGGGTGCGAAGGCCGGCGAGAACCTCAGTGCGCCCTCGATCCGGTTGGCTCCGACCGTTACTGCCAGCGCCGGAATCTCCGAGCGGCCGTCTTTGGAGACGAGATCGGCGGCCCCTTCGATCGGCTGCCCGTCGAGGGTCCCGGACATTTTCAAGGTGCCCTTCGGCACGCTGCGGTCCGCCGTTCCGTCGATCTCGACGGAGAGGTTCTCCAGCTTGCGCCCGGCGGCCACGGCTGCCTCACTTTTCAACGACAGCTTGCCCGCCAGTGCATCGAGCGGTCCTTCTGCGAAAAGGGCGAACTCGGCGCTGCCGCTGATGTTGTCAACCAAAGCGGCAAGGTTACTGATCCGGCCGGCGAGATCGGCCTTCAGCTCGTTTTCGGCGCCAAGGCTCACCGAGCCGGTCGCCTCGCCAAGACTCGTGGTCACCCTCAGGTCGGAGAGCCTGAGGTCGCGCGGCAACGCGTACTCGAGCGTGCCGGCAAGGCCGATCGTGCCCTCGAACTTGCTTGCAAGGTTCTCGGGCAGTACGCCGGGCACGGCGAACAACTCGAATCGGCCCGTCAACGCCTCTTCATTCAGCGCATATTCGCCGCTGAGCTTGCCGCCGATCGTGGTGCTTTCGATTGTGGCGCCGTCGAAGCCAAGCCTAGTCGCACTGATCACAAGTGGTGCCTTGATCGTCAGCGGCGCCTTGAGGATGCGATCGAGTTCGGTGTCGGCGAGCTGGCTTGCCGCGACGGAAAGCGTGGCCCGGAGAGGTCCCGTGAGGGTGGCGAGGTCGAAGGTATCGCTCGATGCCGCAAGATCGACGCCGGAAAGCGTGCCCTGCGCCAGTTCCAGGGAAGCGAAGCGGCCCGTCAGATCGATCGCCGTGCTGCTGGCCGGGCCGCTGACGGCAAGGGCAATCTGCTCGACTGTTGCTGCGATTGTCTGGTTTCCGCTTGTCCAGTTGAACGGAACAGGACCGGCTTTGCTGACCAGCCGGGCCTTCAGGTCGTTCGTCCCATTGGCGGTGTAGCGTCCGGAGGCGATCAGATCGAGGGCGGCGGTCGAGAGCCTGCCCCGTTCGATCGTCACTGCGCCATTGCGGTCGAGGCTGGCCGCAAGGTCGATCACCGTTTCGCCTTCGAAAGGAGGGCGAAGCGTCGGCGGGAGCAGCGCGTCGAAACGTCCGCCGCCCGTGGCAGTGATGCTGCGCAGGCCCGCGGCAATGCGGTGTGTGGCTTCAACGGCGAGCGTCGGGCGACCATCGACTTCGGCTGTCACCTTGCCCGTCCAGTCGCTGAGCGGGCCGTCGCCGTCGATTCCGAGACGAAGCGCCGGGCTGCCGGGAAGCCTTAGCAGACCGGCCAAAAGCCCATTCGCCGGCTCGTTCAACTCACCGGTCAGGCGCAGGCGATTTTCTGCGGGTGCATAGACGAGGTCTGCAGTTGCCCCTGCCTCAGGAACCTCGGCGCGCGTGGCCCGAAGCTGCGCCGCGATGCGGTCGCTGACCGCCTGGCCAGAGCCCGAAAGCGATAGTCGAATGTCCCTGCCGGCAAGTCCCTGACCGAGATCGACCACCGGAAGGTCGAGCGACCTTACGTCGATTTCGATCGGCAACGAAAAGCCGGAACCGTCTTTCACCACGTCTTGCTCCGCCGCGACGGGCGCGCGTCGGATGCGCACCGAGTTCGCGGCAATCCGCTCGGCCGTCAGGCGACCGCTCAGAAGATCGAGCGGTGACCAATCCATGGTGAGACCCCGGATCTCGCCGTACGTGCCTTGGCTATCAGCCAGGGTCACGTTGTCGATTCGCAGTTTGCCATCAAGAAGCGGTCCCGCACCGTCGATAGAGATCCGCTGGTCGGGCGTCGAGAGCATGGAAGCAAGTTGGCTGGCCACAAAGCTGCCGCCCACCGCGGTGAAGCCGCCCACGAGGATCGCCAGCAAGCAGAGCACCAGCGTCGCGCCGGCGCCATAGGCGAACAGGCGAAGGGCAAATCTCGTAAGGCGTTTCAGCAGTCGCATGCGGCTTTCTTTGTCCTTCTCGGGCGTGGCTCAGAAGCTCTGGCCGATGCCGGCATAGATGCCGTACTTGCTGCCGCCGTCGTAAGGGTCGAGCGGCATGGCAACGTCGAGGCGCAGAGGCCCGAACGGCGTCTGGTAGCGCAGGCCGATGCCTGCACCCATGCGGATATCGGAGAAATCCGGATAATTCGCGGCAGTCACCGACCCGATATCGACGAAGGGCACGATGCCGATCGTTTCGGTGACGTTGACGCGAGCCTCGAACGAGCCGAGAGCATAGGCCCGCCCGCCGGTCGCATCGCCTGCGGCATTGAGCGGCGAAATTTCCTGATAGGCATATCCACGCACCGAGCCCCCGCCGCCGGCAAAGAAGCGCCGCGTCGCCGGGACGGATTCGAGTTCGCTCGCGCCGACCAGCATTCCGGCCGAGATTTTTGCCGCCAGCACCACGCGGTCCTCGATGCCAAGGCTGTAGTAGCCTGAAATCGAGCCCTCAAAGGTTGAGAAGAAGGTCTCACCAAGGATTTCGTAGCTAGGGATGGCGCTCAGTGCGGCATTGAAGCCTTCCGTCGGGTTGAGCTTGTTGTCGCGGGTGTCGCGGGTATAGCCGAGCGGCACCCCGAAGGTCAGATAGGTGTTGTTGCCGAAGGCATCGTCGATGTCGTCATAGCCGAGCGACACGCCGGCCGTCACCTTGTCGTAGTCGGTGATCTCATAGGCGAAAGCCACCTTGCCGAGGACCGAGGCGGCGTCATAGGACGCGGTCGTCAGCGTCGCGCCCTTGATGCTCGCCTCAAGCGTCGCCGAGGGGAAGAAGGCGCCCGGCTTGATGAAGGTGATGCCCGCGCTGTAATCGAGGTCCTCGACGCCGCTCCAGTCGCCGAGCCCGCCAACCTTGCCTTCAAGCCGCAGCGATTCCGCCTGGCCGAACAGGTTGCGATGGCCCCAATAACCCTCGACTCCCAGTCCGTCGATCGACGAGAAGCTGGCGCCGACGCCGAAATAGCGGTGCTTGCCCTCGGCCACGACGATGCCGAGCGGCAGCGAACCATCGGCAGCAAGTCCCTTCGCCTCGTTGATGGTCACACTGGAGAAGGTGCCGAGCGCTCGAAGCCGCTCCGCGGCCTTCTTCAACTGTTCCGGTGAATAAATCTGGCCCGGTCGCAGCCGCGAATAGCGGGCGATAAAGGCGGAGTCGACCTTTCGGGCACCCTTGACGGTCACCTCGCCGATTGGCGCCACAGGCCCGGCCTCCACCGCAAGGACTACGTCGACCGTTCGCGATTCGTGATCGGCGATAACGTCGCGGCGCGCCAGCACCGCAAGCGGCCGGCCTTCGGCCTTCAGGTCGTCGACGATTTTCTCGCCCGCCTTCAGGATAATGAGCGATCCGGCCGGACCGCCCGGCACCAGATCGTAGACGGAGGGGTCAAGGCCGGCGGCATCATCCTCGAGTGTCACATTTCCGAGAGAGAAGGCAGGGCCCGGATCCACCCGGATGCTGACCGGGATGGGACCATTGCGCGCGAATGCCGGAATGGGCGGCAGGTCGTCGATGTTGCGGCCGTTAATCGTGACGNNGCTGACCACGCCGCCGTAGCGGGAATTCTCGTAGAGCGTGGCGATCAGTCTATCTCGATCGTCGCGGGCTCTGATCACCAGACCGAGGTCGCCGGAGACAGGTGCGTCTTCGCCTCGCACCAGCAGCGAGGTTCGCTCGAGCGCCTCGGCGAGGTCCTTGGCGGCGCCGTCCGTGTCGAGGGTGATGCTGTATCGGACGGGATCGATGACGTCGTTGACCGCCTCGTCTTCGCCGAAGATGGTGATGCCGAAGATCCTGAAGGCGTATGCATCGCCGATCAATATTGGGGCTGCCGCCAAGGCAAGCCCCAGCCCAAGTGCGGTGCCTGTCCTGCGAGGTGCAAGACGATCCTTCGGTGATTTCGGTCTACTCGGCATGCACACATTTGCTCGTTGCGGTCAGTTCGTCGTGCCCGCGTTTCCGGGAGCAGGGCGAGTTTAATCGCAAGTTCGCTGAAAAAGATAACTATTTTAGAAAGTGCACGCAAATGGAGATCCCGGCGAAGCCGCCGGGATCTCGCATTCAGTCGAATTACTAGCGGCGCGGGCAATCGTCGATGTAACGGCGACCGTAGCGGTCGCGGTAGTAGCACTGGCCGGGCTGGTCGGCGACACTGCCGATCACGGCGCCCGATACGCCACCGATTGCCGCACCGACCGCCGCACCGCGGACGTCGCCGGTGATGGCGCCGCCGATGATGGCACCCGATACGGCGCCGATGCCGGCGCCCTTTTCGGTCTGGGTGCAGCCTGCGACCGACAAGCCGATCAAAGCTAGCATAAGAGCTTTCTTCATGATTCTTCTCCACTGTTTACGCATCCGGCTCGGCCGGTACATGACTTCCCCGCCTCGACGCCTTCAGGCGCCTTCTCTTGGCGGTCGCGGCTCCAGAATAGCCCCCATTTCGCGAAAGTCCACGAAATAGAAAGTCGAATACGCGGCTCCACTAAACAGTGTGTGCTGTCTCGCAGTAAAAGCCAATCTTATGTTGCGGCGCGAAATATAAAAATTCGATTTGGATGCACTCTGCCTGTTGATCGGTCGAGGAAAAAGACAAATGATAGGCGCCGTGTCCGGGAGAGACACGAGGAGGAACAATATGGCAAAAGTAACGCTGACGGTGAACGGCCGGTCGGTGAGCGGCGAGTGCGAAGACCGCACCTTGCTCGTCCATTTCATTCGCGAGAAGCTCGGACTGACCGGAACCCATATCGGTTGCGACACGACCCAGTGCGGTTCCTGCGTCGTGCACATGGACGGCAAGTCGGTAAAAAGCTGTTCGATCCTGGCGGTCCAGGCTTCGGGCTCGGCGATCACCACGATCGAGGGGCTGGCAAGCAACGGCGAGCTGCACCCTGTCCAGGCGGCCTTCAAGGAACATCACGGCCTGCAATGTGGCTTCTGCACGCCCGGCATGGTCATGACCGCGGTCGACATGATCAACCGACATGGTGGAAACCTCGACGAGGCGACAGTGCGCCATGAGCTGGAAGGCAATATCTGTCGTTGCACCGGTTACCACAACATCGTCAAGGCCGTGCTTTCCGCCAATGCCGAGATGCATGGCGGGCGTCAGGCTGCCGAGTGAGGCAATAGGCAAGTAGCCAATAGGCATGCTGTCGGCCATTGGTGCCGCGTCACGGCCTATCCTACTGCCCAGTGCCAATTGCCTAAATCCTGTTTCTCTGGAGGAGATTAAAATGGGTGTTGAAGGAATCGGGGCGCGTGTCACGCGCAAGGAAGACAAGCGCTTCCTGACCGGCAAGGGCCGGTATACGGACGACATGGTCGTCCCGGGTATGAAATTTGCCTCTTTCGTGCGTTCGCCCTATGCGCATGCCAAGATCAAAAACGTAGATGCTTCAGCGGCCAAGGCGATGCCGGGCGTCATCGACGTGCTGGACGGCAAGCAGTTGCTGGCAGATGGCATCGGTAACCTTATTTGCGGCTGGATGGTCCATTCCAAGGACGGTACTCCGATGAAGATGGGCGGCTGGCGCCCGCTCGCGGTCGACACGGTTCGCTATGTTGGAGATGCGGTGGCCATCGTTGTCGCCGATACCTATGGAGAGGCTTGCGACGCAGCTGAAGCCGTGGTTGTCGACTACGATGAACTGCCGGTGGTGACTGAGGCAGTCACGGCGCTCGAACCCGGAGCGCCCCAGATTCATCCGGAAGCGCCGGGCAATCTGATCTTCGATTGGGAAATCGGCGACAGCGCCGCTGCTGACCGGGCGATCGCCTCGGCCGCCCACGTCACCGAGATCGAGATCCACAACAACCGGCTCTCACCCAATCCGATGGAGCCGCGCGCCACGCTCGGCATCTACGACTCGGCCGAAGATCACTATACCTGCTACACGACTTCGCAGAACCCGCATGTGGCGCGCCTCGTCATGAGCGCCTTCTACAATGTTGCACCGGAAAACAAGCTGCGCGTCATCGCGCCCGACGTCGGTGGCGGCTTCGGCTCGAAGATCTACATCTATCCGGAAGAGATCGTCTGCCTGTGGGCCTCCAAGAAGACCGGCGTGCCGGTCAAGTGGACGTCCGACCGGACCGAGGCCTTCCTCACTGACGCACATGGCCGTGACCATGTGTCGAAGGTAAAGATGGCCTTCGACAAGGACAACAATGTCATCGGGCTGAAGGTCGACACGATCGCCAATCTCGGCGCCTACATGTCGCTCTTCTCCTCGTCGGTGCCGACCTATCTCTACGCGACACTGCTCTCGGGGCAGTACGCGATCCCGGCAATCCACTGCAATGTCCGAACCGTCTATACCAACACGGTGCCGGTCGATGCCTATCGCGGGGCCGGGCGTCCGGAAGCGACCTACCTTCTCGAGCGCACCATGGAAACGGCGGCGCGGGAATTGGGCGTCTCTCCGGCAGAACTGCGCCGGCAGAACTTCATCCGGACCTTCCCCTACCAGACGCCCGTCATCATGAACTACGACGCCGGCAATTATGAGGCCTCGCTCGAGGCGGCGATGGATGCGGCCGACTGGAACGGCTTCCCGGCTCGCAAGGCGGAGGCGGCCGGCCGTGGCATGAAGCGCGGCATCGGCATGAGCTGCTACATTGAGGCCTGCGGCATTGCGCCGTCGGCTGCGGTCGGTTCGCTCGGGGCCGGCGTCGGCCTGTGGGAATCGGCCGAGGTCCGGGTCAATGCGGTGGGAACGGTCGAAGTTCTGACCGGTTCTCATAGCCACGGCCAGGGCCATGAGACGACTTTTGCCCAGCTTGTCTGCGAACGTCTTGGTGTGCCGATCGACAATGTCTCGATCGTCCACGGCGACACCGACAAGGTGCAGATGGGCATGGGCACATACGGCTCCCGGTCCGGCGCCGTCGGCATGTCGGCGATCGTCAAGGCGCTCGACAAGGTCGAGGCCAAGGCGAAGAAGATCGCCGCCCACCTGATGGAAGCGGACGAGAGTGACATCGTCATCGAGAATGGCGAACTGAAGGTCGCCGGTACGGACAAATCGCTCCCGTGGTTCCAGGTGGCGCTTGCCGCTTACACCGCCCACAACCTGCCTAGCGGGATGGAGCCGGGCCTGAAGGAGGGCGCGTTTTACGATCCGTCCAACTTCACCTTCCCGGCCGGCTGTTACATCGCCGAGGTCGAGGTCGATCCGGAAACCGGCAAGACGACGATCGTGCAGTTCGTCGCCGCCGACGACTTCGGCAATATCATCAATCCGATGATCGTCGAGGGGCAGGTGCATGGCGGCATCGCCCAGGGCGTGGGCCAGGCTCTGCTGGAGGGTGTGCGCTATGACACGACCACCGGCCAGTTGCTCACGGCAAGCTACATGGACTATGCCATGCCGCGGGCCGACGATCTGCCGTCGTTCAGCCTGTCGCACCAGAATACGCCCTGCCCGGGCAACCCGCTCGGCATCAAGGGCTGCGGCGAGGCAGGGGCCATCGGCTCTCCGCCGGCCTTGATCAATGCCATCACCGATGCCATCGGCACCAACAACCTCAACATGCCTGCAACCCCGCTTGCCGTCTGGTCGGCATTGCAGGCAGCCGAGTAAGGGAGGACGAAGCATGTTTCTCTATTCGACCAGCTATCATCGTGCCTCCTCGGTCGAGGAGGCCGGAAGCCTGCTTTCGGGTGCCTCCGACGGCAAGTTCGTGGCGGGCGGCCAGACCTTGGTCGCCACCCTCAAACAGCGTCTGGCGCAACCCTCCGACCTCATTGACTTGAGGCATATCCCCTCGCTCAAGGGAATTGCAGTCGATGGCCGGATGGTGACAATCGGCGCGGGTGTCACCCATGCCGAAGTCGCCGGATCGAGCCTGATCCGCGCGGTCTGCCCGGCGGTCTGCCATCTCGCATCGCTTATCGGCGATCCGCATGTCCGACATCTGGGAACAATCGGCGGATCGATCGCCAACAATGATCCGGCCGCCGACTATCCGGCTGCCCTCCTTGGGCTCGGCGCGACCATCGTTACCGATCGCCGGCAGATCACGGCGGACGGGTTCTTCGTCAGCCTGTTCGAAACCGCACTGGAGGAGAACGAGATCGTCACCGCCGTGCGTTTCACTGCGCCGGAGCGGGCAGGCTATGCCAAGTTCGCCAATCCGGCCTCGCGATTTGCGATGACCGGGGTGTTCGTCTCGAAGGGGCCGGCTGGCGTTCGCGTGGCCGTGACCGGGGCGGGCTCGAGCGGTGTGTTCCGCCACGAAGGTCTTGAAGCCGCCCTTGCCGGCAACTGGTCCGCGGACGCACTGGCGGGTGTATCCATCGATCCGACCGATCTGATGGCCGATCTGCATGCGACTGCGGAGTACCGCGCGAATCTGGTGAAAGTGATGGCGAAGCGGGCCGTCTCCGCCTCCTGAGAGGAGCGGAGAATCGCCATACCGGAGAAGGGCGGCTGCGGCCGTCCTTTTTTCCGTAGCTTGACGCAGATCAAGTTTGCTTGCGGCCCGATCGGCTAGCAAATGGTTGGAAGAATTCCAAGATTGCGCCAATTGTCGCAGTTTAGAATGAATTTACAGTGCCGGGGTTGACCGAACGCGCGTTGGATCTCAAAAAGGGCTGAACAGACTGGAGTCGGGAAATGGATTTCGAGGCGTTTTTCAAGGGCGAACTGGAAGGTCTTCACGAAGAGGGCCGGTACCGGGTTTTCGCCGATCTTGAGCGACAGAGGGGCAGTTTCCCCCGAGCGACGCGCTATACCGAAAACGGCACTCAGGACGTCACCGTCTGGTGTTCCAACGACTATCTCGGCATGGGCCAGAATGCTGGCGTGATCGAAGCGATGAAGAACGCCATCGACCACTGTGGAGCGGGTGCCGGCGGCACCCGGAACATCTCTGGCACCAATCACTATCACGTCCTTCTCGAGCGCGAACTCGCCGATCTGCACGGCAAGGAGTCGGCGCTGATCTTCACTTCTGGTTATGTTTCCAACTGGGCGGCCCTCGGCACGCTCGGCCAGAAGATCCCCGGCCTGATCATCTTCTCCGACGCGCTGAACCATGCTTCGATGATCGAAGGCATTCGCTATTCGAAGTGCGAGCGGGTCATCTGGAAGCACAACGATGTCAAGGACCTCGAAGCCAAGCTGGCGGCCGCCGATCCGAAGGCGCCGAAAATGATTGCTTTCGAATCTGTCTATTCGATGGACGGCGACATTGCGCCGATCAGGGAGATCTGTGATCTCGCCGACAGATACGGCGCGATGACCTATCTCGACGAAGTGCACGCCGTCGGCATGTATGGCGCCCATGGTGGCGGCATCGCCGAGCGCGAGGGGCTTATGGATCGCCTGACGGTAATCGAAGGCACGCTTGGCAAGGCCTTTGGCGTGATGGGCGGCTATATCACCGGCTCGACCGCACTATGCGATTTCATCCGCTCCTTCGCGTCCGGCTTCATCTTCACCACGGCCCTGCCGCCGGCACTGGCTGCCGGCGCGGTTGCATCGATCCGGCACCTGAAGACCAGCCAGTTGGAGCGCTTCGCCCATCAGGAGCGCGTGCGGCGTCTGCGCTCGATGCTCGATGCCCGCGGCATTCCGCATATGCCGAATCCGAGCCACATCGTCCCGGTCATGGTTGGCGATGCCTCCAAGTGCAAATGGCTCTCCGACCTGCTGCTCGACAATTTCGGCATCTACGTCCAGCCGATCAATTATCCGACCGTGCCGAAGAAGACCGAGCGTCTGCGCATCACGCCGACGCCGCTGCATTCGGATGGCGATATGGACCATCTCGTTGGCGCATTGCACCAGCTGTGGTCGCGTTGCGCGCTGGCCCGTGCCGTCGCCTGAGCGAACGGCAGTCCCGATTTGTGAATTGAATGAACCGCCTGCTGGTCAGGCGGTTTTTTCGTGCGTCGAGATGATCGAAGCGGCAACCCGACGCGCCTCGGCATCGGTAGCGAAGACGTCGTCGATGGAGCTTGCTGCTCCACAATCGATGAGCCGCTCCATCGTCACCTCGACGATATCGGCCATGTCGAGGAAACCGATCTTCTCCTCGACGAAGGCGTCGAAGGCCGTCTCCTCGGCGGCATTCATGATTGCGCCTTGCAGGCCACCGCGGGTGAGCGCCGTGCGGGCAAGCCTGAGCGCTGGGAAGCGGGTCTCGTCCGGTGCCTCGAAGTCGAGCCGGGCCAGTCTGGCGAAGTCGAGCCGCTCGGCATTGAGCCTCGGCCGTTTCGGATAGGTCAATGCATAGCCGATCGCGGTACGCATGTCCGGCGGGCCGAGCTGGGCAATCACCGAGCCATCGCTGTAGCCGACCATGGAATGTATGATCGACTGCGGGTGCACGATCACCTCGATCTGTTCCGGCGTGATGTCGAAGAGGTGTCTTGCCTCGATCATTTCCAGCGCCTTGTTGAACATGGAGGCGCTGCCGACCGAGATCTTCAGGCCCATCGACCAGTTCGGGTGGGTCCTCGCCGTTGCGACGGTTACGCCTGCCATCTGCTCGCGCGTATAGGTGCGAAAAGGACCGCCGGACGCCGTGAGGATGATCCGCTCCAGCGCTGGCCGCTGGCTGGTGTCGAGGCATTGGAAGATCGCGCTATGCTCGCTATCGACAGGAATCAGTCGTCCGCCGCCTGTTTTCACCGCCTGGATGAACAATTCGCCTGCCGAGACCAGGCATTCCTTGTTGGCGAGCGCAATGTCGGCGCCCCGCGCAGCCGCGGTCAGCGTGGGGCCGAGGCCCGCCGTGCCAACGATGGCGGCCATGACCCAGTCGGCATCCAGGCTTGCCGCCTCCTTGAGCCCTGAGCGTCCGGCGGCCACGTCGACGCCGCTGCCGGCGAGTGCGTCCTTGAGCGTCATATACTGGCTTTCGTCGGCGGTGACGGCGAGTTTCGCGCCCATTGTGCGGGCCTGCTCCGCAAGGAGTTCAATATTGCCGTTACCGGTCAAGGCGCCGATCTCGAAGGCATCGCGCCCGCCCAACTGATTGACCACGTCCAGCGTGTTGACGCCGATCGAGCCGGTCGAGCCGAGAATCGTCAGGCGGCGCGGCTGTTGTTTGGCGAGGGTCATTCTTGCTGTCCGGAAGATTGCTTCATCTGCAATTGCGTCTACAAGGGATTGCTGAAAGCGGCAAGCTTCCGATCCGGCGGCCCGTCGCGCGTATTCGCAGTCCGGAGGTTGTCGATGCGAGGTCTCGTTTGGAACTTGCGCCGTTATGGCCAGCCCTTTCTGGCCCTTGTGGCGCTGGTAACCTTGGCCGGCGGCGGCATTGCCTATTTCACCACGCATCAGGATTGGGCATCCGGACTTTGGTCCTTCGGCACGGCACTCGTTCTCTCGGCGCTCCTGGTCGAGATCGTCCTGTCGCTGATGCAGGGACGATTCGGCCTCGACGTCATCGCCGGGCTGTCCATGGGGGCAGCACTTGCCTTCGGCGAGCCGCTGGCCGGCAATATCGTCGCGCTGATGTATGCCGGTGGCCAACAGCTCGAAAACTTCGCCGAGGGGCGCGCACGACGCGAAATGACCGCGCTGCTCGGCCGCACGGCCCGTACCGCCATGCGCTACGCGCGCGAAGGACTGGAGGAAGTCCCGATCGAGACGCTGATGCCGGGCGAGCGGATCCTGGTCCGTCGTGGTGAGGTTGTGCCGGTCGATGGTCGCCTGGTCGGCGGCCGCGCCGACATCGACATGTCCGCCTTGACCGGTGAAGCCATGCCGGCGCGTTTCTTCGCCGGTAACGACATGCCGAGCGGCGGCACGTCGATCGGCGCCGCCTTCGATCTCGACGTGATACGCACGGCTGCCGACAGTACCTATGCCGGGATCGTCCGGCTCGTCGAGCAGGCACAACAGAGCAAGGCGCCAATGGTGCGGCTGGCGGATNNAGCTATGCGCTGTGGTTCTTGGCTCTGACGGTGCTGATCGCGGGCGCTGCCTGGTGGGTGAGTGGTGATCCCTTGCGGGCGCTGGCCGTGCTCGTGGTCGCCACGCCCTGTCCGCTCATCCTGGCCGTGCCGGTTGCGATCATTTCCGGCATGTCACGTGCTGCGTCGCTTGGCGTCCTGATCAAAAGCGGCGGTGCACTGGAGAGGCTCGCGCGGGTGCGCACGGCCGTGCTCG
Organism: Rhizobiaceae bacterium UBA1291; assembly: GCA_002307905.1. GTDB lineage: Bacteria > Pseudomonadota > Alphaproteobacteria > Rhizobiales > Rhizobiaceae > Allorhizobium. The sequence goes on from DBUL01000135.1 coordinate 23,856, forward strand.
ACAAGACGGGGACCATGACCAGCGGCGAAGCCGGCGTGGTCGAGATCCGCACCAGCGACGGGATCGATCCGGAGGAAATGCTGCGGCTCGCCGCTTCGCTCGATCAGGCCTCCAACCATGTCAGCGCCGAGGCCCTCGTCCAGTCAGCGCGCGAGCGCGGTATGGCGCTTTCGTCGCCGACCGACATCGTCGAAACGCCGGGGTCCGGCGTCGAGGGAAGGATCAATGGCCGATCGCTGGTGGTTGGCGGCAGCGATTTCGTACGGAGCAGGTGTTCGTCGGGCAACCCTTACGCCCTCGGCGGAGACCTGCCGCCGGGAACAGCGGTGGTCGCCGTCGGGATCGACGGCATCGTCGCTGGCATCATCCTGCTCTCCGACCAGATACGCGACGATGCGCATTCGACGATCGATTCCTTCCGCGCCGCTGGCGTCACCCGCTTTGTGCTGGCCTCGGGCGATCACGCCGATGCCGTCCGCGCGGCGGGCTTGTCTCTCGGCGTCGATGAGGCGATTGGAGATCTTCTGCCCGCCGAGAAGGTGGACGTGGTGATCGCCGAGCGCCGCAAGGCCTCGGTGATGATGATCGGCGATGGGGTCAACGACGCACCGGCATTGGCGGCGGCTGACGTCGGTGTAGCCATGGGGGCCAGAGGCGCCGCAGCATCATCCGAATCGGCGGACGTCGTGCTCCTAGTCGACCACCTGGCCCGCTTGCCCGCCGCCCTCCTGGTTGCGCAACGCACCCGGCACATCGCCCTCCAAAGCGTTTTCGCCGGCCTGTCTCTCTCGCTGCTTGCGATGGTAGCGGCCGCGTTCGGCTATCTTCCGCCGGTCCAAGGTGCTCTGCTCCAGGAGGTGATCGACGTGGCAGTGATTCTCAATGCGCTGCGGGCGCTCAGCGTACCGGCAGAGATTCGCGCCAAGCGCGAGGAGTGAGAGAGAGGACTTGAGTTTTTCGCCGTTTGCCGCGGTCAGCCGGAACAAAGTCGCGGGGAGTCGTGTTGATTGGGCGTGAATTCCGATCCCAACCAGGAGACACCCCATGGCACAGAAGACTCTAGACGACCTTTTCTACGAGACGCTCAAGGACATCTACTATGCCGAGCGCAAGATCCTGAAGACCCTGCCGAAGATGGCCCGTGGCGCCCAGGACCCTAAGCTGAAGACCGCTTTCGAAAAGCACAAGGAAGAGACAGAAGGCCAGATCGAGCGCCTGCAGCAGGTGTTCGAGATCATCGGCAAGCGTCCACGCGCGAAGACCTGCCCGGCGATCGACGGCATCATCGAGGAGGGCGAGGAGATCATGGAAGATTTCAAGGGCGCCCCCGCTCTCGATGCCGGCCTGCTCGCCGCCGCTCAGGCTGTCGAGCATTATGAGATCAGCCGTTACGGCACCCTCAGCGCCTGGGCGAAGCAGCTCGGCCTGAAGGATGCAGTGAAGCTGCTTGACGAAACCCTCGCGGAAGAAACGAAGACCGATGTCGCTCTGTCCAAGCTTGCCGAGAGCGCAGTCAACACGGCCGCCATGGACGCCAAGTCTGCCAAGGCGGCCTGATGCCGGAAAGTCGGGCCAGGAAAGTCCTGGCCCGCGAGCGACGTTGTCGCGGCATGAAAAAGGGGCTCTCAGGGCTCCTTTTTTTGTCCAATCCACTGATCGACCTTGGGATAGCTGCATGCCCCATTCGTCAGCCCTAATTCTGATTAGGCGCACCCTGCGAAACCAATCTACTGGCGCTCCTTCGGCTTTCGCCTGCGGCTCGCCGGAGAGGCTGGCGGAGGACTAGCCGCATTCAAAAAACGCGCCACAAGCACCGGAGGTGCGGTGGCCACAACCGCGTCCTTCTAATCATGCTGCCTACTAGTTATGCTGCCGATCCGGTGCCATGCCCACTTGCGGCACCGGTCTTGTCGACGTGTCTGGGCTGGTAGTCTGATCGCTGGGTCGACCCCCGTCGAGTCCCTAAGCCGATCAGGAGCCGTATGGTGATCCCGACGCGATTCGAACGCGTGACCCCCAGATTAGGAATCTGGTGCTCTATCCTGCTGAGCTACGGGACCACTGACTGAACTCCATACAAAAGCCGGACCATGAAGCCAAGCCTTTTTGCTGAAGGGGCAAGGACGAAGGCCTGACTCTGCATTCCGTGCCGGGGGCCGCTTGCGCCGGTCGCGACTCCTGCGGTTGCGGGACAACCCTTTCCTCAATCCGTCAGTCGCTGTTCCGCCAGCCTCACCCAATAGGAGATTCCGTAAGACAGGATATCGTCATTGAAGTCGTAGGCGGGATTATGCAGGCCGGGCGTGTCGCCGTGGCCGATCATGATATAGGCGCCGGGGCGGGCCTGCAGCATGAAGGCGAAGTCTTCGCCGGCCATGGAGGGATCGACCTCGGTGTTCACCTGATCCTTGCCGACAATGTCCATCGCCGCGCGCGCGGCGTGCTCCGTCTCGGCCGGGTGGTTGACGGTGACGGGGCAGGCGCGCTCATAGACCACGTCGGCCTCTGCGCCGTTGGCGTTCGCGATCCCCCGAGCAATCTCGCGGATGCGGGTTTCGGCCAGATCGCGCACGGTTTCGTCGAGCGAGCGGACCGTGCCGGCGAGCAAGGCCTCTTCCGGGATGATGTTATGGGTCGTGCCGGCGTTGAAGCGCGTGACGGAGACGACCACGGAACGCAACGGATTGGCGTTTCGCGAAGCGATAAGCTGCAGGTTGGTGACGATCTGCGCGCCGATGGCGATCGGGTCGACGGCCTTGTGCGGTTCGGCAGCGTGCCCGCCGCGTCCCTTGACCGTGATGAAGAACTTGTCGGGCGCGGCCATGATGCCGCCCTTGCGGATCGAAAACGTGCCGACCGGCTGGCCCGGCATGTTGTGCATGCCGTAGACTTCCTCAATGGCAAACCGCTCCATCAGTCCGTCCTGGACCATGGCCAGCGCACCGGCGCCGCCTTCTTCGGCCGGCTGGAAGATCACGATGACACGGCCGTTGAAATTGCGCGTCTGGGCCAAGTGCTGGGCGGCGCCGAGCAGCATTGCCGTGTGTCCGTCATGACCGCAGGCATGCATGCGGCCTGGAACCTGTGACGCCCATGGTTTGCCGCTGATCTCCTCCAGCGGCAATGCATCCATGTCGGCGCGCAGACCGATAGCGCGGGTGCTGGTGCCCCGTCCCTTGATCACTCCGACAACGCCGGTCCGGCCAATTCCGTTCACGATTTCGTCAACGCCGAACTCTGCCAGCTTGGCGGAAACGAAGGCAGCGGTGTTCTCTACATCGTAGAGAATCTCGGGATTTGCATGGAGATGGCGGCGCCATTCGCTGACCTCCGCCTGGAGTTCGGCGGCGCGGTTCAATATCGGCATCTTGCTGTCCTGCCCGTCTATTTCTGCTATCTTTTGAGAGGCGGCGCAGAATGTGCGCCTTGAGATTGACGTATTCAATGGGTCTTGCCATTGCTTTCACACATAGGCCAATTATCTGGCCTTTGCGAGACAGGTTCGCATCAAAGGGGTATTCATCGTGCCGTCGAACACTTCCAGCATGCCTCAGCGCTCGCGCTACACACGCCGTCTCACGGCGCTTGTTTGCGCTATCGCCGCTTGCCTGCCGGGTCTGGCTCTTGCCAATCCGCAGATTGTCGTTGACGTCAATAGCGGACAGGTGATCGCCCACGAGGAAGCCTTCCGCAAATGGTATCCTGCCTCGCTCACCAAGCTGATGACTGCCTACACGACCTTCAAGGCCATTCGTGCCGGCGAGCTGTCGCTGACGAGCGTCGTCGTCATGAGCGAGAAGGCGGCGGCGCAACCGGCGAGCAAGATGTACTACGCGCCGGGGTCGCAGATGACGCTCGATAGCGCGCTGAAGCTCCTGATCGTCAAGTCCGCCAATGACGTCGCTGTGGCGATTGCCGAGCGTGTCGGCGGTACGCTCGACAATTTCATCGCCCGGATGAATGCCGACGCGCAGGCGCTCGGGATGACCTCTTCGCGCTTTGTCAATCCGAACGGCCTGCCGGGCAAGGGACAATACACGACAGCGCGCGACCTTGCCGTGCTCTCTGTCACCTTGCGCCGCGAGTTTCCGGAATATGCCGGATTTTTCGCACTGGAAGGCGTTACCACGGGCAAGAAGGTTTATCCCAACTACAATTTGCTGATCGGTCGCTTCGACGGCGCCGACGGCATGAAGACCGGCTATATCTGTGCCTCCGGCTTTAACCAGGTTTCCTCGGCCACCCGCAACGGCCGAACCGTGGTATCCGTGGTGCTTGGTGCCGACAGCCTTGGCGGGCGGGCCGATATGTCGGCTGAACTGCTGCAAAAGGCTTTGACCGCTCCGAAGGGCGCCGGTCTGCATCTTGGTAGTCTCGCCCCCTATGGTCCAGGCCGCGATACCGTCACTGACATCAGCGCCGAGATCTGCAATCCACAGGCGCGCAAGGTGCGCAGCGAAGGCCGCGACGAGGCGGGGCGGATGAAGATGCTTTCGCCTTACATCCACGAAATGGACCGCCCGCCAAGGGCGGTCTTCGCGGGCCTTATTCCGGGAACGGAGCCACAGCCCAAGAAGCAGAATGGCGCCGCTGGCGTGATCGCCAACGTACCGATTCCAAAGCCGCGCCCGACATTCTGATTCCGGAGCAAGCCATGTCCGATACCTACGGCCGGATCCCCGTGTCGATCATCACCGGCTTTCTGGGGGCGGGCAAGTCGACCCTGCTCAACCGCATCCTCAAGGATCCGGCGATGAAGGATGCGGCAGTGATCATCAACGAGTTCGGCGATCTCGGCGTCGATATCTTCGATCTTCTGCTCGATATTGTCATGGTGTTCTTGCAGCAGCTCCTTGGCTTCTTCCATGTCCGAGGCCGCCGGTGCCGCGCCGCGCAGGGGGCGGTTAGCGGTCTCTTTCATGGTCACGCCGGTGATCAGGCCGACCACTGCAAACGCCATCAAGTAGTAGGCGGGCATGTATAGGTCATTGGTGGTTTCCACCAGCCAGGCGACAGCGGTCGGGGTCAGACCGGCAATCAGCACCGAGACGTTAAAGGCGCTGGCTAGAGCGCTGTAGCGCAGGTGTGTAGGGAACATCGCCGGCAATGTCGACGCCATCACGCCGATAAAGAAGTTCAGCACAACGGCCAGGATCAGCAGCCCGGCGAAGATCAGCCCGATCTTGCCGCTGGTGATCAGCATAAAGGCTGGAATGGCCAGCAACAGCAAACCCACGCTGCCGGCAATGATGAACGGCTTGCGGCCGATTTTGTCACTGACAAAACCGATGAACGGTTGCACGAACAGCATGCCGACCATGATTGCGATGATGATCAATACACCGCTGTTTTCTTTGTAGTGCAGGTTGTGGGACAGGTAGCTCGGCATGTAGGTGAGCAGCATGTAGTACGTCACGTTGGTGGCCGCCACAATGCCGATACAGGTCAACAGGCTGCGCCAATGCTTGGTGGCGACTTCCTTGAACGACACTTTCGGGCCGTGGGACAGACCTTCGCGGTCGCCTTGTTCGAGGGTGTCCATGTGCTGCTGGAACGCCGGGGTTTCTTCCAGCGCGTGGCGCAGGTAAAGACCGATGATGCCCAGGGGCAGGGCCAGGAAGAACGGCAGGCGCCAGCCCCAGGATTCAAACTGTTCTTCGCCGAGGATGCTGGAAATCAGCACCACCACACCCGCGCCGAGCACGAAACCGGCGATGGAACCGAAGTCCAGCCAACTGCCGAGAAAGCCGCGCTTGCGGTCCGGCGCATACTCGGCAACGAAGATCGACGCGCCGGTGTATTCACCGCCCACCGAGAAGCCTTGGGCCATTTTGCACAGCAGCAACAGGATCGGCGCCCAGATACCGATAGTGTCGTAGCCGGGGATCAGACCGATGGCGAAGGTACTCAGCGACATGATCACGATGGTCGCCGCCAGCACCTTCTGTCGTCCGTATTTGTCCCCCAGGGCGCCGAAGAACAGGCCACCCAAAGGACGGATCAGGAACGGCACCGAGAAGGTAGCCAGTGCGGCGATCATTTGCACACTGGGCGAAGCGTCCGGGAAAAACACCTTGCCCAGCACATAGGCGACAAACCCGTAGACGCCAAAGTCGAACCATTCCATGGCGTTACCCAGTGCAGCGGCGGTGATCGCCTTGCGCATCTTGGTGTCATCGACAATGGTGATGTCATTCAATCCGATGGGATTGACGCTTTTCTTACGTGATTTCATGCGGATCACTCTAAAACAGAACAGGGGAGGTGCTATCACTGCGACAGCACCGCTCTGTCACTTCAGATACAAGTGCATGCGAAATAATTCACCGCTATTTGGGTTTTTTTATGGATGAGGTCGGCGGCCTTACCCCTCAGCAGCAGTCACCCAATGCCCCGCTGTGAGTCAGGCCGTAACAGTGTGCAGGGATTATTCGCGATCTTCGGCGACCCTGTTCAACCCCGCGGCGCTATGCAGCAGGGGGGCATATACACGCCACACTCATTTGTGGTGAACAGGCTTGCCCTGCGCTGGGC
>DBUL01000033.1:0-14662 GCA_002307905.1 Rhizobiaceae bacterium UBA1291
CCCTCGGTCATGGTCGCTTCCAGCCGCGACACGGTGTCGCGGATGTAGGCAGCGCTGTAATCCTTCACCAGCAGCTCGAAGCTGTAACCCATGTGCAGGCGGCCCGGCGCAGTGTATTCGGCGGTGGTCGCCAGCGAATCCTCGGCCGAAATTTCGCCCAGGCTGACCGCGCCCGGGTACTGGTCCAGCAGCCCGCGCAGGCGCTCGATGAACGGCAGGTTCTCCGGGCGCGTGTTGTTGTAGTAGTGGTACTGGTACGCGTACGGATTGTCCGCGCTGAAGCCACGGCCCAGGCGCTTCTCCGCCGGCTTGGCCGGGTTGTCGCGCAGCTCCCGGTCGTGGAAGCAGAAGTTGATCGAATCCAGGCGGAAGCCGTCCACGCCCCGGTCCAGCCAGAACTTCACGTAGTCCAGCGTCGCCTGCTGCACCGCCGGGTTGTGGAAATCCAGGTCCGGCTGGTCGGCCAGGAAGTTGTGCAGGAAGTACTGCTCGCGGCGCGGCTCCCACTGCCAGGCCACGCCGCCGAAGATCGACATCCAGTTGTTGGGCGGGGTGCCGTCCTCGCGCGGGTCGGCCCACACGTACCAGTCCGCCTTGGGATTGGTGCGGTCCTGGCGGCTTTCGCGGAACCAGGCATGCTCGATCGAGGTATGGCTGAACACCTGGTCGATCATCACCTTCAGGCCCAGCGCGTGCGCCCTGGCCAGCAGGCGGTCGAAGTCGGCCAGGGTGCCGAACAGCGGGTCGACGTCGCGGTGGTCGGCGATGTCGTAGCCGAAGTCAGCCATCGGCGAAGTGAAAAACGGCGAAATCCAGATCGCGTCCACGCCCAGCGAGGCCACGTAATCCAGGCGCTCGATGATGCCGGGCAGGTCGCCGACCCCGTCACCATTGGCATCGAGGAAACTGCGCGGGTAAATCTGGTAGATGACGGCACCGCGCCACCATGGAGTCTGCGTCATCGAGGGCCCCCCTCCGGGCTTCCAGGGCGCCCTCCCACGGGCGCCAGAACGTACCCGACAAGCTTAGCGGGCTGCCCTCGGCGGTGGCGCGGGGTGCATACGTATTCACGCCCTGCCGGGGACGCGGCGGCCTTCGCGGGCGGAATACGCCCGCACCGCCTATAATTCCGCCCAAGCCTGAAAGTCAGACCGCATGACCATCACCGAAGACACCCGCCCCGCGCTGGGCCTGCCCCAGATCCAGTCGCTCGCCGCGCCCGACATGGCCGCCGTCGATGCGCTGATTCGCCGCCGACTGTCCTCGGATGTCGTGCTGATCAACCAGATCGCCGACCACATCATCTCCGCCGGCGGCAAGCGCCTGCGGCCGATGCTGGTCATGCTGGCCGGACACGCGGTCGGCCAGGCCGGCCCGGAGCACCACCAGCTGGCGGCCATCATCGAGTTCATCCACACCTCGACCCTGCTGCACGACGACGTGGTCGACGAGAGTGACCTTCGCCGCGGCAAGTCGACAGCCCGGATGATCTGGGGCAACCAGGCGAGCGTCCTGGTCGGCGACTTCCTGCTCGGCCAGGCTTTCCGCATGATGGTCGAGGTAGGGTCGCTCGAGGCGCTCGACGTGCTCTCCGCGGCCGCATCGGTGATCGCCGAGGGCGAGGTGCTTCAGCTTTCCGTCGCCAAGAACATGGAGACCACCGAGGACGACTATCTCTCGGTCATCCGCGCCAAGACGGCGGCCCTCTTCGCCGCCGCGGCCGAAGTGGGGCCGATCATTGCCGGCGCCGACAAGGCCGGCCGCAATGCGCTGAAATCCTATGGCATGAACCTCGGCCTTGCTTTCCAGCTGGTCGACGATGCACTCGACTACGGCGGCAAGGCGGTCGATCTCGGCAAGAATGTCGGCGACGATTTTCGTGAAGGCAAGATCACGCTTCCCGTCATCCTCGCCTATCGGCGCGGCACCAAGGAGGAGCGTGAATTCTGGCGTGATGCGATCGAGCAGGGACAGAACGACGATGCGCGGCTGGAAAAGGCGCTCGGCCTGATTACCAAATACGGCGCGCTCAACGACACGATCGCCCGGGCCCTGCATTATGGCACGATCGCCCGCGACGCGCTGGCCCCGCTGCCGGAGACCGAATGGAAATCGGCGCTTATGGACGTCATCGACTTCTGCATTGCCCGCGTCAATTGAAGCAGCTGGGGTGTCTCCTTGCGAGGCTGCTTCAAAAAAGCCATTCTGTGCAGGTTACATTCCCGCATTCTGGGGTATCAACAGCCCGTGGCGGCTGGTCATCGATTCTTGAAAGGCTCTTTCATGCGGCAAAGTCTTGCCATTCGTCTGCTCGCCGGCACGGCACTCGCCTTACTGGTCGGGATCTCTCCCTCCGGCCTTGTCCACGCCCAGTCCACCGATGAGGCAAAGCCTGCGGAGACGCAGACGTTCGACCTCGAGAGCGTCGACACGTTTTCCGGCTCGTTCCTTGCCGCCCGCACCGCCGATGCCAACCGGGACTATGTGAACGCCATCGCGCTCTACAAGAAAGCGCTGTCCTACTCGCCGAACGAGCTCGACATCCAGGAACGGCTGATGCTCGCCCTGTTCATGAATGGCGATTTCGACGAGGGTGTGGCACTTGCCGAAGAACTGAAGAACGACGAAGCCGTCGAGCGCGTTACCTCGGTCGCACGTGCGCTCGAAGCAATCCGCAAGGGCGAACACGCCGAGGCGGAGAAGATCCTCAACTATAGCGGGCCGAACGATCTCGACCGCCTGATGAACCAGTTGCTCGTCGCCTGGAACAAGGTCGCGGCGGGACAGGGCAAGGAAGCGCTGGCCCTGGTCGAAGGGCTCAAGGGCCCGGAATGGTACGCCATCTTCCAGCGCTACAACGCCGGAGCAATAGCCGCCCTGATCGGCGACGCCGATGCGGCCCGGCGCAATTTCGTTGACGTTCTGACCGACAAGTCCGGCGCGGCGACCGCACCCGACACCTTTACCCGCGCGGTCATGTCGCTCGCCACGCTGGAAGCGCAGCAGGGCAACAAACAGAAGGCACTCGACGCGATTTCTACCGGCGACGTGATGATCTCCAACTTCGCCCCGTTCAAGGCGCTTCGCGAACGGATCGAGGCGGGTGAGACACCGGAATCGCTTGCCAAGACGGCGGTCCAGGGCGCCGCTGGCGTTTTGTTTTCGATCGGTGGCGCGCTGAACCGCGACGGCGCGGAAGACACGGTCATGCTCTATCTCCAGCTTGCCCGCGCCCTCGACCCGAACAGCGCCGATACGCTGATCCTGCTTGGCAGCATTGCCGAAAAAGCCGAGCAGCCGGAACGGGCCATCCGCTTCTATGGCCAGGTGCCCGCCACCTCGCCGATGCGCCGCATTTCCGAGCTACAGCTCGGCCTGACGCTTGCCGAAACCGGCAAGGTTGAGGAGGCACGCCAGCACCTCAAGTCGCTGATCGATTCCGATCCAGCCGACATCCGCAGCTATCTCGCCTTTGGCAGCGTTCTGTCCGAGGCCAAGGACTATGCTGCCATGGCAGAAAACTACGACAAGGCGGTCGAGATCATTGGCCCAAATCCCGCACAGAACTATTGGTCGATCTTCTTCCAGCGCGGCATCGCCTATGAGCGCCTGAAGAAATGGGACCAGGCGGAGCCGAATTTCCGCAAGGCGCTGGAACTCAATCCAGACCAGCCACAGGTCTTGAACTATCTCGGCTATTCGTGGGTCGATATGAACCGAAACCTGGAAGAAGGCCTCGACATGATCCGCAAGGCGGTCGAGCTTCGCCCGGACGATGGCTATATCATCGACTCACTCGGCTGGGCTTATTATCGCCTGGGCCGCTTCGATGAGGCCGTGAGAGAGCTGGAACGTGCAATCGAGCTCAAGGCCGGCGACGCGACCATCAACGACCATCTGGGCGATGCCTACTGGCGCGTCGGCCGCAAGCTCGAAGCGACCTATCAATGGAAGCGGGCACTGATCTCCAAGCCGGAACTGCCGGAGATCCCGAAGATAGAGGCCAAGCTGCGCGACGGCCTGCCGGAACCAACACCGGAAGTGGCCGACAAGAGCGGGCAGGCGTCGCAGACCGACGCTACGAACAATACGGAAGAGGGTAAAGCCGCCACCGCTGCCGCTGCCGATAGCTACACAGTCAAAGCCGGCGATTCGCTCTGGGGCATCGCCACCGAGACCTTCGGCGACGGCCAGCGCTTCATGGACCTGATCAACGCCAATCCCGACCTCAAGCGCAATCCCGACCGGATCTTCCCCGGCCAGCAGTTGAAGATGCCGACGAGTGTCGACTGAGGCCATGTTGGCCGATACGACGTGCGAGGCAGCGCCGGCAAAGATCAATCTGGCGCTGCACGTCACCGGCCAACGGGACGACGGCTATCACCTGATCGACAGTATCGTTGCCTTTACCGACTATGGCGACCGGCTGACATTTACGCCGGCGGAGCGGGACAGTTTCCAGCTCGACGGTCGCTTCGGGCCACTTTTGTCCATCGAGGCTGCCAGCAAGGACGGCAATCTCGCCCTTAAGGCCCGTGACCTGCTCCGGAGCTCGCTCGCAGCCAAGGGAAAGGCAGCGGGACCAGTCGCCATCGTCCTGGAGAAAAATCTGCCTGTTGCGTCTGGCATTGGTGGCGGATCGGCCGACGCCGCAGCGGCGCTGCGTGGCCTTTTGCGCATTTGGCACGCAACCCTGCCCCCCGACGAACTGGCAGCCATCGCGCTCAAGCTCGGGGCAGACGTTCCAATGTGCCTGGAGAGCCGGCCGCTCAGGGCAAGCGGCATTGGTGAAAGGATCGACGCGATCGCCAACATGCCGCCCTTCGCCCTCGTGCTCGCCAATCCGCTGAAACCGGTCTCGACGCCGGAGATATTCCGCCGCCTGACGTGCAAGGACCATCCGCCGATCGGCGAACTGCCGCATTCGGGGGAACATGCGGTGTGGCTCGATTTCCTCTCCAGTCTGCGCAACGATCTGGAGCGGCCGGCCCGTGCGCTCCTGCCGGAAATCGCTGATATCTGCGCCCTGCTGCAGGACGTCGGCGCCCGTCTCGTCCGGATGTCCGGATCGGGCGCCACTTGTTTTGGTATTTTCGACGGGGCAAGTGCGGCGGACGTCGCAGCACGGCAATTGACCGAACAGCGTCCAGACTGGTTTTTTCAGGCAAGCGAAACAATAGTGAGTTGAGCCTGGAGAACCGCCACGCTCAACCCATCGTCACATTGTTCTTCTGGCGGGACCAATGCAGGGGCAGACCGGTGCTGCGTGCCGGGCCCGGCGCGCCAAGCCTCAACCACGGCCCTGCTGCCGAACCACCCAGGACGGAATGATCTCACAGGAGAGCCTTCGCGGCTTCTGCCGAAGCGCGAACTGGTCCAGCCGCATGCCGGGCCAGGACACGGCAATCGCCTGGCTCTTGGGGAGCAGCAAGCCATCTTCCAGCGGTGGTCGGCCTCTCACGATTCGCTGGTAAAAGGGGCGCCTGTGGCTGCGCGATGGCGAGAAGCGGGCCGGTGACTTGTTGACGGATACATAGTCGCCAATCGCCTCGATCCAGCCGCTGAGCGGCCGTGCTCCCGGCTCGACCAGCAGCAACCATTCGCCACGGGCTGCACGCAGCACATCATTCATGTCCCACTGGACATAAAAGCGGCAACCTGCCGCATCCGCGACGCGCGATGAACCGTCCGTCGAACCATGATCAAGCACGATCACGTCGCTCACAAGCCCCTCGACCGCGCCGGCGACGAGGACTGCGAGCGTTTGGGCGAGCTCCGGCTCCTGATCACGGCATTCCATTACCACTGTCAGCATTGCCTATCTCTATCGCATTGCACAAACGATTGCCACACGCTCTTTCTCAACTTTGTTCTTGCATTGTTCTCTTTTCCGCGGTAGGAATTTAATCATCGAAACGGGGATGATGGCCCCGCGAGGAGCAAACATGAATGAGCTGTCCATTGTGGCGCAGGCTGCCTTTCAGCCTGCCAATACGGCTGATATTGCCGATGCACTGGTTGCCGCCTCGGGCCTGAGGGTTGAGGTTGATCGGCGGCGCGGGCGCGGCGCGGGCATGAACCCTTCCGGCCGCTTCGAGCCCCATGAACGAGTTGCCTTCGACGACGGCTGGGAAAGCCTCGAGGACATGCCGCCCTTTCGCACCGAAGTCCAGGTCGAACGACCTCGGACCGTCATCACCCGAAACGAGTCGCCCGATATTCCCTTCGATCGTTCGATCAATCCCTATCGCGGCTGCGAGCACGGCTGCATCTATTGTTTCGCACGGCCGACCCACAGCTATATGGGCCTCTCCGCCGGGCTCGACTTCGAGGCCAAGCTGTTCGCCAAGCCCGACGCGCCGAAGCTCCTGGAACGGGAGCTTGCCAAGCCCGGCTACAGGCCGCGCACCATCGCCATCGGCACCAATACCGATCCTTATCAGCCAATCGAGCGGGAATGGCGGATCATGCGCCAGATCCTCGAGGTTCTGAACAAGGCCAATCACCCGGTGGCGGTCGTCACCAAGTCGGCACTCATCCTGCGGGACCTCGACATCCTGTCGTCCATGGCATCGCGCGGCCTTGCCAAGGTGGCGATTTCGGTCACCACGCTGGATCGCAAACTCGCCCGTACGATGGAGCCACGCGCCTCGACACCGGCCAGACGGCTGGAGGCGATCAAGGCGCTGTCCGGCGCAGGCGTACCGACCGGGGTGCTGGTGGCGCCGGTCATTCCGGCCCTCAACGACCATGAGATCGAGCGCGTGCTGGATTCGGCCAAGGCGGCCGGGGCGAACGAAGCCGGCGATGTGCTGCTGCCCCTGCCGCTGGAAGTGAGCCCGCTGTTCCGCGACTGGTTGCTGCAGCACTATCCGGACCGCTATCGGCACGTCATGTCGCTGGTGCGCTCGATGCGCGGCGGCAAGGATTATGATGCCGAGTTCGGCAAGCGGATGAAGGGGGCAGGTCCCTATGCCTGGCAAATCAGCCGGCGCTTCGAGATGACGACCAAGCGGCTCGGCATGGTTCGCCGCAGCATGCAGTTGCGCGACGATCTGTTCGTGCCACCGGACGGTAGCGGCGTGCAGCTTTCGCTGCTCTGATTCCGATAGGGACGTGGCGCCGAAGGGCGCATCGCGCTGCAAGACTTTTCCGGGCGCGGCTTTGCTCGCCTGTTCCATGATGGGGTCGGTTCGCCGCCCCCTTGCTCTTTCCGGTGCGGTCCGCCGCCTTGCGCCGGAGATAAGTCCCCGGCTGCCGCTTCGGCGGTTTGCTTCCCCTGCTGGCCGTCGATGCTGGGGACTTGCAGGAGGTCGGGTGCGCNNGGGTGCGCGTGCGATTTCTGCCGCATGAAATCTCGCACGCCACCCGATTCTCCGAGTTTTTTCGCCGACCTGCCGTCCGGCCCCGATTTCGAGTTCGAGAGGCTCGCGATGCGGCGCGGCTTGTTCCCCGTTGCCGGCACCGATGAGGCTGGGCGGGGGCCGCTCGCCGGCCCGGTGGTCGCCGCGGCCGTTATCCTCGATGAAGGCAATATACCCACCGGGCTCAACGATTCGAAGAAACTGACCGCCGCTCACCGAGAGCGTCTGTTCGACGAGATTCTCGCTGCGGCTACTGTCTCCATCGCCTCGTCCTGCCCGCGCCATATCGATGCCCGCGATATCCGCAAGGCAAGCCTCGACGCCATGCGCAGGGCCGTCGCCGGCCTTGCGCTGCCGCCGCTGCATGTGCTCACCGATGGGCGCGATGTGCCCGACGGGCTGATCTGCTCGGGCAGGGCTGTGATCAAAGGCGATTCGCGCTCCCTGTCGATCGCTGCCGCCTCGATCATCGCCAAGGTCACCCGTGACCGAATGATGACCCGTGCCGCCCTCACCTTTCCCGCCTACGGCTTCGAAAGCCATGCCGGGTACGGCACCGATCGCCACCGTACCGCAATCGCAATCAGCGGCCCGTGTATCCTCCATCGGATGAGCTTCCGGCCGTTGCGAAGCGACGTTGAAGAAATGTGCGGCTAGCGCTGCCCCCGCACTCTCAGGCAACGCCCATCAAGCATATCCACACCGCGGACGACCCGCGTGATGGACAGACCGCACCCGGCTTAACCGCCCGAACAGCAGGCAAAGAAAAAGCCGGGCGTCTGCACCCGGCTCTTCCGAATTCACAATAGGCTGAGACCTCAGTTGAGGCGTGACTTGACCTCGCCGACGGCGCCGTTGAACAGCTTGTCCTGCACGGCAGCATCGGTCTTCTTGGCCAGCACGGCTTCCGCTGCGGCAATGGCCAGATCGACGGCTGCCGAGCGCACGGCATTGACGGCTTCCGTCTCTGCCTGCTTGATCTTCTGCTCGGAGAGCGCATTGCGGCGCGCGACGAACTCCTCGGTCTTCTGCTTGGCTTCCGCCGTCAGCATGGCAGCCTCGCGTTCGGCGGCAGCGACAATGCTGGCAGCTTCCGCCTCGGCTTCCTTACGCTTGCGCTGGTATTCGGCCAGAACGTGCTGGGCTTCCTCGCGCAGACGCTTGGCTTCCGCCAGTTCGTCACGGATCTTGTCGGCGCGGGCGTCGAGCGACTTCGCCACCATGCCCGGAACCTTGAGATAGACGATCAGGGCGAAGAACAGGAGAAGGCCGACGAAAGCGAAGAATGTTGCGTCGAATTGCATGATCAAGCCCCCTGCTTTGCGACGCCGCTGACGGCCGCCTTGATATCCGCGGCGGTTGCCTTCGTGCCGATCAATTGCTCGACGATCGAACCGACCGTATCGACGGCGATGGTATCGACTTCGGCGAAAGCTTTGCCCTTGATCTCGGCGATGCGAGCTTCGGCTGCTGCGATCTTGCCGGCGAGTTCCGCTTCGATAGCAGTCCGTTCCGCATCAGCCTTGGCCTTGGCGCTGTCGCGCGCGGTCGCCGCGATCTGCCCGGCCTTCGCCCTGGCAGCAGCGAGTTCGCGCTCGTATGTTTCAATGGCGGTATCGGCCTCGGACTTCAGCCGAGCGGCCTCGTCGAGATCCTGGGCAATCCGGTCGTGCCGGTTTTCCAGAATACCGCCGACGCGCGGCACGATGACCTTCTGCATGAGCACGTAGAAAAGACCGAACGTGATCACCAGCCACAGGAGCTGGGAGGCGTAGGTCGACTGGTCGAACGGCGGGAAAACGCCACCGCCATGCCCCGCGTCTTGGGCAACACCGGTCTCCGTATGAACTTCGCCGTGTACGGGTGCTTCTTCCGTATGAACCTGGCCCTCTACTGGGGCAGTTTCGGCAGGAGTCTGGCCCGGCGCCGGGGTATCCTGCGCATAGGCGGGGGTCACAAACATGCTCACCTCCAGGTGTATTCTCAAATGCGAAGGATCACGGCTGCACTAATGCGAGCCGTGACCCCAGAACCCGGCCGGTATTAGACGGCGAACAGGAGGAGGAGAGCGATGAGCAGCGAGAAGATGCCCAGAGCTTCCGTAACGGCGAAGCCGAATACCAGACGGCCGAACTGGCTGTCAGCGGCCGACGGGTTGCGCAGTGCGCCGGACAGGTAGTTGCCGAAGATATTGCCGAGGCCCAGAGCCGTGCCGGCCATGCCAAAGCAAGCCAAACCTGCGCCGATGTACTTTGCTGCTTCCGCTTCCATGAATGAACTCCTTCGAGATGTTTGTTGCGGCAAATGACAGACGCCGATCGGCGCCGTTGTCGTTGATCCTCAGTGCCCGCCCGGGTGTATGGCGTCGTTGAGGTACATGCAAGTCAGTACCGCAAAGACATAAGCCTGCAGGAAGGCGACGAGGAACTCGAGACCCGTCAGAGCGACGGTCATGATCAGGGGTAGAATGGCGCCACCAATGCCCAGTGCGCCCATGGTTCCAAGCGATGCGACGAAGCCCGCGAACACCTTGAGCGTAATGTGTCCAGCCAGCATGTTGGCGAACAGACGAATGGACAACGAAATCGGGCGCGAAAGGAACGAGATGATTTCAATCGGCACGACAAGCAACAGCAGCGCCGCGGGCACGCCCGAGGGGACGAAGAGCTTGAGGAAGCCGAAGCCGTGCTTCATGAACCCATAGACCAGCACCGTGCCGATGACGAACATCGCCAGCGCAAAGGTTACGATGATCTGGCTAGTGACGGTGAAGAAGTAAGGCATCATGCCGAGCAGATTCGCGGTCAGCACGAACATGAACAGCGAAAAGACCATGGGGAAGAACTTCATGCCATGGCTGCCCGCGCCCTCGCGCAGCATCGAGGCGATGAATTCATAAGACATTTCGGCAACCGACTGTGCGCGGGTCGGGATAAGACCGCGGCTCGAGGTCGAAAAGTAGAGAAAGGCGGACGCGCAAGCGACCGTCGCGACCATGAACAGCGAGGCATTGGTGAACGAAAAATCAATCCCGCCGATCTCGATCGGAACAATCTTCTGGATCTGGAACTGATGAGTCGGATCGTTTGCCACCGTCTGGTCTCTTTCGCTTTTAGCCCGCCGACGGGCGGGTTCTGCCTGTTTCGCGCCTCGCAGCCTTACCGGCCGGCTTCGCGCTTGTCCTCTGCATCAGTGCTGCGGTCCGCCGGATGGGGCGACGAAACCTTGCCCGCAGTCCTCAGCACGTTCAAAACACCGGCACAGAACCCGAGCAACAGGAGCACGATCATGCCCCAGGGCGCAGTACCGACAAAACGGTCGAAAAGATAGCCCAGGATCGCGCCGACGACGACGGCGGAGATGAATTCGCTCGAGAGCTTCATCGCTTCGGCATAACCCTTGCGGTTCTGCGTGACGCGCTCTTCGGCTTCTTCTTCACCCCTCGTCGCGACACCCCTTACCGCCAGTTCGGCACCAAGGCGCTTGCGACGCTCTTCCAGACCCTCTTTGCGGTTCTCGGTCATGCTCGCCTCCGTCCGTTTCTGCATTTTCACCGGACCAAGGCGGCCCGGCAGCACTGTAGATACGGCAGGAGTTGAACCCTTCCAGCCCGTCTTGAAGTCGCGCGCACCATAATTTTGAGAGCCCCCATAGTCAAGGCATACCAAGGGCAAGTTTCACTACAAATTAACCGGTTAAAATCATATACTTAAGTCGCAAGCGCCGAATCTTGGGGGGCACTTGGCGGCAAAACCTGGTCGATGGTCGCAGGGAGCTCGGTCTTTTGGCTGGGATCAGCTCCAGCCGCCGCCATAGGTCCGATAGAAGACGTGCAGGCCGATCCTGCCGACCTTCTTCATCGAGCGAGCCCAGCCTGGGCGGACATAGATGGCATGATAATGTGTGGAGGAACCGACCTCCGTCAACCAGATCTTGCCGGCCGTAACCGCAAGCGCCACTTCATGCGCCACTTTCCAGTGATGCTGGGATTTCACCCGATCCTTGATGTTGTCGCAGGCGAAGGAGAACTGGCAGCGGTTGCGCCAATCCTGATTCTGATAGACGACACCGCAGATCGTATCCGGATAGGCCGGATTGCGCACGCGGTTGAGGATGACCTGGGCGACGGCCGCCTGGCCTTTCACCGATTCGCCGCGCGCTTCGAAGTAGATGCCCGAGGCGAGGCATTGCTGCTCGCGGGCGGAGAAGACCTGCGGCGGCAGAACACTTGCCGCCCAGGCATGATCCTGCGGACCGATCTCCGGCACAAAGCGGCCGGCTTCCGGCTTCTTCGCCAAGAGGGCATCGAAAGGCGAGACGCTTGCAAAATCCGGTTCGGCCGGAGCATAGGCGGTCGCCAGCACGTCGGCCTGCCTATTGGTAACGAGCGAAGCGAGCATGGGTGGCACGCCGGTGCTCGCCTCGGGTGCGGACTTCTTGAAATAGAAGGACGCGAGTTCGATCGGCTTCGCTTGCGTGCGTGCAAAGGTGGTCAACTCGTTCGGCGCCTTCTTCGGATCGAGGAGCGAGGAAGTGCGCTTGAGGACCGAACCTGCGGTGAAGGCCTTGGGCGGCTGCATCACCTCCACCGCGATTACCCTGCCTTTCTTCAAGCTACGGGTGACACGGTCCTCATCCGGTCGCAGATCGGCCACGGCTTTACCGCCATCAAAGGCGATCTTGCGCCCGTCAGGCAACAGGATGCCACTGTTGCTGTTGAGGACGGACGATGATTCTGTGTCGCCAAAGGCGAGTTGCGCCTGGTGGACCGACCCTGCCGGAGAAGCGGTCAGCACCATGCGCCAGTTGCTGCTGCCCCGGTCTTTGCCGGTGATAAGGCCCGCGAGGTCGGCTTGGGCCGCAATGGATGGAAAGGCGAGCCAGGACACCAGGCCAAAGACCACGGGGGACGCCCACTTCTCGACATGGGAGGTGGACAGCTTCAGCAAACGGCTTCTCGGGCGCAAACCGGTACTCCATACGTTACAACGGCTATATTAGAGAAATATCCGTCATTAACCTTGATGCTTGGTTAATGCGCATGCGTTCGGTGGCGCGGCAGGGCACAAAAATGCCACCGGCATGTGCGATGGAAAGCTGTCGATTTTGTGTTGAACGCAGCCGGCTTTTCAGAGCCAGCCTTTCCACCGGAAGAACAGGAATGGAATGATCGCCGACAGAAGCATGGCGACCATCGCCGCTGCATAGCCAAACTGCCAATGAAGTTCCGGCATGAACTGGAAGTTCATCCCATAGATCGAGGCGACCAGCGTCGGCGGCAGGAAGACAACGGAAGCGATCGAGAAGATCTTGATGATGGCGTTCTGCTCGACATTGATCAGCCCAAGCGAGGCGTCGAGCAGGAAGGTGATGTTGTTCGAAACGAATCCGGCATGCTCGGACAGTGACTGGATGTCACGGGCGACGATCCGGCACAGTTCGTCGGCCTCCTTGTCCTTGCGGATGATCGACAGCGAGCGGAGGAACGTGACCAATCGCGACAAGGAAACGAGGCTGTCGCGCGCCTTGCTAACGAGCCGATGATGGCTTGCGATGTCGAGCAATTTATCCTCGAGAAAGCGCGGACGCCGGCGCTTCGCTGTCTTCCTGTCGACGAAGACTTCGGCTGACAGCGCATCGACACGTGCAACCGCGATCTCGAGCACTTCCGCCGTACGGTCCGCGATGGTCTCGATGAGGCGGGCGAGCATTTCCTCCGCCGTCTTGTACCTGCCGGGCACTCGCATCAGCGCGGTGCTGAACAGGGAGAAGGACCTCGGCTCGGCATAGCGGATGGTGACCAGACGGTTGCCGCTGAGGATGAATGCGACGTCGGTGATTTCCGGCAAGTCCGTCTCGACCTTGTAGACCAGTGACGCAGTCATGAAGACGACGTCGTTCTCCACATAGAGTCGGCTCGATGGCTCTATGTCCTTCAAGTCCTCTCGCGTTGGCAGTGGAATGCCCAGCAAACGCTCCGCCAGTTGTTCTTCGGCTCGGTCGGGATTGACGAGATCGAGCCACAGGAATGTGGAATCGAGACTCGTCCGCTGATCGCTGGCGGGAATGATTTCCGCCGTTCCGTCGGGTCTGTGGGCCCTGATCAAATTGGAAACACTCTCATGGCGCCCCGGTCACGGCAGCAGTTTGTCACAGCCGGCGACCAAACACCTCGCCGCCGCAAATTGCAAGCAACTTGTGCCCTGACCGTCGCGACCAACAGAACGCCCTTCGTTGGCCGTCTGCGGTCACGCGACGGAGGTTCGAACCTACCGCGGTGATTGATTTCAATCAATGCGCAACCTATCCTCAGAACTACTATTCCCACGCTTGGAATAGCAATTTTTCAGGAGGATAGCATGGCAGACAAGTCACCAGGTCTTCTTCCCAGCCTCTGGTCCGACAATCCCTTCGCCGACCTGCGCAAGGAAATGGATCAGGCTCTCGAAAGCTTCTTCGGCAAGAACAAGCTTCTATCCGCCTCTGCGGGAGAGGCCTTTCTCGCACCGTCGATCGATGTCGTCGAAAAGGACGACCAGATCGTACTCACCGCCGAACTTCCCGGCATTTCCGAGGACGCAATCGACATCGCGATCCAGAACGGCGTGCTGAGCCTGAAGGGCGAGAAGAAAATGGAAAAGAAGGACGACAAGGACAACTACCATGTCGTTGAACGGCGCTATGGCAGCTTCCAGCGCTCCATGCGGCTCCCGCCGAGCGTCGATGAGGCGGCAGTCGCGGCCAAATTCGACAAGGGCGTACTGACCATCACAATGCCCAAGAAGCCGGGCACGGCGCCGGCTGAACGCAAGATCGCGATCGAAAAATAACAACGGATCGCGCTATCCCGCCGCCCCCATCCGCCTTGGGGGCGGCGGTTGATTTTTCAGTCGCTCGCCTCACTCGAAAACGATCGAAGGGGCCGTGCGGCCGGAGCGCGTCTGCACTTGCTCCCAGACTTTCTCGGCAATCTCGCGATAGACCTTGGCTTGCGGGCCTTCCGGATCCGATACGACGACCGGCGTGCCGGCATCCGACGTTTCGCGGATCGAGATGGTCAGCGGCACTTCGCCAAGGAAAGGCACGCCGATCCTCTCGGCCTCCGCCCTCGCCCCGCCATGGCCGAAGATGTCGTAGCGCGCACCC
Source organism: Rhizobiaceae bacterium UBA1291 (assembly GCA_002307905.1). Taxonomy (GTDB): domain Bacteria; phylum Pseudomonadota; class Alphaproteobacteria; order Rhizobiales; family Rhizobiaceae; genus Allorhizobium. The sequence continues at coordinate 14,511 of DBUL01000033.1, forward strand.
GTATCCGGAGCGATGAAATAGCTCATGTTCTCGACGATGCCAAGGACGGGCACCTCGACCTTGTTGAACATGTTGAGGCCCTTGCGGGCATCGATCAGGGCCAGGTCTTGCGGCGTCGAAACGATCACGGCGCCGGACAGCGGGACCTGCTG
>DBUL01000033.1:14727-15140 GCA_002307905.1 Rhizobiaceae bacterium UBA1291
GATGATGCGGTTCTCGATCTGCTGCGGCCGGCCGGAAATTCCCAAGAGGCGCGGCATGGAGGGTCCGTAGACATCGGCGTCGAGGATGCCGACCTTTAGGCCGTTGGCCTTCATGCCCAAAGCGAGGTTCACCGCTGTCGTCGACTTGCCGACACCGCCCTTCCCGGAGGCAACCGCGATGATCGCCCCGATGCCGGGAATGTTCTGCTTGGCGGGACGCTGGCCCGAAGGCGACTGGGCCGGCGCATGGGAATGGGCGTGCGCGGCCGGTTGCGGCCTTGGCGCCGGGGCTGCGCCCGCCTTGCGTTCGGCGGTCAGGCTGACCAGCGCGCCCTTGACGCCCGGAATGGCCTTGACCGCCCGTTCGGCGGCCTGACGCAGCGGCTCGAGATCGTTTGCGCGTTCGGCCGGGA
>DBUL01000037.1:0-8851 GCA_002307905.1 Rhizobiaceae bacterium UBA1291
TCCTCGATGAAGCCCATGCCGCCATGCACCTGGATGCCCATGGAGGCAACGTCGACGCCGGCATCGGTGGCGAAGGACTTGGCGATCGGGGTCAGCAGCGCGCCGCGCTCGGCCCACTTCTTCGCTTCCGCCCCGTCCGTGTGGTGCGACATGTCGATCGCATGGGCGCAGGAATAGCAGATGGCGCGCGACCCTTGCGTCAGCGCCTTCATGGTGATCAGCGTGCGGGCAACGTCCGGATGTTCGATGATCGGGCTCATGCCGGCGCCGGTCCAGCCCGGCGCCTTGCCCTGGGTGCGTTCCCTGGCATATCCGACCGCCTTCTGGGTGGCGGCTTCACAGATCGCCACGCCCTGCATGCCGACCGCGAGGCGGGCATTGTTCATCATGGTGAACATGCAGGCGAGACCCTTGTTCTCCTCGCCGATCAGGTAGCCGATCGCGCCCGGTTCATCACCGAACTTGCCGTCGCCGTAGATCATCGTGCAGGTCGGCGAACCGTGGATGCCGAGCTTGTGTTCGAGCGAATGGCAATGCAGGTCGTTGCGGGCACCGAGCGAGCCGTCGTCGTTCACCAGGAACTTCGGCACGAGGAAGAGCGAAATGCCGCGCGTGCCGGCCGGTGCGTCGGGCAGACGGGCGAGAACCAGGTGGACGATGTTCTCGGTGATCTCGTGCTCGCCCCAGGTGATGAAGATCTTCTGGCCGAAGATGCGGTAGCTGCCATCGTCACGCCGCTCGGCGCGCGACTTCATCACGCCGAGGTCGGAGCCGGCATGGGGCTCTGTCAGGTTCATCGAGGCGGTCCATTCGCCGGACACCATCTTGTGCAGGAACTTTTCCTTGAGCGCGGCGCTGCCGTGCGTGGCCAAGGCTTCCGAGGCGCCCATGGTGAGCGTCGGGCCGAGCGCGAAGGCCATGGAGCCGGAATTCCACATTTCCAGGGCCGCGACGTTGAGCATATGGGGAAGCCCCTGCCCGCCGAATTCTTCCGGCGCGACCAGGGCGTTCCAGCCGCCTTCGGCCCAATGGCGATAAAGATCGGCCCAGCCGTCCGGCACCAGCACCTTGCCATCGACCATGCGGGCGCCCTGCTTGTCACCGATCTCGGCGAGCGGCGCCACTTCGTCAGAGGCGAAACGGCCGGCTTCCGCTAGGATGGCATCGACGAGGTCGTCGCTCAGATCGCCGAGCCGGCCCTGTTCGAGCGCTTCGGCCATTCCGGCGATATGCTTGAGGGTAAACGCGATTTCGTCGACCGGCGCCTTGTACATGGGCATGCTCCTCCTGCTTGCGACTGGCGGGTTACCGCACGGCCGGCCTCGCGGCAGCGGCGGAAACGTGTCGATTTGGCTAATTGATTTTTACGTAAACGTCAAACCGTTTTGCGCGGAAGAACGCCGCCCGCAGTGTTTGGAGCGCTGCGGCAAAGCTGCGGCGGGGAACAGACTTGGCAATGGCGGATACACTCAAATCCGGACATTTTCGAACCACTGGGCCTTTCGTATGTCCTCGGCCACGCAGACGCCGAAGGGCAGTTCGTGGACGCCCGGCGGATCGCTCACCGCTGTCATCACGGCCGCATCCGGCCTCCCCCATCGATCGACGCCTTCGTCGTCACCCGCGTGCAGCCAGACTGCTTTGCTGTGTGAATGGCGCAGTTCGTCACAGGACTGTCGTGCAGTCCGTTTAACCGGAGGTTGGAATCTTTCCCCAACCAAGGAGCGAGCCATGAGCGATGTGAACAAGAATGACCTGTCCTGGGACGAATGGGACGAACTGCAAAACCCACCTCCGGCGGAAACCGATTTCGACCGTATCGTTGAAGCAGCCCTTTCACGCCGTGGCTTCCTCGGCGGCGTTCTGGCCTTCGGCTCGGCTGCCGCTGCCCTTGGCCCACTCGGCACCGCCGCCAACCTGATGTCCTCGACCTCGGTCCAGGCACAGGAAGCCGCCCCCCCGCGCTTCGCCTTCAAGCCGATCCCGATCGCAACCGACGCCACCGTGCATGTCCCGGAAGGCTATGTCTGGAAGCCGCTGGCCAAATGGGGTCAGCCGCTGTTTTCCAACGTCCCGGATGTCGATGCGGCCAAGGGCGTCAGCCTCGAGAATTCTGACAAGGTCTTCGGTGAAAACACCGACGGCATGGAGTTGTTCCTCGTCGGCGACCGTCAGGTGATCGCCGTCAACCACGAATACGTCAATCCCGAGATCAACCTGCCGCACACCGAAAAGGGCGTTCCGGCCAGCGCCGACGACGTCAAGATCCTGCAGAACCTGCAGGGCGTCACGGTCATGGAAGTGGCGGAAGGGGAAAACGGCTGGGACATCGTGCTCGACAGCCCGTTCAACCGCCGCATCCACCACAATACGCCGATGAAGCTGTCCGGTCCGGCCGCCGGCTCCGATCTCGTCAAGACGGAAGCCGACCCCAACGGCACCGACTGTCTCGGGACCTTCAACAACTGCGGCGCAGGCAAGACGCCGTGGGGCACCTATCTCACCTGCGAAGAGAACTTCAACGGCTATTTCGGCACGACCGACGCCACCTTCAAGCTGCCCGACGACTACAAGCGCTACGGCATCGCCGCCGAGACCCGCTATGCCTATGAAAAGTTCGATGAGCGCTTTGACGTCGCGAAGAACCCGAACGAACCGCGCCGTGCCGGCTATGTCGTCGAAATCGATCCGTCAGATGCCTCCTCGACCCCGGTCAAGCGCACCGCGCTCGGCCGCATCAAGCATGAAAACGCCGCTGTCGTGATCGCACGCGACGGTCGCGTGGTCGTCTACATGGGCGACGACGAGCGGGGCGAGTTCCTCTACAAGTTCGTCTCGAGCGGCATCTATGTGCCGGGCGGCGACACGTCCAAGCTGCTCGATGAAGGCACGCTCTTCGTCGCCAAGTTCGCCGAGGACGGCATGGGCGAATGGGTCGCGCTGACGCCCGAATCGACCGGCATGAAGATGGATGAAATCTGCGTCTTCACCCGCCAGGCGGCCTCCAAGGTCGGCGCCACCACCATGGACCGCCCGGAATGGGTCGCGATCAACCCGGTCGCCATCGAAGCCTATTGCGCGCTGACCAACAACAGCCGCCGCGGCGAAGTCAAGGACGGCAAGCTGCGCGCCAATGCCGGCGGCGACCCCATGGCGGTCGATGCGGTCAATCCGCGCGAGAAAAATGAATATGGTCAGATCGTCCGCTGGTATCCGGAAAACGACGACCATGCCGATGCCAAGTTCAAGTGGGACCTGTTCTGCATGGCTGGCAACCCGGACGTGCACAAGGACGACGCCTATGCCGGCTCGTCCAACATCAACTCCGGCAACATGTTCAATTCGCCCGACGGCATGATGTTCGACTCAACCGGCCTGTTATGGATCCAGACCGACGGGGAGGACAGCAATGAGGGCGAGTTCGCCGGCCAGGGCAACAACCAGATGCTCGCCGGCGATCCGGCGACAGGGCGCATCGAGCGCTTCCTCACCGGCCCGAAGGGCTCGGAAGTCACCGGCATGACCTGGTCGGCCGACAAGCGTACGATGTTCGTCGGCATCCAGCACCCCGATGCTCCGTTCCCGGACGGTGAAGGCAAGCTGCCGCGCTCGACGGTCGTCGCTATCAAGCGTGAGGACAACGCACTGATCGGTTGATCCCGGTCGCAGGCATGTCGAAAGGCGCGTCGAGACGGGCGCGCCTTTCGACCCAAAAAATACGAATGCCCGGTCAAGGACCGGGCATTCGTGCATCTCTGAACTAGGCTCTAAGGCTTAGTAGTAAGGCGAATAGCAGCGCTTGCGAGGACCGTTATACGGCTGGAACGTGTTGCTACGAGCATCGTAGGACCGATAGCGGTTGGCACACCACTGATAGTGCTTCGGATTGATGCCGCCCGCGCGCGGGGCACTCGGTGCTGAAAGGGCGCCGCCAATGATGGCACCCGCGGCAAAGGCCCCCAGCGGGAACCAGTAGCCATTGTGATAGCGATAGCCCGGGCGATAGCTACGATAACCGCGGTAGCCGCGGTAGTAGTAGGGCGGGCGACGGCGGTATTCGACATTGGTGGCGTCGGTCGGCGCCTTCACGACCGGAGCCGGAAGGGGCATGGCTGCCTNNCTGGCTAGGTACGTAGCTCGTCATGACGACTGCGGAGGCCAGCACGACGGCGGCCCAGCGCTTCATCTTGTTTTTCATCTCAGTTCTCCATCCCTGCGTTTTCTCGTGCATGCACTTAGCTGAAATGCGCTTCCGGACCGACCAAGAGGCCGGAAAAATGATGATAGTCGAAAACTGTTGGCGACAATAGAAGAATCTGTTTGAGCAGACGATAGCGGGCCGTCCGGTCCCACGATCGGTGGCTGAACGCAATCGGGTTCGGTCGGTTGCGCTTTGCGCCTGCCTGGCTGATAGGCGAACGGGCCCGAAACTGCGGACCGCCTCGGGACATGAATACCCGATCCGGCGGCCGCGATGACGGCGGCAATCCGAGGTGCGACTGGCGCAAGCTTCGCGAAACCGAAGGCCGTCAGGATGCATCGTCGTCAATCTCGGTGCCGTGTTTTCGGCGCATCGGCCTTAGGATCAGAGCCATTCCATGCAGAAGCTGAGATATTTCGCTGCTCCAAAGCCTGCAACCGGGTCCGGTCTGCCGACCAAGGCGGTACACACCGAGTTCCTACGCACCGGACGCATCTCTCGCCATCGGGAAGACTGGCTGCCGGAGGAAAAGCGCTATCTCACCTATGAGGAAGTGGCGCAGCGCACCGCGCGCAAGCTGGAGGCGGCCGGAGAGACGACCCACAAGCGCATCAACAGCTTCCACCGCTCGATCCAGTTTCCCAAGTTTGTCTTCCAGAAGACGCTCGAGAACAGCCCGCATCTCGGCTATTGCCACGTGACGGCGGCGAAGACGAACTTCGCCAAATATGCCGACGTCAAATGGGCGTTCTATATCGCCAATTTCTTCGCCGAGGTGGGCGGTACCGATCAGTTCTTCCAACATATCCGGCCGAACTATGCGCGCATGTATTTCGCCGTCGCGATCCATCCGGACAAGGAAACACGGTCGATGACGATCGACCGCTCAATTCGGGAAAACGGCCTGTTGTTTCGCACGCACGATCCGAAGGAAGCGCTGAAGAATGTGCTGATGCTCGGAGCCCGCGACGAAGAATTGCGCAAGATCATCGCCAGGCTTTGAATTGAACGCGTCCGTGTGGCGGCGCGCCCTTTCGCTGTTGGGTTCGACAGATCCGCGAGCCTGCAGGCAACAAACCCCCGTCCGAACCTCAGAACCCGCCGACTGGCTGTTTCTTGTAGATCAGCCAATCCTTCGGCACGTAATCGTTGGCGCCGTAGATGGTGACGGTATTGCCGCCGGCCGCCTTGGAGGCGGTGAGCGCCTTTTCGGCGAAATTGGTGAAGTCGAAGGCGTTCGGCGCTTGCTCCGAGAAGCAGATGCCGAAGGACATCGGCACCTGGCCGAGCGCACGGCCATTGCCGGAGTTGACCACCGTGGTGTTGAGCTTGGAGCGGACCAGATCGACGATGCGGTTCACCTCTTCCTGCTCGGACGTATAGAGCAGCATGCCGAAGCGTCCGCCGTCGAAGCGGCAGGCAAGGTCCTCGGCGCTGGCGACCGCTTCCACGACCTTGGCGACCTGCTTGAGGAAGCGCTCCGAGACAGCCGGTCCCATCAGTTCCGAGAGCCTTGCGAATTCGTCGATCTCGCCGATCACCATGCCGCAGAGAAGCGGCATTTCCGCATTGGCATAGACTTTGGCAAGCGCCCTGTTGAACGCCCGGCGGCTGGCCAGGCCGGTCAAGGGATCGACCAGCTTCTTCGCCTCGGCATCCTCCGTCTCGCGCTGCAGGTCGGCAAGGGCAACAGTCTTCTCAACCACGGCGCGCACGACATTGCTGTTCTGGTTGGCGCGCTGCTCGGTCGCGGCCTTCAACGCCTTGATCGAATGGCCGAGTTCGACATGGTCGATATCCTCGGTCATGATTGCCTTGGAAGCGTGGCCGATCAGGCGGCCATAATCGGTTAGCGAGACCTTTTCCTGGTTGAGCAAACTGATGAAATTGCTCATTTCGGCGCGCACTTGGCCGTTCTGCCGGCTCAGGATGCCGTCCTCGTGATGGTGCGGCAGGTATTTGCGGCCGAGCGCGTCCAGCGCTTCCTGGGTCTTGTTCTTGCCCAGCGCGATGAATTCGCGGACCAGCTCCGGATTGCTGCCGGCATAGGCCTCGTACACCAGCTCATAGTTCCGCGGCAGCCCATCTATGCCCATCTGATGCATGGCAGTAGCAACGCGGAGTGCGATGCTCGAGGCTGGGTTCTTGGCTTGCTGCATGGTCCGGTCCCCGATGAGAGTAGGCGAGAGGCTCAATGTGGCGGGACTATAGGCGCAAGATTTCTTTCTTTCGGTTACGCCGATGGATAAAGTTTTAGCGACTGGCGTATCCCTATGTTTCAAGTAGCTATTTAAGATATTGCTGATATTCATGCCAGTCCGTCAAAATGAGGATTTGATCGATCCGGCGCTGTCGCGCTATGGACGGACAAACCGGAAACAGGAAGGCATTAGATCATGGCGCGGATCATCCCGATCGACCCCGACGAAGGCGCGGCGATCGATGCGGCGACCGCCGTTCTGTCAAAGGCCTGCCCGGTGGCGATACCGACGGAGACGGTCTACGGCCTGGCCGCCGACGCGACAGATGCCGCCGCGATCGCCCGCATCTACGAAACCAAGGGCCGGCCGCGCTTCAATCCGCTGATATGCCACATGGCCGACCTCGCAATGGCCGAACGCTACGCGACCTTCGATCCGCTGTCACGCAAGCTCGCCGAGCGCTTCTGGCCCGGTCCGCTGACGCTCGTGCTGCCGCTGAAGGCGGAAAGCACGATCCATCCCTTAGCGACCGCCGGGCTCGACACCGTCGGCATTCGCGTCCCCAAAGGCTTTGCCGGTGCACTCATCCGCGCNNCTCGCGGCACCGAGCGCCAATTCCTCCGGGCGGATCAGCCCGACCACCGCGCATCACGTCGAGGCAGATCTCGGCGGCCGCGTCGACCTCGTCATCGACGGAGGCCCCTGCCCGGTCGGCGTCGAATCGACGATCCTCAAGATCGAGGACGGCCGGATCCGGCTGCTCCGGCCGGGTGGCGTACCGGTCGAGGCGATCGAGGCGGCCACGGGGATTGCCGTCGAGCGGCCCAAAGCGGCCGGGACGGCGGCGATCGAGGCGCCCGGCATGCTGGCTTCGCACTATGCGCCGAATGCCCATGTCCGGCTCGATGCCACAAGCGTTTCGCCCGGCGAGGCGCTGATCCGTTTCGGCAGCCGGCCGGTCGAGGGGATCGACAAGGCCGCAGCCGTGCTCGACCTCAGTGCCTCTGGCAATCTCGCAGAAGCGGCCGCAAACCTGTTCGGCCACCTCAAGCGCGCCGACCAGACCGGTGCGACAGGCATCGCCGTCACGCCCGTCCCCGATCACGGGCTGGGCGAGGCCATCAACGACCGGCTGAAACGCGCCGCCGCCCCCCGCGACGTCTAGGAGAACCCAGTGAGCGCAAGCGATAGCCTGCCCGAAACTTTAAGAGCCTTCGTGTCGATCGTCGACGAGGCCAACGCGCTGACCGCGGCCGCCGACATAGCGCCTTACCTGATCGAGAGCCGGGGTCTCTATCACGGCACCTCGCCGTTAGTGCTGAAGCCCAGTTCGACGCAGGAGGTTTCCGCGATCCTCAAGCTTGCCAGCGAAACGGGCACGCCGATCGTGCCGGCGGGCGGACGCACCGGCCATGTCGGGGGCCAAGTGCCGCGCGAGGGAGGCGCGGACGTCGTGCTTTCGCTCGAACGGATGAACCGCATCCGCGAGATTGACACGGTGGCCAACGTCATCGTCGCCGATGGAGGCACGATCCTCGCCGACATCCGCAAGGCGGCCGAGGAGAGCGGCCGTCTCTTCCCCCTGTCGCTTGGTTCGGAGGGCTCGTGCCGCATCGGCGGCAATCTGTCGACCAATGCCGGCGGCACGGCGGTGCTCGCCTACGGCAATGCCCGCCAGCTTTGCCTCGGGCTGGAAGTCGTGCTGCCGACGGGCGAGATCTGGGACGGTTTGCGGCGCCTCAAGAAAGACAATTCCGGCTATGACCTGCGCGACCTGTTCATCGGCGCGGAAGGCACGCTCGGCGTCATCACCGGCGCGGTGCTGAAACTTCATCCGCAGCCACGCGGCCGGCAGGTGGCCTTTGCCGGGCTCGCCTCGCCCGAGGAAGCGCTGGCGCTGTTCGAGCGGGCTTCGCTTCTGTGTGGCACGGCGCTGACCGGTTTCGAACTGATGCCGCGCATCGGCATCGACTTCACGACCAGGCACATTCCCGGCGTTCGCGATCCTCTTGCCTCGCCGTACCCTTGGTATGCGCTGATCGACATTTCCACATCGGATTCGGCCGAAACCGCGGAACGAATGGTCAACGCGCTGCTCGAAGAGGCTTTCGAGGCCGGGCTGGTTCAGGATGCTGTCATCGCCAGTTCGCTTGCACAGCAGACGGCCTTCTGGCGCTTACGCGAAAGCATGTCGGAGGCGCAGAAGCCGGAGGGCGGGTCGATCAAGCACGACGTGTCGGTGCCGGTGTCGCGCGTGCCGCGCTTCCTCACCGACGCTGATGCGGCGGTCCTGGCGCTCATCCCGGATGCCCGCATCTTCGCCTTCGGCCATCTCGGTGACGGCAACATCCACTACAATATCAGCCAGCCGGTGGGCGCAGACAAGGCAGCCTTCGTTGCCCGCTGGCGCGAGGTCAATGCCGTCGTGCATGCGATCGTGCTTGCCCAT
>DBUL01000037.1:8892-25843 GCA_002307905.1 Rhizobiaceae bacterium UBA1291
TGCTCGCCGACGAGATCAACCGGATGTTCCTGGAGCCGTCCATCTTCACGCGGCACGGCGGAAAGAGCGGCGGCGGTGCGGGGCTTACGCCGTTCGGCGAGGCCTTGCTCGCCTGCTGCCAACGGATGGAGGCCGCGGCCCGGCGGGCGCTTGCCAAGGACATAGGCTGGGTGGAGGGGATGATCGATCCCGGCTTTGCTCCCGCCGAGAAGGCGTCGAAGGCTCCCGCCGAGGATTGACGTGCCTGGTCCAGCGTCATGCGGTGCGATAGATGCCCTCGGCGGCGATCGACACCGCCTTGAACAGCAGGTGGACCGGCATGCCCTGGGCGAGACCGAGACTGGCGGCGGACCGCCGGGTGATCTCGGCCAGCACGCGATCACCGTTGCAATCGATCGCGACCATGACCGCGGTGCCCGCCTCGCCGATTTCCTCGACCGTCCCCTCCAGCCGGTTGAGCGTCGAAATCCCTTCCGGCCGCACGGTTGCCAGCATGACTTCGCTGGTCGGCACGAAGGCCCGGATATGTGCGCCGATGGGGATGTCGGTGGCGCGCAGGTACAGCGGACCGGCTCTGGATTCGGCGAGTGTCAAACCTTCGTCCGGGCTATGTCCGGTGACGATGGCATGCAGGAAGCTCCCGGTCCTCATGTCGCCCGTAGCCGTCGGAACAACGCCAAGCACCTCGTCGGGCCGACCGATCGCCACCGTCCTGCCGGCGCCCATGACGACCACCCGCGTCGCAAGGCGCGTGACCTCCTCGATGGAATGGCTGACGTAAAGGATCGGGATGCCGGCCTGGTCGCGCATGCGCTCGATGTCGGGCAGGATCGCCACCTTGAGCTCATGGTCGAGAGCCGAGAGGGGCTCGTCCATCAACAGGAGGCGCGGCTTGGCCATCAGGGCCCGCCCCAGGGCGACACGCTGCTTCTCGCCACCGGAGAGCAGCGCAGGACGGCGGTCGAGAAGCGGGCTGATCTGCAGCAGGTCGACCACTCGGTCCAACTCTTCGCCAGGTTCGTGGCGCGGGGCGAAGCGGGCACCGTAACGCAGGTTGGCGCGCACGGTCAGGTGCGGGAAGAGCCGTGCCTCCTGAAAGACATAGCCGATGCGGCGGCGATGGGGCGGCACGAAGCGACGACTTTCGCCATCCGCCCAAAGCTCGCCGTTGAAAGCGATCCGGCCGTGGTCGGGACGGATCAGACCCGCCACCAGATTTACGAGTGTGGTCTTGCCGGACCCGGACGGGCCGAACAGCGCGGTGAGGCCGTCGCCGATGGAAAGGCCGACCGTCAGGTCAAACGTACCCTGCCTGTGCCGGACATCGATCTCCAGCATCATACTGCCGCACCGATCCGTGCCGCCATGCGGCGCGACAGGACTTCCGAGCCGACAAGAGCGGCGAGTGATACGGCGATGGAGATCAACGTCAGTCTCATGGCTGCGACATCGCCGCCCGGTACCTGGGTATAGGTATAGATTGCCGAGGCGAGTGTCTGGGTTTCACCGGGGATGTTGGAGACGAAGGTGATCGTCGCGCCGAACTCGCCCATGGCCTTGGCGAAGGCGAGCACGGCGCCGGCCGCGATCCCGGGCAGGATCAGCGGCAGGGTCACCGTGGCGAAGACCCAGGCCGGGGCTGCGCCGAGCGTCGAGGCGGCGGTTTCCAGCCTACGGTCGACCGCATCGAGAGACAGGCGGATCGAGCGGACCAGCAGGGGAAAGCCCATGACGGCGGCGGCAAGTGCCGCGCCGGTCCAGCGGAAGGAGAAGACCAGTCCGAACCATTCGTCGAGGAAGGCGCCGACGGCACCGCGCCGGCCGAAGGTCAGCAGCAGAAGATAGCCAGTCACCACCGGCGGCATGATCAGCGGCAGGTGGACGAGGCCGTTGAGCAGGCTCTTGCCCCAGAAATCGCGCCGGGACAGAAGCCACGCGACCGCGATGCCGAAGGGCAGCGAGAAGGCCACGGCGGTTGCCGCGACCTTGAGGCTAAGCTGCATCGCCGTCAGTTCTTCCGGGGTCAGCGCCACGCCTGAACGATCCTAGTTGGTCCTGGCGAGCACGGTGAAGCCGGCGGCCGTGAAGATGGCATGGGCCTTTGCTCCCTGCAGGTAGGTGAGGAAGGCGGCGGCATCTTCGGCATTCTTCGCTTCCTTCAGGACGGCGGCGGGATAGACGATGGCAGGATGGCTCGATTCGGGAAAACGGTCCACGACCTTGACGCCGGTATCAGTTTTGGCATCGGTCTCATAGACGATGCCGAGCGGCGCCTCGGCGCGCGAGACGAGAAGGAGCGCGGCGCGCACGTTCTCCGCTTGGGCGACCTTGTCCGCGACGCTGTCCCAGACGCCGAGATTTTGCAGGGCTGCCTTGCCATAGGTGCCGGCCGGAACGGAATCGGTATTGGCCATGGCGAGATGGCCGCCGGCCAGAAGATCGGCCAGCGGGAATCCATCCGAGATCGTCGCTGCAATCTCGGCATCCTTCGGCGCGACGAGAACCAGGCGATTGCCGAGCAGGTGGACGCGGCTGTCGCCCACGACAAGGCCCGCCTTGTCCAGATAATCCATCCATTTCAGGTCGGCGGAAATGAAGAGATCGGCCGGGGCACCCTCCTCGATCTGCTTGGCAAGCGCCGAGCTGCCGGCAAAGGACACGGAGGTCTCCTTGCCCGTCTCGGCCTTCCACGCTGCGGAGACCTCGTCGAGTACCTCCTTCAGGCTGGCGGCGGCGTAGACCGTCAACGAGCCTTCGGCAAAGGCGGCCGTGACCGGCTGGACGAGAAATGCTGCGGCGACCACGGCAATTCTTGCCAGACCAGGGAGCGAACGGCACGAAAAGAGCATGAAGACCTCCTAAAGCTATCGATATATCCAGTGAGATATATCGATAGCTGAAAAGGATGCCAGCGGCAAGAGACACGCCGAGCGCGTTTACGTTTGCTCTCGGGGCGATGAAAAGCCGCAGATCCGCGCCGATGGTACGGTTATGTTGGTCAGCGTGTGTGGGATCCGCGCATCGAATGCTGCGCACGCCGTTGCTTGACTAAGCCTCGCAAAAAGCCAGGCGAGCCGGCGACCGGCTCGCCTGGCTTCATCGCGCGCGTAGCTGCGAAATCGACATCAGCAGGTCGGTGCTTATGCCTGCGCTACCGCCGCCCATCAGGATCGACAGGGAGGGAGACGAGTTCACACCGTTTTCCAGATCGTACATGATGGTGAAGCGCCGCACCAGTTTGGCGAGTTTTTCCGGATCCGTCAGGTCAGAGAGATTCATATTGTTCTCGACCAGACGCGCCTGCTGATCGATGTCCATACTGCCGATCTCCTCCGGCAGGCTGAAGGTGGTCCGGAAGAACTCGAGAAGTGCCGGGTCGCCCAAGATGTCATAGGCCGAGGTGATGGATTGTGCCATCCGTTCGAAATACAGCGCAAGACGCACGCCGGCATTGTTGTTGCCCTCCTCCGCCTCGAGGGTCTGGCGCAGGAACAGGTTGAGCGCTTCGCGAACCTCCCCCGCCGTCTGAATGCCACCACTCGGGCTGCTCGCGACCCTGCCCTGCTCGTTGAAGTTGAACGATGCCAGGAGTTCGGCAAAGCGGCCATCCTTCTGCTCGTGGACGAAGCTCTTCGGGTCTCCGAGATCCGAGGTGAAGATGCTACGCAGAAAATCGTCTGACACCTTTGCGGGGTCGAGCCCCTTGGCGACCAGAACCACATCGACCAGCCGCCGATCACCAAGAAATTCGTCCAGGCTCTTCAGACTGGACATGGTGTCCTGATAATACTTGGCTTCGACCTCGGCGTCCTTCTTGATCTTCTCCTTCTGATCATCGTCGGCGAAGCGAGCCTTCTGGACAATATAGTTCTTGGCATATTTCCTGATTGTGCCCTCGTCCTGCGCCATGGCGGGCCAACTCAGTTCGCCCTTTTCATCGAAATTGAACAAGCGGGCGAACTTGAGGTAGCGGTCGTCCTTCAGCGAATTGGCAAAACTCTTCGGATCGTCCAGATCGCTCATGAGAACACGCTTCATCGTGCGTGCGGAAATCTCGTCCGGATCGAGTCCGACGGCTTTCATGGCGAAGTTATAGACCGACCGCGTTTTTACCAGCTCATCCACCGTACGGATGCTGCCACTGTCGGTGTTGAAGCCGGCGAGCGCATTCTTGTAGGCAGCGATCGCCTTCTCGTCTGCCAGTTCATAGGCATCGTCGTAGCCGGAGAAATATCGGCTGGATGTCTGCGACAGCTGCTGTGCACTTTGCGCCGGATCGCCTGGCGCGAGGGTCCCATCCTCCTGAAAATTGAATGCACGGGCGAGCGCAACGAAATTTTCGTAGTTCTTGCTCGTTTTGTACTGCTGGTTCAGGTAGCTCGTCGGATCGTCCGGATCGCTGGTCATGACGAACTTCAGCGTAGAAGTGACAACCGCGGCGCTGGTCAGTCCGAAAGCCTGCTTGATGTAGGAGACGATCCGGCTGTCAGCCAGCAGATCGGTGACGGTCGTGATGCCAGCGACCTTTGACTTGTAATACTCATCGTTGAGCAGTGCGCCGGTACGGGTGACGCGATCCTGACTGAAGACATAGAGATCAGTCGTCACTTTCATGGCGTCAGCCGTCTGCGCCGCACCAGCGGCCACTGTGCCATCGGCGGCGAAATTGAATGCATTGGCCAGTTGTTCGTAGACGGAAAAGCCGGCGATGGAGTTCTGCAGGCGGCTGTTGTCTTCCTTCAGCCTGCTGACGAGTGCGGTAGTCTCGGCGCCAAGTGGTGGCAGGATAGCATTATAGACATCGATGAAACCCTGTTGAGCAGCAAGAAGCGATGGCAGCTCACCTGCATCAGCCACGCCAACCGCTGCATACATGGCCTGCAACTGGGCCTGAAGGGCGACGATCTGCTCATCGAGGGCAGGGATGTCGGCAGCCGGCTCGAGCTTCTGTGCCTGAAGATCGTCGATCTGCCCCTGGATCACAGGCTGCTGATCCATGATGCTCTGTACCGCTGCAACCAGGCTGACGGCGAATGCACGGTCACTGACCGCGGTCAGCACCGTATTGTTGTCGGCGATCTGGCTCGTCACGGTAGCCGTCTGTGGTGCGATGACGGTGTTATAATAACTGGTTGGATCACTGACATCGCTGACCATCGCCCCACGCACGATGTCATAGCTGTAGTATTTCACATCGATGCCGTAGGCCGTGAGCACATAATTGCGCAGACGGTCGTTCCGCAGGAAGGTATCGACATTGGTCGTGAGGCCAACCATGGCCTCATAGTAGCGCTTGTCCTCGGCCAGCGTCACATCCAGATTGGCGATCGAGGCATTGTAGAGACCAATCATCTCGTCGGTCTGCGCATCCGTCTGCGGAAGCTTGGTCGAGCCGGCAAAGGAAAAGGCAGCCGCGAAGTTGCGGTAGCGATCGTCCGTCAGTTTGTTTGCGTAGCTGTTCGAATCGCCAAGGTCGCTTTCCAGAACCTTGCGCATGAAGGCCTTTGCATAGGTCATATCCTCCAGCCCGTGGGCCTTCATCGCGAAGGAATAGAGCCGGTAATCATCGAGGAACTCATCGATCGAGGTAACGCTACCTATGTTTTTCTCATAGTAGGCCGATTCGCGCGCGACCTGCTGGTCCGCGGCAGTTCGATTGAGGCTGGACTTGATGTCGCGCACGACGAGATCATAGCTCAGAAAGGTCGAAACCATGGGGACCGCTCACCTGAAAAACGAAATATCACAATCTTCGCAGATCCTGCCGGACGAGGCTTGTCCCGGGCTGACACGCGCCCTTCGTGTTCACGTTTAGGAAACCGTGCCGAATTCGAAAGCGCTAACCATTTGAGCCGGCAAAGTTTTTTTAACCGCGATTTTTAAGCTGTCTCTCAGGGAAGCGGGGCTACCTTCCGCTCCAGAGGACGAAAAGTCCCGATCAGACGAGCGCATGACGCACTCTCGGGTAAAACAAGGGTAGCATGAAGATGACGAACACGGTTATGAAGCCCGCATGGGCAGGCGCGACGTTGCGACTGGATCCGTCGCGGTTTCCGCAACAGGTGACCTACGCCGCACGCGGGGCCTCTGGTGATGTGACGATAACCATTGACGAACGTGGTGCCGTGCTGCGCAAGATTCTCGCCTCGAGCGGCCTGCCCCTTTCATTCGCCTTGCCGGCGCGCGCCTTCAAGGGCGTGGCTGCACGGGCGATCGACCATGGAGACGGGGAAGTGACCGTTACGCTCGAACTGCACCACGAGGATCCGGAGCTCTGCATCCCGCTTCTGGTTGCCCATGACCTTTGCGACATCGCCGCCGACTGGCGCGGCTGGTCGGATGCCTTCCGCATTCCCATGCTGATGGTCGAAGCCGACGGCGTCGCACGACCTCTCGAAGAGCATCTCGGCGAGGTACGGGCCCGCGAGGCGCAGCCNNGCAGCCGCGCCGCCGCCACTCCTATTTCGCCGAACGCCGCCCGCGCTTCCTGGTCCGCCGCACGACCGGCAAGCTCGGCGTGACGATGAAGATTTCCGGCAAGGAAATTATCGCCCGCAACTGATCCAGGGCATCTCCAGAGGCGCACCCGTTAAATTCGGAGAAACAGAAAACGGCCCGGACATGCCATCCGGGCCGTTTTCTGTTTCGCAATGGGACATAGGGAAATCAGGCGAAAGGCAGTGCCACCAGCAGTCCGAGGAAGAGGATCGCTCCGACCTTGTTGTTGAACTTGAACAGCGCCAGGCACTGGGCCGGATCGTCGATGTCAAGCACGCGGATCTGATAGGCGAACATGCCGGCGGCGACAGCTAGGCCCGCATAGGCCAGAACACCGACACCGGCGAGGGCAAAGGCAACGAACAGGAGGAACAGCGTCAGGCCATAAAGACCGATCAGCCAGTGCCTCGTCTTTTCGCCGAACAGCCTCGCAGTCGAACGGACGCCGACCAGCGCGTCATCCTCCTTGTCCTGGTGCGCGTAAATCGTGTCATAGCCGATCGTCCAGGCGATCGCCGCTCCATAGAGAAACAGGCTTGCAAGCGACAGCCAACCGGCCAGCGCCGCCCAGCCCATCAGCGCCCCCCAGGAAAAGGCAAGCCCAAGGAAGAACTGCGGCCAGTCGGTGAAGCGCTTGGCGAAGGGGTAAATGGCGACGATGAGCAGCGAGGTGATGCCGAGCACGATGGCAAAGCGGTTGAACGACAAGAGCACCACTAGGCCGACCAGGGCCTGCGCCACGAGAAAGAGCTTGGCCTGACTCCGCGTCACACGGCCCGACGGCAGCGGACGCGAACGCGTGCGGGCCACCGCCATGTCGATCTCTTCGTCGACGAGATCGTTATACGTGCAGCCGGCACCGCGCATGGCGACCGCGCCGACGAAGAACAGGAGGAGGTGGAAGACGAACAGCAGGACGCTCAGTTGTCCTCGCTCCGCCAGCACATTGGCCGCCAGCGCCGAGGACCAGAAACAGGGCCACATCAGCAATTGCCAGCCGATCGGCCGGTCCCAGCGGGCAAGCTGCGCATAGGGCCAGGCGGCGGGCGGCAGGACCCGGTAGACCCAGTTGTCGGATGGCGCGTCAGCAACGCGCCCGTTGTGATCGGCGGCGGTTTTCATGACCGGATTGATAGAACAAACTCGGACCCAAGGGAACCGCGCTTTCGCTTTGCAGGCAGCAGGCGCCGGCATTCAGAACACAATCTTCTCCAGCACCGGACGGGTCGCGTCGAAGGCTGCGAGCGCCCTTTCCCGTTCTGTGATGTACTCCCGATTATCCGGGACCGCTCCATTGCTCTTCGACAGTTGCATCTGGAAGATGAAGAAGTTTTCGTGGGTGAAGGCCATTTCCGAGCCAGCGAGATAGAACTCCCACATGCGCACGAACCGCTCGTCATAGAGTGCAGCCGCCTCTGCCCTTCGGGCGAGGAAGCGCTCGCGCCAGAGGCGCAGCGTCCGGGCGTAGTGATGCGGCAGGATCTCGATGTCGCGCACCAGCAGGCCGGCCTTTTCCACCGCCGGCAGCACCTCGGCCAGCGAGGGGATGTAACCGCCGGGGAAGATGTACCGTTCAATGAAGGGATTGGTGAAGCGCGACGGATAGGGCTGACCGATCGAATGCAGCACCATGACACCGTCATCCTTCAACAATTCGGCGGCCTTGCGGAAGAAGGCTGCGAAATTGCCCCGCCCGACATGCTCGAACATGCCGACCGAGACGATCCGGTCGTAGGGCGCCGCCTTCATCCTGCGGTAGTCCTGCAGCTCGAAGCGGACGCGATCGGCAAGGCCGCGCTTGTCGACACGTCCGCGCGAGACCCGCAATTGTTCGGTCGAAAGCGTGATGCCGTCGACCGCGACCTTCGAGGATTCCGCCAGATACATGGCCATGCCGCCCCAGCCCGAACCGATTTCCAAGACCCGCTGTCCCTCTTCCAGCAGCAGCTTGGCGGCGATGTGGCGCTTCTTGGCGACCTGCGCCTCGTCGAGCGAGATGCCTTCGGGATGGAAATAGGCGCAGGAATACTGCCAGTCGGCGTCGAGGAACAGATCGAAAAGCTTGGCCGACAAGTCATAGTGATGGGCAACGTTCTGCCGATTGCGGTTGACCGGCAAAAGCCTGCGCAGCTCGGATGCCGCGTAGCGGACAAGACCGCGCCAGATCATGCCGAAGGTCAGGTGCTCGGACAGCGTGTTCGACTTGATGAGTGCCATCAGCTGATAGATGTCGCCGGCCTCAACGGCCATGCGCCCGTCCATGTAGAGCTCGGCGAGCTTGAGCTGCGGGTCGGCATAGAGCTCCAGCTCCGCCTCCGCGTCAGCGAAGCGCAGGGCGATCATCTCACCGCTGCCATCCCCGAAAATGTCGCTTCGACCATCCGCGCCGGTAATCTGCAGCGTGCCTTTGCGGACAATCCTGTTGAGCAGACTGCGTAATGAAGAGGTCATGCATACCCCCGAAATACGACGAGCTTCCACGAATGCGGCAAAATCTATCGCGTTCCTGACCGGAGACAAGCGTTAGTTTGTTATAGAAGCTTCGTATTTATTGAGGCATGAGCCTGGAGAGACGCCGATCGGCCCCTCCCCGGATACCTTATTTCTTGCGCATCGCCTCGGCCAATGCGGCCCCCAGGCCGCCCATCGCAGGCGTTTCCGCCTTGGCCGAAGGCTTGGCATTGGCATGACGCATGGCACCCGGACCGCGATTTTCGCGGGCGGACGGCGGCGGGGCCTCGCCGCCATCCTTGCGCATGGTCAGCGCGATGCGCTTGCGCTTGACGTCGACCTCGACCACACGGACCTTCACCACATCGCCGGCCTTCACCACTTCATGCGGATCCTTGACGAAGCGGTCGGCGAGCTGGGAGACGTGCACGAGGCCATCCTGATGCACGCCGATATCGACGAAGGCGCCGAAGGCAGCGACATTGGTGACCGTTCCTTCGAGCATCATGCCGGGCTTCAGGTCGGTGATCTCGTCGATCCCGTCGGCGAAGGTGGCGGTCTTGAAGCTCGGGCGCGGGTCACGGCCGGGCTTCTCCAGCTCGGCGATGATGTCCTTGACGGTCGGCAGGCCGAACTGCTCGTCGATGAACCTCTTCGGATCGAGGCCCTTCAGGGTGGCGCTGTCGCCCATCAGCGTGCGCAGGTCGCGGCCGCAGGCGGCAACGATCTTCTTCGCCACGCCGTAGGCTTCGGGGTGAACCGAGGACGCGTCGAGCGGTTCCTTGCCGTTCGGAATGCGCAGGAAGCCGGCGCATTGCTCAAAGGTGCGGGCGCCAAGCCGCGGAACTTTGAGCAGATCCTTGCGGCTCTGGAAGGGGCCGGTTTCGTCGCGGTGGGTGACGATGGCTTCGGCGATCGAGCCGCCGAGACCCGAGACGCGGGCCAGAAGCGGGACGGAAGCCGTGTTGAGATCGACGCCGACGGCGTTCACCGCGTCTTCGACGACGGCATCGAGCGAGCGACCGAGCCGGCCCTGATCGACGTCGTGCTGGTACTGGCCGNNGATGGAGACGGCGCCGCGCAGCGACACGTCGAGGCCGGGAAATTCCTTGGCGGCTGTCTCGGAGGCCGAATAGACCGAGGCGCCGGCTTCCGAGACGATGACCTTGGTCGGCTTGGGGGCCGTTGCCGGGAACTGGGCCAGCATGTCGGCGACCAGTCGTTCGGTCTCGCGGCTGCCGGTGCCGTTGCCGATCGAGATCAGCTCGACATTGTGCTTGCGGATCAGCGCGGCCAGTTCGGCCTGGGTGCCGCGAATGTCGTTCTTCGGCGGGAAGGGATAGACGGTGGTCGTTTCCAGCACCTTGCCGGTGCCGTCGACGACGGCGACCTTGACGCCCGTGCGGATGCCCGGATCAAGCCCCATGGTCGGGCGCGAGCCGGCGGGGGCCGCGAGCAGCAGGTCCTTCAGATTGCGGGCAAAGACGTGGATCGCCTCTTCTTCCGCCCGTTCGCGCAGGTCACGCATCAGGTCGAGCGACAGCGAGACGGAAAGCTTGACGCGCCAGGTCCAGCCGGCGACTTCCATGAGCCACTGGTCGGCAGGTCCTTTACCGGAGATGTCATATGCGAGCGCGATGGTGCGCTGCGCCGGCTTGACCGGCGACGGATCGTCCTTGTCGACCTCGATCGACAGCGTCAGCATCTCCTCGTTCCAGCCGCGCAGCATGGCCAGCGCCCGGTGGCCGGGAACGGTTGCCCAGCGCTCGGAATGAGCGAAATAGTCGGCGAATTTCTCGCCGGCCTGCTCCTTGCCGTCGACCACCTTGGAATAGAGGATGGCGCGGTCCTTCATGTCGTTGCGCAGGCGGCCGATCAGGTCGGCGTTTTCCGAGATCGCTTCAGCGACGATGTCGCGGGCGCCTTCGAGCGCTGCTTTCACGTCCGGCACCTCGGCGGTGAGATAGGCTTCGGCAAGCTTTGCCGGATCGGCGGCGCGATTGGCCCAGATCGCCTCGGCCAGCGGCTGCAGGCCCTTTTCGCGAGCGATCTCGGCACGCGTGCGGCGTTTCGGCTTGAAGGGCAGATAGATGTCTTCCAGTTCGGCCTTGGTGGGGACCTTGAAGATCTTGCCCATCAGTTCGTCGGTCATCTTGCCCTGCGAGGTGATCGATTCGACGATCGCCTTGCGGCGGGCGGAAAGCTCGCGCAGATAGGTCAGGCGCTCGGCCAGATTGCGCAGCTGCGTGTCGTCGAGGCCGCCGGTCACTTCCTTCCGGTAGCGAGCGATGAACGGCACGGTCGCCCCCCCGTCCAGCAGTTCTACGGCAGCGATCACCTGCTCGGGGCGAGCATTGACCTCGGAGGCGATGATCGCGGCGATGGATTTGCTGTCGTCGGCCATAGGTATTCTCCAGATTTGCGAGCGGCGACCATAGCCGCGAACGCGACGAAGGCAAGGAAACGCGTCTGCGCTCCACAGGAATGCAAATGTTCCGGGTTTTTTCTTGACCTTTTGCCCCCCTGCCCTTAACCGCGCAGCTAATCCCAAGGCATTTGGAGGGCGGGCGATGAAGGTTCTGTTGATCGGTTCGGGCGGACGCGAACATGCTCTCGCCTGGAAATTGGCGCAGTCGCCGCTTCTGACCACGCTCTACGCCATTCCCGGTAATCCCGGTATCGCGGAACATGCGACGCTGGTGCCGATCAGCGCGGACGACCTGGACGAAATCCTCGCCTTCTGCCGCGGCCACGAGATCGACTTCGTCGTTGTCGGCCCCGAAGCCCCGCTGGTCGCCGGGCTTGCCGACCAATTGCGCGCCGAGGGCTTTGCCGTGTTCGGCCCGTCGGCGGCTGCCGCCCAGCTCGAGGGCTCCAAGGGCTTCACCAAGGACCTCTGCGCCCGCTACGACATCCCGACCGGCGCCTATCAGCGTTTCAACAATGCGCCGAAGGCCAAGGCCTATGTGCGGGCCCAGGGTGCGCCGATCGTCATCAAGGCCGACGGGCTTGCCGCCGGCAAGGGCGTCACCGTGGCGATGACGGTCGAAGAGGCGATGTCAGCCATTGATGACTGCTTCGAGGGCGCCTTCGGCGCGGCCGGCGCCGAGGTCGTGGTCGAGGCCTTTCTCGACGGCGAGGAAGCGAGCTTCTTCTGTCTGTGCGACGGCCAGACGCTTCTGCCGCTGGCGACCGCACAGGACCACAAGCGAGTCGGCGACGGCGACACCGGCCCCAACACCGGCGGCATGGGTGCCTATTCGCCAGCCCCGGTCATGACCCCTGATCTGGTCGAACGCACCATGAAGGAGATCATCGAGCCGACCATGCGCGGCATGGCGGAGATGGGGACGCCCTTTTCCGGCGTGTTCTTCGCCGGGCTGATGATCACGCAGAAGGGTCCAGAACTGATCGAATACAATGTCCGCTTCGGCGATCCGGAATGCCAGGTGCTGATGATGCGGCTGGAAAGCGACCTGCTGGCGCTGCTGCATGCGACCGCGACCGGCACGCTGGAGCGTGTTACGGCCGAATGGCGCGACGAGACGGCGCTGACCGTGGTGCTCGCCTCCAAGGGCTACCCCGGCGCCTACGAGAAGAACACGCCGATCCGTTCGCTGCCGGATGCGACGGACAAGGCCAAGGTCTTCCACGCCGGGACGGCGCTGAAGGATCACCAGTTGGTTGCCACCGGCGGGCGGGTGCNNCGCTGGGCGTGGTGATGGCGGCGGCGCCCTACCCGGAAACGCCGATCACCGGTGAAGTGATCCATGGACTGGATCAGGTGCCGGCCACGGCCAAGGTGTTCCATGCCGGCACCACGCTGGACGCGCAGGGCCAGGTGCTGAGCGCTGGCGGCCGCGTGCTGTGCGTGGCCGCGCTGGGCGACAGCGTGGCTGATGCGCAGGCCAATGCGTATGCGGGCGTGGCGAAGGTGACGTGGGAGCACGAGTTCCACCGCAATGACATCGGCTGGCGCGCGATCGGCCGGGATTGAACACCGGAAACGTCCCGAAAACCGACAGAAAAGCCGAGATCGATAAAATTTGAACGATCGGCCTGACTGGATGGCAATAATCGCCGCGTAAAGCTCTCCTCGAAAGCAATTCGGGGATTTCGTCATGCGCAAGCTTATTCTGACCGCCGCGCTTCTGTTCGCCACCGGCCCGGCACTGGCGTCATCGATCGAGGTGGTCGGCAGCGCCAGGGCTATTGGCTCCAGCATCTTCGTCATCAGCTGCACGGACTGCCCTGCGCTGAAAGCCGAGAAGGATGAGAAATCCTACAATGTTCCGCAGATCGCTCCCGGCACTCAGGCAGCCGAAATCATCGACATGGACGGCGAGAAGAAGCTGAAGCGCGCCGAAGCCTGGCTCGGCGGCTCGCCGGTCGTCTTCATCAGCAAGGCCGAAGGCTGGACCACGAACGGCAGCGTCATTGCCGCCGCAAGCGTCGGGCCAGCCGATGGAATCGACGTCGAAGCAACCACCGCTGCAGTGCCAGAGACCACGACCTTGGCACCCGTCGCGGCATCGCTGACCGACCCCGCCGCAGCCAAGTCCCTCGACGTCACTACATTCGAGCTGCGCGTCGATTGATCGCATCCGGCTTCCCTGCCCCAACCCAGCCATACGATCCGGGCTGAGCGGGCCTACCGCTGGAAATGCGGGACAGACGCCTCGGCCTCACCGGGGCGTTTGGCGTTTCTCAGCCTAAAGTCTCACTAGGTCCGAACGGCATGACATCACCCATGTTTATCGTTCATTGACAATTTTCTCAGATAGTAATTCCGAATATTGCGATGCAGCAATCCTTCCGGCGTATGAAGCGCATTCTCCCAACCCAATGGACCTTGACGCGGATCGGCATTCCGGTCCGCTCGCAGTCCCATACTCATTCAGCCTCGGCGGGATCCCATGAAAAACGTCAGAATCTCTTTACAGCTTATGGCCTTGATCGGTGGCCTGATGATCGCGTTCGCGATCGCCACCTTCTTCCAAATCAAGTCCGCAGCCGACGCAATCTACCATGAGCGCTACGAAATGCTGCGCACGCAGACAGAGACGGCGGTCTCGGTCCTCAAGCGCTACCATGCCCTTGAGTCCAAGGGAGAACTCTCCCGCGAACAGGCACAGACCGCCGCCTATGACGTGATCAACGACATGCGCTTCGTGCCGGACGGCTATTACTTCGGCTATGATTTTGCCGGTACGCGCGTCGTCTATCCGGAGAAAAAAGGCGTCGGCAAGAACTTCGCCGACCTGACCGACACGACCGGAAACAAGTTCATCATGGAGATCGTCAACAAGGGTCGCGCAGGCGGCAACTGGACCGAATATGCCTGGCCGAAGCCCGGCCAACCGGAGACCGATCTCTATCCGAAGGCCGCCTATTCGCTCGGCTTCGAGCCTTGGGGCATTACCGTCGGGACCGGGGCCTATCTCGATGATCTCGACGCCACGATCATGGCGAGCGTCCAAGCTGCGCTGATCGTCGGCGGCGCCGTCTTCGCCCTTGGTCTGATCGCCGCCTATCTCGTGATCCGCGGCATCACCAAGCCCTTGACCGCCATCCACGGCGCGCTCGGTGCCGTTGCCGACGAGAATGTCTCGATTGCCATCCCGCACACCGACATGGGCAATGAAGTGGGCATGATGGCCAAGGCGACGCAAGCGCTGCAGGAAAAGGTGCGCGAGCGCCATGCCATGGCCCGCCGGCAGGAGGAACAATCCCGCGAGCTGGATGCCGAGCGCAACCAGAATGCCGAAATGCAGCAGGCCGAAGCCGCCCAGCAGGCCCGCGTCGTCTCGACCATTGGTGCAGCCCTCGAAGAGCTGGCCCGCGGCGACCTGACCGTGCGTTGCGGCGAACTCGGCCCGAAATATGCCGCCCTTCGCGACAATTTCAACGACGCCTTGTCCCATCTCGAGGCCGCCATGGCGAAGGTCAATGCCAAGGGTGTCGACATTTCCGGCTCGAAGGAAGAGATCCGCCGCGCCTCCAACGAGCTGTCGCAGCGCACCGAGCGCCAGGCCGCCAACCTGGAGGAAACCTCGGCGGCTCTCGATGAGCTGACGGTTGCCGTGCGCCAGACGGCCGAAGGCGCGCATGAAGCCGCCAAGCGCGTCACCTCGGTCAGCACCGAAGCCTCGCGTTCCGACGCGGTCGTTGCCCAGGCAATCGGCGCCATGAGCGGCATCGAGCAATCCTCGGCCGAGATCACCAAGATCATCGGCGTGATCGACGAGATCGCCTTCCAGACCAACCTGCTGGCCCTTAACGCCGGCGTCGAAGCCGCGCGTGCCGGCGAAAGCGGCAAGGGCTTTGCCGTGGTTGCCCAGGAAGTGCGAGAACTCGCCCAGCGCTCGGCCGCAGCCGCCAAGGAGATCAAGGAACAGATCTCCAAGTCGTCGTCTCAGGTCGAGAACGGCGTGCAACTGGTCGGCGAGGCCGGCGAGGCGCTGAAGCGCATCTCCGACCAGATCAAGGCGGCGAGCGACATCGTTACCAAGATCGCGCACTCGGCTTCCGAACAGGACACCACGCTGCGCTCGATCTCATCCTCGATGAACCAGCTCGACGCCGCGACCCAGCACAATGCGGCCATGGCCGAGGAAACCACGGCTTCTGCCGAGGCGCTGGCCAACGACACCGAGGAACTGCTGAACCTGATCCGCGGCTTCCGCGTCTCCGGCGCTGGCGCTTCGCACTCGGCCGCCGCGCTCGGCGGATTGGCCCAGCAGATGCGCCGCGCCAGCTGAGATTTCGCTCAATAAAACGACAAAGGCCGCCGGGGGAAACGCCGGTGGCCTTTTACATTGATGGGAACAGGCTCAGGAGGCGGCCTCTGCGCCGCCGTCCAGATGCGCGACCAGGGCGTCGATCTCGCGATCGGAATAGACAGCTATCCCGGCTCGGCGCATGAAGGCCGCCGTGACACCAAGACCCGGATGCCGGACACCGGAAAAGCTGCCGTCGTAGATGAAGCCGGAGCCGCAGGACGGGCTGCCGTCGATCAGGAGCGCGAAGGCGCAGCCGTTCGCCCTGGCAAAGTCCACCGCCTTGCGGCCACCCTCGACGAAGGCGGTCGACACATCGCGCCCGGTGCTCTCGACCACCCGCGCCCGGCCCTCGATCACATCCTCGCCGTCCATCCCACCCTCGATCTCGGCCGGCGGGCGCGGCGTGGGCAGGCCACCGGCCTGTTCCGGGCAATAGCCGACGATCCGGCCTTCGGCCTGCCAGCGGGCGATGGCGGGATGATGCAGCGGCTTGCCCTTGCCGTCGTAACGGACCGGGCGGCCGAGCAGGCAGGCGCTGATGAGGATCTTTGGGGGCATTATTCTTCGCCAAGATGTCGGCTGACATCGCTTTTTTCATGCAGGACACGGACGATGTCCACAGCACCCACGCCGGCAGACCTGTAGAAGACCAGATGGTGACCGACCCGCAAACGCCTGTAGCCGGCCGCCACCGCAAAAGCCTCTTGCCCCAGGCCGGGTGCCTCACCGAGAAGTTCAAACGCATCGAACAGATCATCGATGTATCGGTCTGCCTGATCTGCAGACCATGTGCGGCAGGTGTATTCCCAGATTGCATCCATGTCCGCCTCGGCGGACGGACGCAGACGGTGGCCGCTCATCGCGTATGCTTCTCACGCATGCGTGCCTTGAACTCGTCCCGATCAACAGGGCGCGCCTCGCCGCTGTTCTCGCCCTCAATGAGTGCGTTGCGCAACCATTCGAGTCTCGCCTGTTCCTCTTCGAGCAGGCGCAATCCGGCTTCGACAACGGCCTGGGCCGACTCGAACCGGCCACTCTCCACCTGATTGTCGATGAAACTGTCGAAGGGCTCGCCGATCGTGACGTGAACTGGCTTGTTCATGGATTGCTCCCAACGGAATTGCCGTGCACAGGCTAACACAAGATCGAAGCCCGGACAAAACGTCTCGCCGCGCGATATTATCTTGCCCTTCGCTTCAGGCTCAGGGCGTTCGGCGCTC